>DAHR01000007.1:0-3905 GCA_002498525.1 Euryarchaeota archaeon UBA58
ACCGAGCCTCAGCCGTGGCGATGCCCATCGAGGTTAGAGACCGGAAGAACATGCTCACTCTGACCGATGTCGTCCTGGAAAGGGCTATGCCTTTCGTAATGGATCATCGTATGCAAAATCGTTCCAGTGAGGAGGCGATGGCGTTTGTTCTCAGCATCGATGCGGCTTCTGGTTCCGCGCTCGACAGCAGCGATCTCTGCGGTCAGAGCCTCGAGGTCGTCTGCAGTCTCCCAGACGATGAGCGAATAGATGGTTTCGAGAGCGTGGAATTCATCCATCACGATGTCCGTATAAATCGCACTCGTCCTAGTCGCGCGCAGAACGAAGAGCGAGACAACCAGCGCGCTGACGGCGGCAACGGCCAGAGAATCCTCTTTCCACTCCAGCAGTGATTCCACTCCTCCCGTGCCGATGACGAAGGCGACGAGAAGGAAAGCACCCATCTGGACCATCTGGGTCCGGGTGGAGGATAGTTCGTTGTTGGCGGCTAGAGCCACGTCCATCTTCATTCGCACATATCCAAGGATTCTGTCGATTCTCCTCGCGTGCAGAATCTCTTCAGCAGCATCGAGGGTCTTGACGCCGACATCACCCTCCCCGCTCTCGCCCATAGCACTCATCGTCCATTCTGACGGTTTCTGCTTGATGAGTCTTGCAGTCCCTCCCCGCCACCAACATTGATGGCCGTTCTTCCTTGGCGCAGACATGGCGGACCCTTCAATCGTGGTTGAGACCGCAGCCCCCCTCATCGACGTTCTCGCTCTCTTGCACCCTACCGCGAAGCGCAATTCTCTGCGCCGAATGGTAGACCACGGCAGGGTTCGAGTCGATGGCCAGAAGGCGAGCCGAGCCAATATGCCGCTCAAAACCGGCTCGACCGTCGAAGTACTCGCCCGTGCAGATGGCGACAAGCCGCTGAGCAAGCCCAAAGAGGAGATTCCCGAGCCAGAGGTCATCTATTCCGACAACGAAGTCATCATCGTCGACAAACCCGCTGGCCTGCTCTCGGTGGCCACAGACCACGGTGAGGCGGACACGATGTTCGACCGCACGGCGAAATGGGCATGGGAGAACGGACGAAGCCGCGCACTGCTGGTGCACAGGCTCGACCGAGATACCTCAGGCTGCATGATATTCGCGCGCACGCCAGAGACCAAGGACTTCCTCCAATCACAATTCAAAGATCGCACCATAGAGCGAATCTACCATGCGGTCGTGCACCGCGAACCGGAGGCGAAGTCCGGTAGCATCACTCTGCGTATTCAGGAGTCCAAAGACAAGCGTGTGAGACTGGTCGATAAGGGAAAAAGAGCCGGCCGCGAAGCCATCACACACTGGCGACTAGAGAAAGTCGGACCCGCACACAGCCTCATTCACATCAAGATCGACACCGGTCGCAGAGCCCAGATCCGCCTACACATGGCTCACCTCGGTTGCCCGGTCGCTGGCGATAACCGGCACGGATTCGGCATGGCCAGCGTCAACAGATTATGCTTGCATGCAACATCTCTTGGATTCGAGCATCCAGACGGCGAGCGGCGGGTCATCGGTACGGAGATACCTCGGCTTTTGCTCACCGAACTCAATCGCCGACTCGGTTGATCATTCGAGTCGTCTTCACTCGAGGACATACAGATTGTATTGTCCAAGGTGCAGGGTTTGGTGCCATAATCTGCCAAAGTGAAGACCAAACAATTGTCGAAGGACTCTGAGAGTCCGGTCGGCCAAGACTCTGAGGGCCATGGTGAATCCAGGCCAAGACCGTCGCTCGAAGCCAGCGACAAGCAAGGTCGAAGCGAGGCTTCGTGAGCGCGTCCAACAAAGCACTCGACCTCGACCAGAACGCTTTGCGAGAACCTCTTGAATGAGGTGGTGCGAGAGGCCAGTACCACGTTTCTCGGGGGCGATGACGACGCAGACCAATTCCAGATCAGACCCTAATCGAATCAGGGCCGCGTGACCGATTGCAATACCTGCCTTGTCGTGCAGAAGCACCGAATTTGGATTCGAGAGATACTTCGCCTCAGCAGCCATCGATCTGGGAGGGCGAAGGTCATATTCAGTTGAAAGCATCGAGATGAGCCATTCTGCATCGGCGCTCATCGACTCATCTCGTACTCATCGGTGCCCGCGCGAAGCCACTGCGAGTGCTGAAGCGATACCTGAGCGTCCTTCCATCGTGAAGAGCCTTCACTCGGCTGCGGATGAATCCTTCCCGCTGGTGTTCAATCGTTCGAACGCAGCGATCTGGCGGCCAGAGAATGCCGGAGAGCAGCATAGGCAACAGACGGCGAAACCCATCATGTTCATCGAGGACTGGGGTAGGCTCGCGTGCTCCACTCCGCCTCGACCGTCATCAATCCTACTCACAGCATGGGCATTCATGAGTCGCCTGTTGTTGCCTAGGCCATGGACGCGCAGACAGTACACGAGAGGAGATGGCTGATTCTTGGTGTGATGAGTCTGAGCCTAGTAATCACCCTGCTGAATAACGTCACCGTCAATGTAGCTCTGCCCGAGCTCTCGAAGGATCTGGGGGCGGACAACACCGAACTCCAGTGGATTATGGACGCATACGTCGTGGTGTTCGGCGGGATGTTGCTGGTTATGGGGGCCGTGGGGGATCGTTTCGGGCGCAAGCCGGCTCTGATGGGCGGCCTAGCAGTAGTGGGGCTGGTTTCTGCACTAACCGCCCAGTACGCCACGACATCTGATCACGTGATAGGTGCCAGGGCTCTAATGGGGCTGGGAGCGGCTCTGGTGATGCCGGCGACCCTGTCAATTATCGTCGTGGTATTCCCTCCTGAGGAAAGAGGCAAGGCGGTCGGCATCTGGGTCGGCATGGCCGGGATAGGTGCGCCCATCGGCCTGCTGGTAGGAGGATGGGCGGTGGAGAACTTCGACTGGAGGATGGTCTTCTGGATTAACCCCCCGATAATCGCTCTAGCTATGGCTCTGGGTATGCTACTGGTGCCTAACTCGCGCGACGAGAAGAAGACTCCTTTGGATCCCGTCGGTGCGGTTCTCTCTGTCGGCGCGCTTGGCTCTATTCTGTACGCCATCATCGAAGGTCCGAGCTCCGGGTGGACCAGTAATGAGGTCGTGGGCCTCGGGACACTGGGTCTGATTCTCGCTATCCTGTTCGTGCGATGGGAGAGACGAGTGGAGCACCCAATGCTGCCCATTGAGTTCTTCCGGGACCGAGGTTTCACTCTGGGCCTCATTGCCATCAGCCTAGCGTTCTTCGTGATGTTCTCCTTCATGTTCACCCAAATGCTGCATTTCCAGCTGGTTCGAGGCCATGGCGCGTTCGAGGCGGCCCTGCGCTTCCTACCACTGCCGCTGGGGCTGATGCCTGCCGCTGCGAACAGTGACCGATTATGCGCGAAGTTTGGGAACAACAACGTGGTGGCTTTCGGGCTCACCCTAGTCGCCACGGCGATGCTAATATTCACGACTGTCGAGGTAGGTACAGATTATCTCGTTCTGGGTCTAATCTTCTTCCTGACCGGTATGGGGATGGGCCTCACGATGGCACCGTCAACGACCATGGTGATGGATTCCATACCACATGACAAGGCCGGAGTGGGCAGTGCGACGAACGATGCTAGCAGGGAAGTTGGAGGGGCCTTTGGAATCGCAATCGTCGGCAGTGTGGTCAACGAGATCTACCAGAGCAAAATGGTGGTGCCCGGTGGTCTGGAGGAACATTCGGGGGTTGTCTCCGAGTCGTTTCCAGCAGCCATGCGGATAGGAGGAGAGTTACTTGCTCAGGGTAACGTGCTTGGGGCCGAACTAATCGAGAATGCGAGGTGGGCTTTCGTCGAGGGGATGACGGATGCCGCAGTGGCGCCCGCAATCGTGGCTCTGGTCAATGCCTACCTCGTCAAGAGGTACATGCCCAG
>DAHR01000007.1:4097-14790 GCA_002498525.1 Euryarchaeota archaeon UBA58
CACCAGATTCGGGCGACAGAAAGCCGAATGAAACTTTGAGAAGGGTCGCCTTCCCACAGCCTGATGGCCCCAATAATCCATAGATGAAACCACTCTGAACATCCATGTCCAAGCCCTGCAGAACATCGACACGATTCTTGCCAGAACCATATCCGCGGACCAACCCAGAGACGGAGATGGCAGAACCCACGGAGGTCACAGCAACCTCGATGCCCTGAATCCGCAGGTTTGAGAGTGATACGTGTTACCGTCTGTTGCGTGAACGGCGCATTCAACAGTCGCTTTCATTAATGCACCGCCGTCGGAGGCCGAATATGACGACACGATTGAGCTCTCTAATCCTCGTGTCGTTGCTGCTGATTTCGAGCGCCGGCAGCCTAGCTTCGGGAAGCGCCAGCACCAAGGATGCAGACTTGACCCTCAGCGTCGATTTCAATGACCGCATCCTGATGTCCGACGAATCCTTCCAAGCGGTGTTCAGCGCCTCAGGATTGTCGAATACTGATACCTATATCCTGACTTGGAACCTCAAAGAGGGAAACACGACTCAAGGGACCTCTCTGGCCTCGGATACGATCTATTTCCAACCATCAGGCTCGAATCATTACAAAACCCTCGAAGTCTGGCATTTCTCCACCGATTCGCATCTCTATCTCTTGACAGCAACCCTCGAGAAGGCGGGCGAGCCGACGAGTGCGGTTTCTATTTCGGAGAAGTTCTCGGTTTTCCGAAAGATGATTGCGCCAGATTGGGATGATCTGATTCTCTTCGGTGACAGCCTCACCGACACCGGCAATGCATACCGTGACTGGGGCACGCCCGAGAGCCCACCATACTTCGGCGGACGCTTCACCAATGGCAATGTCTGGCTGGAGAGGGTGCATGATTGGCTCGGCATCAACACGGTTACGGCGCAGCGCACTGATGCCGGAAACAATCGCGCCTACGGAGGCGCGACGACAGAGAATGGATACTATCTCTGGGTGATTCCCAATGTCGGCCAGCAGGTCGACGAATATACTGATTCTTTCGATATCAACAGCGACGAAGTCGTCGGTCTGTGGGCTGGTGGCAACGACGTGCGTAACGGCGCTGACAACAGTCAAGACTTGGTGAACAACATCAATGAACACGCTGAGCAATTGATCAGCGATGGGGCAGAGAGACTGATTCTATTCGAAATACCACCTATTGACAGAATCCCCGAATTCCGAGACGACTCGGATGAGGACAAGGCTGCCAAGGCCGCGGTCATCTCTGACTTCAACTCCGCGGTCGCGACATTGGCGACAACGCTCGCAGCCCAGCACAGCGTCGACGTCAGCGTGATTCCTATCTGGGGGGCCTTCGAGGAAGCTTACTGGAATCCCTCGGCCTTCGGATTCAACAATGTCACCCATTCTGCTTGCCATCACGATGGCATAACCTGTGACAGCGACGACCCGATAGACCCCGTCCCGAATCGCTTCATATTCTTCGACAACAAGCATCCGACAGCACCGATCCATCGCCTGCTATCACTGATTTTCAGGGAGGCAGTCGGTGTGTCTGACTACGACGGCGACGGAATGGCAGACACCGAGGATGATTGTGACGACACGATGCCGGGTGGCGAGATTGACAGCATGGGTTGCCCCCCGCCCGTCGATAGCGATGGAGACGGCGTGCTCGACCCAGACGACGATTGCCAGAACACGCCGACAGGTGAGCAAGCCAACGAAGCCGGTTGCTCGCCCAGCCAATTGGACTCAGATAGCGATGGCGTCTCGGACGCGACCGACCAATGCCCCGAAACCACTCCTGTAGGCGTCTCGGTGGACGCTTGGGGATGCAGCGGGACACAGGCTGATTACGATTCCGACGGCATCGTCAACGCATTCGATCAATGCCCAGGAACACAACCAGAAAGAGCAGTTGACGATAATGGCTGTTCAGCCTATCAGAGAGATTCTGACGACGACGGAATCTTCGATGCCTTCGATTCCTGCCCCGGTACCACTGCCGCAGAAGAGGTCGATGCGAGCGGCTGCGCCGCATACCAACGAGATAGTGACGGAGACGGAGTAGCCGACGCTTTCGACGAATGTGCATGGACATCGCCAGAAGACGCCGCCAACGATGCAGGGTGTGGCGAGAGTCAGCGCGACAGCGATGGTGATGGCCTCGTGGATTCCGATGACCTTTGCGCGGGAACGCCAGAAGGTGAGGAAGTAGACCGGAACGGATGCGGTCCAAGTCAGCGCGACACAGATGGTGATGGTCTCAATGATTCGGCCGAGTCCTGTCCAGAAACTCCCGGTTCCTTGGACGGTTGTCCGGCAGTCTCGGTCAGTCTTGAGTTGCTGCAAGAGATGAGCGAGCCAGGAATGGCTCGAATCGCCATGACGCTGAGTTGTGAAGGTGGCTGCAGAGCAGAGGTCGTCGTTGGCGATGAAGTCTACGGGCGAATCTCTGAAGGAACTCATCTGCTGATGGTCAATGTCGTCGATGGCCAGACCGTCATCGTGACAGTATCTTTCGGCTCATCGACGGCTGAGGACGAGTTGACCATCGTCTTCTTAGAATCTGAAGCCGAACCTCAGCCAGAACCTCAACCCGAGCCGGAAGCTCCGAGAGCTGACGAAACTGTCGATATGACCGTGGTGATGGCGATTGCGGCGTTGGTGTTATTGCTCAGTGCCGGCATCATCATACAGAAGGCGGAACTTCTCAAGAAGCGAAAGTAATCACTCTTGCAAGAGTCGGTGACCACGCTGGTAACCCTTCTTCGAGACCTTCATGTTCACAGTACCCAACACGATCTCATTTGTAATCGCAGCCTCGCGGATGCGCCCCTTGACCCTGACTCGCAACTCCGAATTCTCGGTCAGATGGCGCGGTTCAAGAATGAATTTGTGAGTCCGTGCACCGCCAGGCAAGACGTAACCCATCCTCACGCAGGCTCCGCCCCGAACAGAGAAGTCAGATGAGTCATAGCGTACGCACATCTTGATTCCCTCGATCGGTTCCTCCGAATTGTTCTCGATACGGGCTTCGACGAGTAATTTCCCTCGATCTTGTTTCATGTCAGCAGTGATTTCGATACCTTCTTCCATTGCATAGCCACCTCTCGATAGGTCAGTTGACCCATGTCCAATAGATGTTCGCCTCAGCCGTGCGGAGATGGATTACAGAATTGACAGACCCCCACCCTGCTTTCTGGTGAATGCTCCGGCAGCGGGAGCATTCATCTCCATCGCGTATGTGCAGGTGTTGCCTATGTCACTTCCTAGACGAGCGATGGAGCAGATGGGCTTCGCAGTCTGTTGCCTGACCTGCGATGCCGCGGACGTGGCGGGCAGCGAGAGGTGCCGCGTTTGCATTGAATCGCACGCACGGGCGCGGGAGAGGCTGACCAGCGGACCAGCCTCGAGCAAGGCTGAGCGGCTGGCGCGCGAGTTCGTGACGATGCTGGCAGAGCCGAGCAAACACATCGACGATACGATTCATGGAGAGTCGATGTTGGTCTACCAGCGACTGATCGACGCTCATCAAGGAATCGAAGAGGCGACGACGATCGAACAGGTAGAAGCCAGATTTGCTCGTCAGAGGAGGAAGCAGGACAGGTCATTGATCAAGGACGTAGCCAATCAGAGTCCTTGGGCAAAGCGCCCTCCCGATGCGGCTGAGCGCGAGGAGATGCTGGCGATGTTCGGGGTTGAGAAACCTCAGGAAGTTCCAACTTGGGACGATCTGATTGCTGAAATCGGTGAGCTTCTGGAAGAGGATTGAGCGCACCGAGCCTTCAAACGAGTCGGTGGCAAGGAAGCGTCCAGATGGCAGCCAAAAGGGATCCCCGAGCCTCGCGCCTCGAGGCGGATCCATTCGATCGCAGCAAGTCGCCTCGCACCCATGCTCGAGCCCGCGATGACGGTGCTTGGCGGAAACCTCACGTCAGAGTGGTGTTGGCGAATGAAGGTGGGGGGCAGCCATTCTTCCGAATCTTCGGGCAGCAGCCTCAGCAACGCCCGACGATAGTCCACACCGGCTCGATATGGCATTTCTCGAAGATCGAGGTCCAGCATCTGTCGCAAGCCACCCTCGCCTTCACCATCGCCCTCGCCTTCATGACGACGAATGGAATCTGGGGCGCTCTGGCCTCTCCACAGACCTTCGTATTTGGCGGCATCGTCTACTTTCTCGCCTTGGCCCCTGCCTTCGTCTTACACGAGATGGCACACAAAGTCGCTGCCCGTCATTACGGATGCTGGGCTGAATTCCGAGCCTCACCAGGCGGGTTGCGCGTCGGTGTACTGCTGGCCGCCGCGTTCGGCATCGTCTTCATGGCTCCTGGAGCGGTGATGGTGGTTGGGAACACAAGCCGAAGTCAATTCGGTAAGATAGCTCTGGCAGGACCCATCACCAATGTAGCGCTATGGAGCCTTGGTCTTGGCACGGTATTGATGGGAGCTACAGCGAATCCAATCCTCGAAGTGATAATCATTCCATGGATGTGGGGCAATGCGATTCTCGGGACCTTCAACATGCTACCTTTCGGGCCGCTCGACGGCAAGAAGATCAAAACCTGGTCAGATACCATCTTCTGGGTCTGGTTCGTCATCTGTGCGAGCCTGATATGGTTCAATATCGAGCACTTGCCCAGCCTTCTCTGATCAGGTGCACCGCGCCCGATATGAAGGATCAAAATGACTGAAGATGACAGGTTGGGAGGTGGCGCGATGCGCCAATACATTTTGCCCCCCTCCCTTCAAACTTGAGGCGGCCTCAGTCAATTCGTCTCAGAGATAGGCGTTGAGAACTGGTGACTCGTCGCAGTGGAAGAAGATCAGCAAAGCCCACCAGGTGATGAGGTCCAGACTGTTGACGAGGTTGGCTACACCAGTGTTCTCCTCGCCGTAGCCCTTGCCATTGGTGTCCATCCAATCCTCCATTTCCTGCAGCGTGTCACAGGTCTGGTGGTAGCACCAATAACCATCGACCAGTCCACCGAAACCAACGGTTACAGTACCGAGATTCTCTTGAAAACTCGCGTGGTCGCTTCTCGCCGTCGTGTCCTCGTAGACGATGATTTCCGGCCTGTCCATGTCGAGCCAGACATCGGTTTTCCATGTGTCATCAGAATAATTGACGCCAACGAGAGTCCCCATCTGCTCTTCGAGGCCCAGAGCATCCGAGCCAATCCAGTTCGACAGGCCGACCATTCCCGGTTGATTGACAACATCGTGGTCGAGAGATGGCCCGATATAGACACGCATCGGCCAGATCTCGGAATCCTTCGGATATCCATTCTCGTCTATCTGCGGGTCCGGATCACCGTGCGGTGCCCCCCCGCCTCCCGGCCAGTTCACTCCAGCCATGTCGAGATTGATGTAATTCGTCACCGTGACTTCTGGATGGTCTTCGGCGACGTAGTATTCGGTCCAATAATCCGAGCCGCGCTTGCCTCCCTCCTCACCGGACCAGAGGCAGAAAACCATCGTTCGGCGACTTTCGAAGTTTGCCAATACACGCGCGGTCTCGAGCACCATCGATGTTCCAGCGGTATTGTCGTAGGCGCCGACGCGGGTGCCGTAACTTCGCGAGCCGGTGGTGTGAGGGTCGAGAATGACCGCGTTGGCGGGCGGGGCGATATCGAAATGAGCGCCGAAGACCAGCCATTCATCGATTGACTCACTGCCCCATTTGTAGGCACAGATGTTGTATGCCTCTGGATTCTGAACGCGGAATATGTCGGTGAATTCGAAACGGTGCTGACGAACTTCTAGACCGAATGAGGACAGCTCGTCAATGAGGTACTGCGCCCCATCTTCGTATGCGGCGTTACCCTGACCAGCCCATCTGTCGTAGTAGCCTTGACGGCCATCGACGCTGAACAGGCTGATTGCTGGGTCGGTGATTTCGTACAGCCTGTCATAGACCGTTCTTCCGTGGATGATTCCAGTGGAATGGGCACCTCCGACCTCTAGACCGAGGTCCATTCCACGCTGAATGTTGAATGTCCGAATTCCGACAGCGCCACCGGTCTCGCTGCTGTGATTGACGCTGTCGTAAGTCGAGTTGAGACCGTGTGCGACCCGGATGATTCCATTGCCAGCCTCGCCTCGTTCACCACTTCGGGAAAGCCAAGAAACCCAAGATTCCTCTTGGTTCCTGATAGGCCAGTTCTGGCGACCCGATTCACCGATCATGAAGAGCATCGTTTCGGTTCGCGGCGGAGCGAGAATCGAGACACTCAGTCTCTCACCGCGAGACAGGTCGAGCACCGTCGAGTTCTGCACGAAGAGGGTGCTCGGATCGATGATCAGATACGGAATGAAGACGGACATCGAGGCCTTCGCCTCAAAGCCCACATCCTGGAAAAAGCCGGCGGAGATTCCTTCGGCCGACAGGGTCAGATCTTCAGGCCCGGCGGCGTCATCGCCTCGCCAGAAACAGCCGCCGACCGAACTCAGGAGCATCAGCATGATCATGCCAACAGCAGGAAGTGCGCGGGCGGACACAACATGCGGACCTGTGGTCCGCAGTTGAATGCCTCGCTTTCGTGTTGAGTGACAGGGTCGAGCCTGGTCGCAGCCGCTCAGGCATTGAACTGCGACAGGCAGGTGAGCGAGCCATCGGCTTCGCGAATGGCATCCATGTCGACCGATGTGATGGTGAATCCAGCATCGAGCAGCAGTTGTCGGATGGTCGGATAACCTCCGGCGACGAGGACTCGGTCACCCGAATATCCGATCGTGTTGGCTGAGTAACTCTCAGAGTTGGGTACCCAGATCACCTCTTCAGCAAGGTGGCAAATCTGCTCAGGTTCGAGGTGGCCCTCGGCCGCGATGAGTGTCCCTGGTCGTGGGGATGAACAAACCGTTGTCAGGTGCAGTGCGGTGTCGGGGATGTGGATGAATTCAACATCGTATCCTGACTCTTTGACATGACCGGCAAGGAACTTCGCGCCTGATTCGTTGGTCCGAGTCGAGATTCCTATCAGGTATCGGTCATCGAGGAAGACGATGTCACCTCCATCCATGGTGCAGCCCGGGTCCATGTGAACGATGTCGGCACTTCGGCCCAGATAATCGATGACCGCGCTCTGTTCTCCCTCACGGGAGTCATGCCCCATTTTCGGGATGATCGCCTTGCCATTGACTGAGATGGCGACATCCTCCACGAAACAGCAATCAGGGTGATCATCGAGGCTTGGCAGGACGGTGACATCGGTTCCGTGAGCTCTCAGGGCGGCGACGTAAGCATCGTGAGAGCCCTGTGCAGCCTCCGGATCGGGAGTCTGTGTGCCGAAATAGACCGAAAGCGCCTGGTCGAAATTGTTCGAGATTTGGCGAACGACGGCGGCCTTTCGACTCCTGTCGTAGGATCCCGGCATGATAGTCCGTCAGACCTTCTCTTGATAATCATTCGGAATCCGGATGAGGAGTTCCACAATCAGGCGAATCATATCGACTAGAGAACCATCAGCCCTCTCATTCAAGGACGGTCGATGTCGGCCGACTCGTGTGGACGAATTGGTAGAGCGGTTCGGTGTGGATGGCAAGCGCGCGAGTCCTGTCGTTCCCGAGGGCAAGAAGAATTACCTCATCGACATCGATGGCACCATAGGAGAAGACATTCCGAATGAGGAACCTGAGCGGATGGCTACTGCCGAAGCCTACCCAGACGCCATCGAGACGATCAACGGATGGTATGATGAAGGCCATGTGATTTGTTTCTTCACCGCGCGCACTGAGGCTGTTAGAGAGCCGACTGAGGCTTGGTTGGCTGAGAAAGGATTCCGTTATCACACTCTGCTGATGGGCAAACCCCGCGGTGGGAATTACCACTGGATAGACAATCATGTCGTGCGTGCTACTCGCTATTCCTCGAGGTTCACCGACCTCGTCAAGCGCAAGGTCGAAATCGAGGTCTTCGATGACGAGTGAGTCGTCCACTTCTCTGGGCGATATCCTTCGGCTGCGCGCGGAGCACCTCGGCAAGGCACTCTCGATAGGCCACGGCAAACCTCTCCATATCAGCCACGGCAGCATGCAGTACCTGTATGCTACCGACGGCACGCGGTACCTCGATCTCGTGAACAACGTCTGTCACGTCGGCCATTCCAACCCTAGAGTGGTTGAGGCGGGTCAGCGCCAGATGGCGCTGCTGAATACCAATACCAGATACGTCTACGATGGTCTCACTGAGTACCTCACCAGGCTCGCAGCGACCCTCCCAGAGCCTTTGAGCGTCGGCTTCCTCGTCAACTCTGGTAGTGAGGCCAACGAACTCGCGGTTCGAATCGCTCGCGCCCATACGAATGCGTATGATATGGTCGTGGTCGAGGGCGCGTACCACGGGCACACAGGCATGCTGATCGATCTCAGCCCGTACAAGTTCAGAGGGCCGGGCGGCAAGGGCGAGCCCGAGCCTTGGGTCCACGTGGTGCCTATCCCTGACACTTTCAGGGGAGGTGAGCGAGATCACGCAGCCGAGTTTGACGAGATCGTGAGGAGTGCCGGTCCGATAGCCGGCTTCCTAGTGGAGTCCATGCTCTCGTGCGCGGGGCAGATTCCTCTGCCGGCTGGCTACCTCGCCGCTGCCTTCGAGCACATCCGTGCCGCAGGAGGTGTGTGCATAGCCGACGAGGTCCAGGTCGGTTTCGGACGAGTCGGCACTCACATGTGGGCATTCGAGGAACAGGGAGTCATTCCCGACGTGGTGGTGTTGGGCAAGCCTATGGGCAATGGCCACCCGATGGCGGCGGTATTCACCACACCTGAGATCGCCGCGTCCTTCGAGGAGATGGAATTCTTCTCGACCTTCGGTGGAAATCCAGTCTCATGTGCGATCGGGATGGCGGTGCTCGACGTCATCGAGGAGGATGGATTGATGCAGCGCGCCGAGGCACTTGGAGAGCGATTCATGGCCGGTCTGCGAGACCTCCAGAGCAAGCACCCGATCATCGGGGACGTACGCGGACGTGGCCTCTTCCTCGGTTTCGAGATGGTGCGCGACCGCGACACACTCGAGGCAGCGGCCGAGGAGGCGCAAGCCCTGGTTGGCGAGATGCGTGAGAGGGGCGTGCTGCTGAGCACTGACGGACCGCTCCACAACGTCATCAAAATCAAGCCACCGATGGTCTTGAACGAGGCAGACATCGATCTGACGATTGACTTGCTCGATGAAGTTCTGTCAAACTGATTCAACGGCGCCGTATGCGGTTCAACTCACGTGACCATAAGATTGCGCGGCCCAGATGCCGATTGCATAGGCCGCGATAGTCGCGAGGATTCCAGCAGCCATCGCAATCTCGAATCCGTAGCCTCTGCGCAGCATGCTTGGCAGGACCACGAAAAGGACCAATGAAGGCAGGACGAGCCAGAGGATTCCCTCTGCGAAGTCCGCGATTTGGGCAGTATCTTGTGTGTCTTGGTACAGAACCAGCATCGCCATGATGCTGGTCAGCGGCAGCGAGACGACCAATGCCCCGAAGGCTGCCGACCTCTTCGCAATCTCACTCGCAGCGACGATGACTGCGCCGCTGAACAATCCCTTTCCTACAAGACTCATCCAAGTCATGAACGGTGAAGTCCGCTGCCCCACTCAAGCCTGCCGATGAAGTCGATGATTCTCGTGGCGATGCGATTCATTCTTCATCGAACCCAACCGTCGAGCCTTGATGAGCGAGTGGCAGTTGGTCCGGCATCCGGACTTGGAAGGAGCTCGACCACACATCATCGAGGTGGAACGGCCCGTGGGTGGCTGGCACGAGTTGAGTGATGAGGAGATGGCATTACGCGAGGAATCGATCCGGCAAAGCACGACTCTCGAGGCGCTTCGCGACGAGCCGAATGTTCGTGCATATCGCGACTATTACTGGCGTCAAGGCATAGACCCAACCAAGAAGCGACCATCAGCCGAAGCCCTCTCTCGCAGAGTTCTGCAAGGCAAGGCGTTACCAAGAATCAACAAGATCGTAGATATTTACAATCTCGTGTCCGCTGAACACCGTATCGCAATCGGTGGATATTCTGGCCCTGCATTGACCGATCTTGGTGGAAATAATCTCATCAATTTCCGTCCATCAAAAGCCGGTGAGGAGTTCCTTGGAATCGGTATGAAGGAGGCTATACAACTGACTGGTCGTGAGCAGGTTCTGGCTTCTGGTGGCACGGTCTTCGCGCTTTTCCCGTACAGAGATGCATGGCAGACGCGAATCCGAGGCGACGACGAATTCGCTGTATTCATGCTTGAGGAAGTTCCGGGTATTCAGATGCAGAGCATCGTCGCTGTCGAAGAATGTCTCAGAAGTGAACTGAATCGTTCAACCTGAGCGATTCAAATATGGGGCGCATGGCGCTCGCATTCTATGGACCTTGGTACGCTGGTACTCGCAATCATCCCACTGCTGGTAGTCGTCGACCCGCCCGCATCGATCGCTTTCTTCCTGACCCTTGGCTCGGAGCGCAGCACAGCTTCGCTTCGCAAAATCGCCTTTCGAGCGTGTGCATTCGCGACAATGGTACTGCTCTTCTTCGCCTTCAGTGGTGAAGCACTGCTGACTTACATGCACGTCGAGATGTACAGTCTCCAGGCCGCGGGTGGCCTGCTGCTCGGGCTCATCGGAATGAGTATGCTCAAAGAGGGCGAGAAGCCGAGTTATGAGCCCGCATTCATTCCATCTGGAGAGCAATTCGTTCACGAAACG
>DAHR01000008.1 GCA_002498525.1 Euryarchaeota archaeon UBA58
TCATGCATTCGGAGAATTCTTCTGATTCCAGATTTGCTGCTAACCATTGATGCACATTAGGCCAATTCTGCCCATCAAACCACTCACGATTATGATTGGCGAACTGTCTAACGAAGGGGAAAATCGCATCACTCAGATTACCGTCAGGAATCTCTCTCTCAAGCGATTCTATGAATTTGCATGCTGCTGCTCTATGTTCCAATTCATCTATGTCATCGTAGCGATTTGGATATTTATAACGATCGAGATGGAATTTGAATTCGACATCGTTGCGTCTTACCCATTCTCCCTCATATTGCGTTAAATCCCACGGGAGCACATGCTCCATGATCTCTAAGCTCTCTTCGATGACCGTTCCATCGGATAAGAGTAATACTGGGACTGTTCCTTTTGGTGAGATTTCCATCATATGGGCTGGGCGGTCTCGCAAGATGACCTCTCGGTGCTCAACTTGGAATCCAGATCGAACTATGGACATACGAGCGCGCATGGCGTATGGACATCGCCTAAAGGAATACAGAATAGGTAGGTTCATGTCTCACCCTCTGAGTCAAACCAGATAAAGTAATGGCATTTTCAGGTATTTCAAAGAATACCATCTTCTAGAATTGTAAGATGGATGCTTAGTTCGAAGTATGTGGAGAAGTTTTGATGGAGCAAAGGGTACCCAATGATTTGGGAAGAATCCCGAGACCGTGTCTTGGAGGCTCATTCGAGAACACGCGGTGCGGATGCGAGAACTTCCTCGCTGCAACCTTCCTCGTACTGCTCGAAATTCTCGATGAACATCTGAGCCAGCAAGTTCGCGACATTGTCGTAGCGCTTGGTGTCACTCCAAGTCTCGCGCGGTTGTAGAATCTCTGTCGGAACACCCGCGCACTCGGTCGGCACAGCGAAGCCGAAGCGTTCGTCCTCGACGAAGACTACATCGTCCAGATCGCCGCGTAGTGCAGCGTTCAGCAACGCCCGCGTCCAGCGAATCTTGATTCGGCTGCTCTCCCCATATCCACCAGCGATCCAGCCGGTGTTGATCAGCCAGCAGGTAGCATTGTGCTCACTTACCTTCTTCGACAAGAGATCAGCATAGACACTCGGATGGCGCGGCATGAATGGCGCGCCGAAACAGGTTGAGAAGGTCGCTTCAGGCTCGTCAATCCCCACCTCAGTCCCAGCGACCTTCGCGGTATAACCAGACATGAAGTGGTAGGCAGCCTGTTCAGGAGTCAAGCGCGAAAGTGGTGGCAGCACCCCAAATGCATCGCAGGTCAGGAAAACCACATTCTTCGGGTGACCGGCGGTCGAGTCAGCAGTCCTGTTCTCAATCGCCTCGATAGGATAAGAGCCACGAGTGTTCTGAGTCAGGGTTCCATTATCGAAATCGGGAACTCCCTCGGCATCCAGAATGACATTCTCGAGAATCGTTCCAGGCATCCTCGTCGTAGCGTAAATCTCCGGTTCGTCCTCCTCGGACAGCCCAATCAATTTCGCATAACAACCGCCTTCGAAGTTGAACACTCCATCGAATGACCAGCCGTGCTCGTCATCACCGACAAGCGCACGGTCGGGGTCGGCGCTCAGTGTTGTCTTGCCCGTTCCCGAGAGGCCGAAGAAGAGGGCGGAGTCGGTTCCGTCGGTGTTGGCGGAGCAGTGCATCGGCAGCAGTCCTTTTGCCGGCAGAATGTGGTTCATGATGGTGAAAATCGCCTTCTTGATCTCGCCCGCGTAGTGGGTTCCGCCGATGATGACGAGGCCGCGGTCAAGGGCGAGTATCACGAAGGCATCCGAGTAGGTTCCGTCGATTTTCGGGTCGGCGAGCAACTCGGGTGCATGGAGAATCGTGTATGTCGGCACGTGGTCGACTAGATCGGTGGGCTCGCTGCGCACGAACATATTGTGCATGAAAGCCGCGTGCCATGCCTTCTCTGTTACCAGTCGTACCGGCATGGCGTAGTTCGAATCAGCGCCGCAGTGGGCGTCTTTGACAAATAGTTCGTCAGCCTCATCGAGGTGTTTCTGGACCTTCGCGAGGAGTCCTTCGAAGACGCTTCGGCTGGTCGGTTTGTTCACCTTTCCCCACCAGACGGTGTCGGCCAGTCCAGGCTCGTCGATGATGAATCGGTCGTTGGGTGAGCGACCCGTGCGCTCGCCGGTCGTCGCGAGCAGGACTTTGTGCGCCGTGAGTTGAGCCTCGCCGCGCTCTACGGCTCTCTGATGCAACTCTTCGGCACTCAGATTCCAGTGTACTGCACCGCTGGGGTCAAGTCCGTGAGTTGCCAGTGGCGTGGCGAAGGAGGCAGGGGTGGTCGAGCGAGAGGTGCTCTCCATGGCGGCCGACGCCGACAATTGGCTTTCAACTAATCCGCAAGCCGGCGACTCACGATGCGAGAGGGTTTCACCGATGTACAGGCATCGAGCGGGGCTGTGGCTATCGAAGGTGGACAGGCATCGAGTCAGGGATGCGGTTATCGCTCGGAGACCCGCCTGATACGGTCGTGAGTGCTGAGGACCGCGACGACCGCATCATCCGTGAGCGTAGTTTCAGGATGGGGGGAAACATCGACATCGCCGACATCGATGTCGGTAGCGGCGACTCGGTTTCCGATTCGGTCGAGGCGACGGAGAAGGAGCCGGAACTGGACGAAGCACTCGGCGATGTATTCGACCCATTCAGCGCACCATCGGGAAAGGATCCCGGTGCTGTTCAACGCGATGGGAGTGTCCAATCCGCGCCTGAGAGCGACCTCGTGACGACGATGGCGCGAGATGGCGAGAAGCGGGTCAATTGGTCGCTGATGGTAGCGATGATCTTCGTCTTCAGCGCCCTCAGCGTGGTCGCTGGAACCACTTTCCCACCAGCCGTCTCACTGCTCATTCTGCTAGCGCTGGCAGCTGTAGGATTCAGTTTGGGTGAGAGATGGGTCCCCAATCGAGACCTGCACATTCTGGGTGTGACTTGGGTCATAATCTCGATGAAGGTGCTCTATGGTTTGGCCGTCGAATTGAACAGATGGGAATTGGGCCCATTCCTACCGATTTCTGTCGAGATGTTGGCTGTGCTTCTGCTCGCCCTGGTTGCCCTCAATGTCTTCGTCGCTTATCGCCACAATCACGACGCCATAGCCGCCCAAGCGACCCTGGTTCTGTTGGCCATCGCTTCTACGGCCGGCTCTGTCGGCGGCGAGATTGGCGTCGCTGTGATGATTCTCGTCGCGACGCTGTTGCTACACAGCATCGCGCTGCACAGAAATTCGGGCAATCTCGCAGCGCTCGGCATCGCGGCCTCGAACCTGTGGATCGGTATGCATGCGCTGACCGGGGGATTCGAGGCTGGCTCCCTGCGTATTCTGCCTCTGGAGACCCCACTTCTGCTGTTCCTCCTGCTGATGCTTGTGACCGGTGTCAACGCTTCGATGGCAGCACGCTTCGCACGCGAAGAGAACTGGTTCTCACTAGGCTTCCAAGCGCTTGGATTGGGCAAACCCGGCCTCTGGGGGGTCTCGATCTCCATGGGCATGGTCGGCGCTCTGTTGGCCGTCGCTTCCAGTCGTGAAGACGTCGGCTATGCTCTGGGAATGGTCACCTTCCTCGGGGCAGCCTTCGGTGGCTCCTATCTCGTCGTCCGCGGCGTTGAACGCGACCGCGTCGCGCTGCCTCTGCTCGCCGGTGGCATGGCTCTCTCTCTGCTCCTCCTACTCGGAGACTCGAGCGAATCAGTCCTGCCTCTCGACCGCTACGAGAGCTTCACGGTATTCGCAGCATTGATCACTGGATTCGTCATGCTGCGAGACCAGGATCGAGTCTCCGACCGGGTTCTCTGGTTAGGTTCCATTGCGGTTCTGATTCTGCTGGTGATCCTCGTCCCCGCTGAATCGAAGACGGATGGTGGCGATGGTGGTGTGATGCTGCTCGTTATGCTCGCAGCCCTTCACCTGGGAACCGGAACGCTTGCAATCAAACGCAACGCTCCGGCGCTGGCCGGAGTCACCGTTCTGCTGCCTTGGTCATGGATTCTGGTCGAGGAATTGCTGCAAGAGGCGATTCGAACCGTTCTGGTCGCCAATGATCGAATCGATCCAGGCAGCATCATCGATCTCTCGCCCGAGCCTCTTGCAGTCTATCTGGGCCTTGCTGCCATCCTGATGCTCGTGGTCAATCTCCGGATGGGAGAGACCGGAGTCAATCTCGCATCAGGATTCCTCGGGATCACAGAGATCTCTGCTTCGATCCGTGATTCCGGAATACTGCAACTCTGGAGCATGGGATTGTGGCTGCCTCTCATCACCGTCGTCGTAATGTCACAACTCGGTGGCTTCACCGCCGTCACACTGTTGGCAATCACTGCACTGCTCTGCGGTCTGCACCTCGCTGTGGAATTCTCAGGAAGACGTCTGGGCGACCCTGTCGCCATGCTGGCGATGATCGCTGTCGGACTGACGGTCCTGCAGTGGCGGCACGGACTCGACTCGATGTGGATGATCTTCGTGACCATCGCCGCGGCGACAATTCTACTTCGTGCCGGAGTCGATGAAGAGGCGAAATTCACTCAAGGCATGGCCTTGATGTCGCTGCCGATTCTGGCCACCATCACATCGAAGAATCCGATGCGGATTCTCGCCGAATCCGATGAACTGCCCTCACTGGAACCCGCCATCATCGCGGTAGTCTGCATGGCGGCGATTCTGCTTTGCTACCTGCCGCGAGCGGCACAGATGGAGAATCTACTGAAGCCGGCACTCGCGGCTCTCTGGTTGATCTGCATCACCATCGGCCTCGCCATGCAGGAAGCCGATAGCACGGCCATCAACGCCTCGATAGCCATCTTCGCCGCGACCTCGATCTGGCTCGTCGCCCGCGGAGAAATCCGCTCCGAACTGAAGTCTCTGGCGCGCCGAGACGCACGCCTCGTTATGGCGGGCAACGCAGACGAGGCGCTGCTGCTCAACGACAAGGGCGCAATCGCGGGATACGACCCAAGATTGGCTGAATTGGAAGCCAAGCGCGCGAAGCGCCGTGACCTCAAAGCCACCGATGACCTCGATGAGTTGTACATCACCGATGTCTCGCACCGGCCGACGATCGTTCTGGTCATCCTCACTCTCATCCTCGGTGTCGACATCGTCTGGGGCTTCGTCAACGGGCCCTCGCCGATGATTCTGCTCGTGACCGGCATCTTCGCCACAATCCTCGTCGCAATCGCAAGACTACGGACTCGTGGACTCGAACTCGAACTACCGAACTTCCTCGGGCTGGAGATGCCGATAGCACTCGCCATCTGCGGCATCGTCGCCGCTCATGTCGCCGGCCATCTGGGGCCGGCGGGAAGCAAGATGGAATTGCTCGACATGGCTGTCGTGACGATTCTGGTGCTCGAACTCGTCGTCATCTCATTGTGGAACCAGGACAACCTGCTCGACCGGATCCCGATTGCCATCGACTGGTTCGTCCTGCCGCTTCTCATCGGCAGGACACTCGGCGTGCTGATGGTTGAATCTCTGCCAGCACCATTCACGGTCAACCCATTCGATGGACATCTCATCGACTGGAAGATGCCATGGTTGCTACTTGAAGGACTCCTCATCCTCGCCATACTGACCGATTCATGGATTGACGCGCGCCGCACCAGCGTCGGGCGGGACTCGCACAATGGCAGCACTGGCCGCGGCGCCCGAACCTATGCGTACGTTCTCCTTTCATGGGGGCCTGCAGGGATCCTCGCGGTCGCCAACGCGGTCTATCAGGGAAGGAAGCACGAACAGGTCGAGGCGGTTGGTTTGGCGCTTCTTGCGGTTCCTTTGGCGCTGATTTCGATATCGAATCTGCATGCTCCGACGTGGGAATTGATTCCTGAATCGACTTACTTCTTGGGTCTGCTGATACTCGCTCTGGTCGCGGCATCCATCCTCACGAAAAACGGCCACTGGACCATGATGGCGGCAATTGATTCGCACATTCTGATCATCGTCGGCACCCTCGCTCTCGGTCAATATATACTGATTCCAATCACCCTGATCTTGGCCTCGACAACCCTGTGGGTCGTCGGGATACTACACCTTCGTAAGGTTCTCAGAATCTGGGGGCTGGTGGACCTCATCGCCGCTGTAATCATCATCTTGCTGCTGTTCGGTCCAGCCAGCCTCGGCGCCGGCGGATTGTTCCTGCTTCTGGCTGTCATCGGCGCCGAATTGGCTCTGGTCACTTGGTTGGGGCAGAGGAACGAGGAAGCGCTTCTGCAGGATTGATGGGCGGCAGGTGAAATCCTGCTGCGGGATTGAGGCGTGGTCGCGTGGAACTCCCTGAAGAGACGGTCAGAGCGGATGTCATACCATCCTAACCTTGATGACGGACGGGTGGGGCAACAGCATCGTGTCAGGCAGTTGGATCTCGGATACGCCCGATGAGGTGGAGCATCCGAACGTCCCTCTGGGAATCAACGAAATGGCGATTCCGAGGGCCGCGATTCTACTCTCTCTGGCCACTGCGGCCCTGCTGATATGCTCGACTATCGTCGTCGGGTACAGCGTCTATCAGTTCGCCAAAGCGAATCAGGATGCTTTCTCGGTGACCGACACGGATCTGTTGAAAGATGAGAATAATCGCTGGTTCTGGGAGCTCGATCTGCTCTTCGATACCTGCGATTCACGGCTCGGCGACTGGGATTGGCCGGAAGTCCTCGCCGAACAGGACGATGTCTTCCTCTATCCTGGTGAATTGCGCTGTGATTGGGAACATCAAGGCGAAGGCGATAGGGCCAGCGTCGTGGTTTACAACCGCGGTGATCAACCACTGGACCTCGTGCTTGAGATTGCCGGCGGCAATGTGGTATTCGCCACTGAAGGCGATGCTGACATCATCCTCGAGCAGATCGAAGCGAATGGAACGGCCATCGTCGAGATAGAGTTGCAGGATGGCGTGACCGAGCACGACATCACCATCGAGGCTTCTCACGTGCGCGTACCCGATGCAGAGGTGCTTCTCGATGTCCACATCTTCGAGGGCTCTGAACCGAGGGCGCTCCATGCCTCTGACGGTGACCAATTGGAGGTCCAATACAAAGTCTGGAACGCTGATACTGGAGAATTGCTGGATGAGGGTAATCTGGTCGTTACAGCAGGTGATGATTCGCGATACATCAAGGGATTCGGTTGGTCGGCCATCGGACTCGACATCGATGAGGACCGAGGGCTGATTCCTGGAATCGCCACCGGTACATCGCACATCACACTCCTACCTCCTCCCATCGCTTATGGGAACAGCGATGGTCACGAACTCGAGGAAACGTGGTTGCGCTTCGAGTTGAAGGTCGATAGAGCGACGATTTGAAACGCAAAAGGCGCGAAAAGGACTTGACCTGAACGATGGAGCGAGCGCTGTGAACGAGGAGCCAACCCACATCGCGATTCAGCCATCGGCTGAGGTAGTCAAGCGCGCGACGAAGATCGCAGGGGCGACTTCTACGCGCAAGGGCGAACCGGCTTTTCACATGACTGAGACGCTGGGGCGCCTCTCAACGCCATGGTCGATTGCTAAGGCACGCGCTGAGCAGATCGATGCTACAGTTCTGCCTGCGGGTGTGATTCTCGACGCCGCGGCTGGTTCAGGTGTGCAACTAATCGCCCTGACCACTGGATTGAGGCGTCCGGGGCTCGCCATCGAGATTGACCCCGATATCGCCCTGCTCTGTGCTGCAAACATGCATTCATCGAGCGAAGAAGACGATTTTCAGCGCTCGATGGACCGCGTTCTCGTCGGCGACGGCTGCGATGCCGAGAACGCGATAGTCGCCTTCTGGAACAGTCTGCGAGAGGCGGGAACGAGAGCCCATCCGCCTATTGGAATGCTGCATCTCGATCCGGCTCGACCGAGAGACGCTCAGAAGCACGAGATATCTGAGATGCAACCCTCACTCGCCCCGCTTCTCGCCGCTTGGTCGAGCCACCTTGAAACCGGCCCGCGGGGACCAGCCATCCTGCTCGACCTCTCGCCCCGGCTCAGCGACGATCAGCAGGGGCTCGTCGACGCCGTCGTGGAGACGACTTTTCCCGGCATTCCTCGCACTTGGGAATGGTTGAGCCAGGGTGGTGGCAGAATCGATCGATTGTCGCTTTGGATCGGCTCGATCTCGTCCAAGAAAACGCGACGCTGCGTCCGAATGGGCACGAAGAGGGTCATGGCCAGCGTCGAAGGTGAGCCGCGCTCATCAGATGTGGCGAAATTGGAGCGGCCTCCGCCTTTCGGTGCATATCTGAGCATCATCGATCCTGCACTCGTTCACAGCGGCCTGCACGAGGCTTGGTTAGAGCAGGCCGTGCCAGAGGAAAGCGGTCGATCCTGGCTGCGACTCGAAGGCCGTCGACCTCTGTTGATCACCACGGATCCACTCAACACAGACGCCGACATCGATGCCTTCGTCATCGCCACCGGCGAGATCGTGCAACATCGTCTCTCGCCGCCCGAACTGCGCACCATCGAGCAAACCGCCGCCGCCGCTGCCCGCAACGGAATCGGCAAGATCACACTGCGCTGCACTCTCGACCCAGCTATCCACCCGACCCTTCAACGCCGGCTCGACAAGGCCTTGCGCGAGGTCGATGGGGCTCGTGGTTTCATGGTCGACCTCGAACTCGACCGCGGTAGCAACGGTCACACACTCTACGCGGTCTGCAAGGAAAACTGAGCCATTGCAGTCTCTGTTCTCGGCCAACCCTCTCGCCTCAGGAACCTCGATTCCACCGCCCCGTAGGGGCGTCCGTCTGATTGAAATAGGGAGGGCAGGTCGCCGTGCTGCCCTGACCGGGCCATTGGGCAACCGATGAACGCGGGGGAACCGTACTATGGCTAAAACAAACGAAGCAGAATTGGGAGATGATTTCTCCTACATCCTGAGACTTGCTGATTCTGACATCGACGGTCTGCGACCAATCGCACAAGGTCTGACATCCATTGGCGGTGTCGGCCAGCGAACCGCGATACAACTCTGCAGCATGGCAGACATCGATGGTACCAAACTCGGTGGTCATCTGACCGACGAGGAGCAGGACAGGATTCGAAGCACCATCGACGAATACGCTCTCAATGTGCCTTGGTGGCTGGTCAACCGACAGCGCGATCTGCAATCGAATGAGGACGCGCACATCATCGGAATGGAAGTCAAGCTGACTCTCAAGGACGATATCTCACGCCTCGCTTCAATCAAGACTTACCGAGGCATA
The DNA here is from genome assembly GCA_002498525.1 of Euryarchaeota archaeon UBA58. GTDB lineage: Archaea > Thermoplasmatota > Poseidoniia > Poseidoniales > Thalassarchaeaceae > MGIIb-O1. The sequence goes on from DAHR01000008.1 coordinate 9,210, forward strand.
CGCCATCGAAGCGGGCACAAGGTCCGTGGACAGAGACTGCGCAGCAACGGCCGCAGTGGAGCCACACTCGGTGTGCAGAAGAAGAAGTGAGGTGGTCAGGCATGGGACATCCTAAATTCGCACGTGCAAAGACACAGACACCAGCGCACCCTTGGAAGGCTGCTCGCATCGAAGAGGAACACGCTCTCAAAGAGCAATTCGGCCTCAAGAAGGTCGGTGGCATGCGCGAGATCTGGCGCGAGAAATCCGCTCTGCGCCGCCACCGCAATCAAGCGATGAAACTGATTGGTCGAGTCGATTCTTCCGAGGGTCATTTCGCTCGAGAGAAACAGGATCTGGTCGAGGCTCTGAACCGCCGAGGCTTGATCGCTGGTGGCTCAAGCATCGATGATGTTCTGCAGATCACCGTCGAACACATGCTTGCTCGCCGCCTACAATCCGTGGTCTACTACCGCGGCCTCGCACCGAGCATGCGTGCGTCTCGCAACATGATCGTGCACGGTCACATCTCGATTGGAGAACAGCGTATGACCGTGCCCGGCTACAAGATTCTTCGCTCCGAGGAGGAATTCCTCCAGTACAGCGCCACCTCGCCCTATCTGAGTGATACCCACCCCTTCCGCGTAGAGATGGAGCAACTCCGACTTATCCGTCAGTCCGAAGAAGAGGAAATCGATGAGGTCGGTGGCGTCCGTGCGACGACCGACAACGACGAGTTCGTCCAGAAGATCAAGGCCGATGCCAAAGAGGCTCCAACCGTCAAAGACACGATTCCAGAAGGCGGTGAAGCCTGATGGGACACAAAGCGATTCTACACATCTTCACCACCTACAACAACGTGCTGATCACCGCCACAGACCTGACCGGTGCTGAAACCCTCGCCAAGGTCTCTGGCGGAATGGTGACCAAGAAGGGCAGCGATGCTGGTGGTCAATTCGCTGCTACACGCGCTGCAGAGCGCATCGCTGAGATGCTCGCTGAGAAGGGATTCGACCAAGTCATCGTCAAGTATCGAGGCGCTGGCGGAAACCGCTCTCACAGCGCTCCTGGCGCGACTGCCGCAATCCGTGCTCTCACTCGTGCTGGCGTCTCGATCACTCGCATCGAGGATGTCACTCCGATTCCCACTGACGGGACCAAGAAGAAGGGCGGCCGCCGAGGTCGCAGAGTCTGAGGTGATTGAATGGTGAAGATGGAAATCATTAATGAAAGTGAAGAGAAGATAAGCATACTGCTCAAGGAAACCGACCGCGCATTCGTCAACGCTCTGCGCCGCTCATTGATGTCGGATACGCCGAAGATGGCGATAGAGACGGTTCGATTCCAGATGGGAACATTCGATGTCTGTCTGTCCTGTGGCCACCGGAATGGCGCTGCCATCGCCCGCGAAGCATCTGGCGGCAGCGGTTGCGGCAACTGCGGCAAGAAACTCGACAAGGAAGGAGTCGATTACACGGTCTGGGAGACCAACGGTCCGCTGCCCGATGAGATGATCGCGCAGCGCCTCGCGATGGTCCCGATTCCAACCAACCACGAAGAATACCACTTCGAAGCGAGTTGTCCAACCTGCAAGGATTTGGTTCCAGAGGACCGTGGTTGCATGACTTGCAATATGATCTACACCTGCACTGCTTACGGCAGCAAGGAAGGTAGTACTGTAACTGCTGGTGACATGGTCTTCCTCGGCGCTCAGAGTTTGGAGATTACAGAGCACTACCGAACGATTCCAATCACCAAATTGTACAAGGGTCAGATGCTCGAATTCATTGCCATCGCAGTGATGGGTGTCGGTAGCGAGCACGCCAAGTGGTCGCCGGTCTGCGGTGTGACTTTCGTACCTCGCTCGGTTGCGATTATCAACAACAAGGTCCGCGCCAGGGTGCTCTTTCGCTTGAAACTCGGCATCACCGCGAGGGATTTCGACAAGAAAGGTCGCCTTGAGGATATTGACAAAGTGAAGACATTGATCACTGAACTCCACCACGTTGGTGACGGTACAGAAGAGAAGGTCGAATTCAAGGATGCGATCACCATCGAGGAGATTCCTGGAGAATTCATCTTCAGTTTCGAAACAGATGGCTCGATGGCGCCACAAACCGCTCTGAAGAAGGCTGCTGCATCCCTCTCGATGAGCTTCGGTTCACTCGAGGAAGACCTCGCTGCCGTCCTTTGAGACGACGCAGACTTCTTGCACCTCCGTGGGAACGAAGCCTCATGACCGCCATCCTCGGTCGTGGCACCTGCGGCGCTCACCTGACCCTGCTGTTCACCGTCGAGGATGCCTCGGCCGACCCTGTTGAGCAAGGCAGCCTCGGGACTGGAATCTGTGTTGAGGATGGCATCGAAGCCATCGCTCGCGGTCAGGCGGGCGAGCCTCGTCTCTCGATTCGCTTCATCGATGACGTCGGAGACACCCGTCTCTACCAACAGGTGCTCGACCTCCTTTGCGAGGAGGTAGAAGCTGCGAAGTCGATGCAATGGGAACTGGCTGTCAGAATGCATCTGCCGATATCTCAGGGATTCGGCATGTCCGCCGCAGGCGCCGTCGCGGCAGCCTGCGCCTTCCAACGAGCACTTGGACTACCGCATGAAGAGAGCCTGCGTCGCGCCTTTTCAATAGCTCACAGGGTCGAGCGCGCGAACTCGACTGGACTGGGAGATGTCGCCGCGCTCGCCGCTGGTGGCATCGAGCGACGAATCGCCCCAGGCGCACCATATTCGGGCACCCAATTGGCGAGAGGACCCGGTATCGCACAGGGTTGGAGTGAAGCAACTCCAGTGGTTCTGGCATGGCGTGAGAATCCTGGGCGTCACACTTCAGAATACATCGACCATCCCGATTGGAAGCGGCTGATTTCGGAGGCTGGCAGCGCCCAGATGAGCAGTTTGTCCGCAGGCGGATGGGACTCATCGCGCTGGCAGGATCTGATTGATTCGGCTCAGACATTCTCGCGAGATTCGCGTCTCATCGACGACGCATCTCGCGGCATTCTGGTCGAAGCCGGCACAAACGCGGCTGAAAGAGCCGGCTTAGCAGGTAGAGTCTCAGTCCTGCTGTGCATGCTTGGCGAGAGCATCGTAATCGTTCCCAATTCTCTTGACTCCGCCCCGCAGTCCTTCGATTCTCTGATCTCTGAACTCGAGAAGGAAGGCTTGTTGGCAAAAGCCACCAAAGTCGGCCCGCTCTCATGAGTGCGAGCCGTTGCGGGACTTCTCGTGGAAATCCGCCAGTGGCGTCAGATCGAGCGGGCTGGCGTCGAGCAGAATCGCTCCATTGAGTTTCAATGTCTCAGTGAAACCGTGACGATAGACAATCGCTCCTTGACCGTACTCCTTGACGTAGCGATCGACCTGTTTCTGCGTCTTCTTGCGTGGGAAGCGTAAATCGGCACCGAAGAAATGCTTGGCGTCGATCCAGGCACAAGGGACGCCGTTGATTCGCAGATCATCCAGAAGTAACAGATCCGGCGTGACGATGGCTCTCCCTTCAGTCTGTTTCTGCTCTTTCAGGAGTTCCTCCTGGCGGCGGAAGCGGATATCGAGGAAATCGAAATGAGCACAGAGGATGTCCTCGAAGACCTCGGCTGCTGATTGGGTCTCGCTCTGATTCACCGAACTGACCTTGTCGGCCTCTTCGGCGCGGTTGAATTCTTCGCGATCCCTCTTGTTCAGTCGTTTCGAGTCTTTCAGAGTCTCTTTGATGCGATTCTTCGACCAGCCTCGACCTGTGAGAATCGCTCTGAAAGTGTTGACTGGCGGAGCATCGAATCGCTTCGCAAGAGTCAGAACACCCTCTCCTGCATTGTAGCGGCGGCAGAGTTGGTTCGAGTTGCGCATCAGTCGACCGTGAGAATGTACGCTCTTCTCTTGATTCAGCGCACCGCGGAGTGAAAGCGCTTGTTCGATAGTGATCGGTAGATTGGCGATTTCGCCTCGGATATCGTCAACTCGCTCCTCGGGAAGATAACCGAACTCGCCTGGTTGGCAGACGATTTGACCCACTTTCTTCTGCACCGTCTTGGGCACCGCGTTGGTGCGCCAGCGTAGTCGCTGCTCTCGTGGAGGGGGATCGATGTTGGCTGGCAGGCCCATCGGAGGTGGGTCCTGCTTGAAGCGCGCGAGGGCGCGCTCGACCGCTTCGGGGTCTCCCTTTGACCACGGCTGCGGAGATTGTTCCGCGGCCGGCTTCCTTCGTGGTCGGCGCCTTCTGCGCCGGCCACCGCCGTCCTTCTTTTCACTCAACGACGCCTTCGAGTCGAGGGCCGTCCATGAACCCACCGAGTGAGGGTGTCTCGGACTCGTGGCCGTGAGGGTTCAGACTCAGTGCAAATAATGCTCAGACTCGACGCCGCGCGTAGGCATCGTAGGCCAGATCGCGCAATGGTCTTGGGACCAACCAAAGGATTGCGCCCAAGGGCCAGGGAAAACGAAGTCGAAGAAGAATCCGGATGCTGGCAGCCGATTTTGCGAACCACCGCCCGTGAGCGTCGCGGAGGAAAATGGAGTCGAGCTCCTGCATGGAATCTGGCAGGGTTGTGAGCAAGGCTCGGCCATCCTCACTCTCCTGGGCGACGAGTTCGATGTGGGCCTTCGGGTCGCTTTTAGAGACGAATTCAGCCCAGCCTGAACAGACTCGGCAGGAACCGTCGTAGAGTAGAGTGGCATCGGCCATTTCTCACCCTCAGAGGAATGCGATTCCAGGCTCGAGTGGGAATGCGATTCGGGCTTTGCCGCCGACATCCTCGCCACCCCCCACGGCATAGACCGTGACCGATTCAACGGCCAAAGCGAGAGCGATGAAGTCGGTATTTTCGTCGAGCATTGCCGCTTCGTCGAAGCCCTCCAAGAGCAACGATTTCTCCCCCTCCGACCAAGTATGAATCCTCCCACGCTTCTTCTTCGAACCCATCGCCAGAACCATCCAGGTCTGGAATATCTCGCCGCGAAGAGCCTCGTTTTCGAAAATCGGCAGCGACTTCAGGTGGTTCTGGCCCTCGGCCCTGAAATCGAAATCAGCAGCAGCAAGCCCGACCGCCTCGCGAGCCAACTCACTCTTCCAAGCAGCCGCAGTCTGAATCACAGCCTGAGTGATCGGCGCATCCGAATGGCGCTCAGCCAAAACCCGAATATTGCGCCCAGAATCAATCACATCGCGCAAGTAGGCCTCGCGAGCAAGTATCGCAACATCAGAAGCATTCTCCCCAACATCGCCAAAGACATGACTCGCAAGTATCCCAGCACCACCCAGGTCAGACCAAAACTCCTCGGCAATATGTGGAGTTGCAGGAGCGAGAATAGGCGCCCAACCCGCCATGAATAGCCGCGCAGTGGCGCGGTCAGCCCCTCCGCGCCGCAAATACCACTGCCAATCAGCAAGCATCTCGAAATGACTCGCCATCACAGCCTCGCGCAGGCTCACAGCCGTCATCGCAGCCAGCCAGCGGGCCTGATTCACACGCAGCCGAGCCAGCAACCAACCATCCATGGATGTGGGCGAGTCTGCCAACGAAGAAGCAACCGAGAAGGCCTCGATGATGCCCAGAAGGTGTTTGTGATTCGCCTCGACCGCGGTGTCAGACCAGTCCATCCCAGCCTCAGGATTGGCTCCGAAGAGAATGAACAGACGAATCGTATCAGCGCCATACTTCTCGACCATCAGACCCGGGCTCACGGTATTGCCCAGCGACTTGCCCATCTTCACCGAACGCGAACCCAACCCAGCTCCACAGGTCTGGCAGTCGCCGCCGAAATGATCGACGTGATATTCAGTATTGCAATCAGCGCAGAAGGGAGCGGGCGCATTGAGCATGCCTTGGCAGACTAGGCGCCCGAACGGTTCAGAAACGGAATTCATTCCAAGATCGCGCATGGCCTTGGTGAAGAAGCGAGCATAGAGAAGGTGCATCACAGCGTGTTCGATGCCACCGATGTAGAGGTCGACTCCGCCGTCCATCCAGTAATCCGCAGTGGCTTTGTCGAAGGCGGCGGAGTCGTTGCTGGCATCTGCGAAGCGCATGAAATACCAGGATGAATCGTAGAATGTGTCCATCGTATCGGTCTCACGTTGCGCCGCTTGCCCGCACTTTGGGCAAGTTGTGTTGAGGAATTCTGAGTGGCTGGCAAGCGGGTTGCCGCTCTCCTCCCAACTGAACACTGCATCGAGCGGCAAGGTGACTGGGAGGTCAGAAATAGCGACAGGAACAACTCCGCAGTCAGCGCAATGGACCATCGGAATCGGTGTTCCCCAGAAGCGCTGACGGCTCAGCAGCCAGTCGCGCAGGCGATACTGAATCGTACCATGCCCAGAACCTTCAGCCTCCAAAGCGGCGATAACTGCAGACTTCGCAGCCTCGCCGAAGAGCCCGTCGAATTCAGACCGACTCGAATTGACCATCCAGCCGAGGCCATCGAAGACAGGGTCTTCCTCGATGCCTTCGCCACCCTCATTCCTCGTCAGAACCGGCAGCACCGGAATGCCGTATTTCTTGGCGAAATCATAGTCGCGCTGATCGTGGCCGGGAACCGCCATGACAGCGCCAGTGCCATAACTCGCAACGACGAAGTTACCAGCGTAGATCGGCACTTCTTCGCCATTCAGAGGATTGATTGCAAAGCGCCCGAGAGGAACGCCTTTCTTCTCCTTCAGCATATTGATTCGCTCAAATTCAGACAATTTCGCGCACTCGTCAGCCAATTCGCGCCAACCCGCCTCAAACTCAGTGCCAGCGACCAAATCCTCGCAAAGTGGATGCTCGGGTGAAAGCGTCACGAAAGTCACTCCGAAAATCGTGTCCGGCCGCGTCGTGAAAGCTCCAATCACAGCATCGGCACCAGCAACCTCGCCAACCACAGGAAAATCGATGTGAGCGCCGGACGAGCGGCCAATCCAATTGCGTTGCATCGCCTTGACATTCTCTGGGAATTCGATGTTGTCGAGCTCGTCGAGCAACTCGTCGGCATAGTCGGTCATCTTGAGGAACCATTGCGCCATGTCCTTCTGAACGACCTCCAAACCGCACCGCCAACAGCGGTTGTTCTTCACCTGCTCATTGGCCAATACAGTGTCGCAATCCTCACACCAATTCACCGGAGCAGTGCGTCTCTCGACCAGCCCCGCCTCATTGAAACGGATGAAAATCTCTTGATTCCAGCGATAATATTCGGGTGTCGATGTCGTCAGTGTGCGCCGCCAGTCGTAGGAATATCCCATCCTCTCCTGATCGGCCCGAATCATCGAGATATTGCGCTCTGTAACCGTGTGCGGGTGCCCGCCTTCCTTCTTCGCCGCGTTCTCGGCGGGCATCCCGAAGGAATCGTATCCCATCGGATAGAGTACGTTCATTCCCATCAAGCGCTGGAAACGAGCCATCGCATCGCCGATCGAGTAGTTTCGAACGTGGCCCATGTGCATATTGCCGGAGGGGTAGGGAAACATCTCGAGGCAGTAGAACTTCGGCCGCGAGGGGTCGAAATCAGCGTCGAAAACACCAGCATCACGCCAACGCGCCTGCCATCGCGTCTCGATTTCTGCGGAATCGTATGCCATTCTCTCATTTCCCATTCGAACTTCATCGGGAGCATTCAGGCTCCCGGCAGAAGCAGTAAGTCGGGCGCGAGCCCGCCGTCTCGGGGTTGTGAAGCGGGCATTGGTGCCACGAGTCGCCGTCGCGCGGTCTCGATTTGAAGACTGCGCCGCGCGCGAGGCCGCCGCCACGCCTATGCGTTGTGAGGGGGTGCGAGGAATCGATGCTGGCCGACGGTGAGTTCGATATCCGTGATGGCGGCGACGGTATCGAGGTCTGGGTCACCCAGATGGGTGATTACATGAACATGAACACCGCTTGGATCGACCGTGCTTCAGGCACGGTCGCAGTAGTCGACCCATTCGACTCCGCCCGCTGGGTCGAAGCACTTGCAGCAGAAGGACTGCGCCCCACTCATCTACTCTACACCCACACCCACCGCGACCATACTGCGGGCTATGATGAGATGATGAAATTAGTTCCCGAGGTGGATGTCTGGGGACACCGCGAGGCGATTCACAAGAGTCTGATGGGACGCTTCGTCTTCGGTAACATCTCACTGTCGAAGGAATGGACGCACCCACCCAACTCGACTGTTGAATGGAGTGCCGGCGGAATCACGCTCGGAATCACCAACTCGCCCGGCCACGCACCCGGTCATGTCACCATCCACGGCTACGGCGTCTACCACGCTGGCGACCTACTGTTCACAGCCGCTTCGGGGCGGGTCGATCTACCCGGGTCTGACCCGACCGCCCAATGGCACAGTGTCTTGTACGCGCGCGGACTGCTGCGCACGCTACCTCCTGATTGGCGCCTCATCCCCGGGCATCGCTACGATTGGATAGATGGGTCGACACCCGATTGGGTCAGTTTAGCCGACGCGCTCGCCTACAATTACGCCCTAAACGCGCGCGAATTGGAAATGTTCGAACAATTGCCGTTTCAGCGCTTCGATGACGATATCGCTGCTTGATTGCGGGCCGTCAATCCACGTCTTCGCCGATTTGATCGAGAACCTTGGACGATTCCTCTTCCAGTGAATGCGAGTGGTCTTTCTCACGCACCGAGCGCAGTGCATCGATTGGAATCCATTCGTCGGGGATCAAACGCCACGGCGTCACGAAGGCTACGAGCCCCAACAGAATCTGGCTTCCAGGAATCATGAAGACTCGCAGTGGTGGAACCACCAGAGAGAGGTCGGCAAGACTGTTTTTCGCCTTTTTCTTGTTAGCCCTCGAGACTTTTCGGCCAAGGACGATCTGCGCCAGAATCGCTGATGTCTCGCCGAATTCTTCGGCCCCGATCTTCGTCGTGTCCCAAGCCTTCTCGATTCCGGCCCCCCAATCACGAGGATTCTTCGCGACTTCGGTGATTTCTTTGCGGGATTTATCAGGCAGCCTACGAATGACTGCTGCCGCACCGCCCAAAAGCAGTGGAATCCAACGAAATATCGATTTGAAGAAGATCGAGATGCGCCCCATCGATTGCACCTAAGTAACCGACTCGTATGAGGTGAACGCCGGCATCGCGTTCAATCAACGGCCAACTAGGCCACTCCGTGGCTCACTCGGTCTTGTCGTAGCGTTCTCGCACCACGCCCATCTCTTCTGCCGCAGCATCGGTCGTGCCTGCATCCAAATTGCCTTCGCGCTCGAGCGTCGAGAGCGCGGCGAGGACGATACTGTCGGTATCGATCTCGAAGAACCGGCGCAGGGCTTCACGCGAGTCTGAGCGCCCGAAGCCGTCGGTGCCCAGAACCGTGTACCGGCCACCGACCCATCGCTGGATCATCTCAGGCACCGCAGCGATGTAATCTGAAGCAGCAATAGTAGGTGTATCGTCGCCGAAACATTCGGCGACGTAAGCCACCGACTCATCCTGAGGATGCAATCTGCTGTGACGTTCTGCAGCGAGGCCCGCCCGGCGCAGTTCACCATAGGAAGTGACTGACCATACATCGGTTCTAACTCCGAGTTTTGAGAGTTTTTCAGCAGCCTCTCGGACATGCGAAAGAATCGGACCAGAGCCTAGCAGTCTAACGATTGGTTGGTTACCTTTACCGGCCTTTGACAGTTGGTAAGCACCCTTTATGATGCCCTCGTCCACAGCCTCGGGTTTGGCCGGTTGCTGCTCGTTCTGATTGTACAGCATCACATAGTGGAAAACGTCCATATCGCGCCCCCACATCTCTTCGATTCCGTTACGGATTATCGTCGCCAACTCATACGCGTACGCAGGATCCCAAGCTCGGCAATAGGGCACCGTACTGGCGTGAAGAAGAGAGTGCCCGTCCTGGTGTTGCAGGCCTTCGCCGTTCAGCGTTGTACGACCCGCGGTGGCTGCCATGAGGAATCCACGGCAACGGGCGTCGGAGGCTGCCCAAATCTGATCTCCGACACGTTGGAAACCGAACATCGAGTAGAATGTGTAGAATGGTAGAGTCGGGCAGTTGGTGTGTGAATATGATGTTCCAGATGCGATCCAAGTCGCCATCGAATTTGCTTCTGAAATTCCTTCTTGGATGATTTGACCGGTCTGACTTTCCTTGTAATTCATCAGCATCATGTGGTCGACCGGCTTGTATTTCTGGCCGAACAATGAGAAGATTCCGAATTCGCTGAAAAGTGGATCCATTCCGAAGGTTCGGCCTTCGTCGGGGATGATTGGGACTATGCGCTCGCCGATGTTGGACTTTAGCAGATTCCGTAGGACGCGGACGAAGGCCATCGTGGTTGAGACCTGCTGACCTTCGGGCGTGCCTGCGTCGAACTCGGAGTAGCTCTCCGGATCGGGCAGTTCGAGGTCGATTGACGGTGAGTTTCGATTCGGTAAAGAACCACCTAGTTGGTTGCGTTTCGCCATCAGATATTCGTGGGCTTCCGACTCCTCGTCGAGGGTGTTGAATGGGTTGTCTTCGAGTCGCTCGTCAGGGATTTGCAATTCAAGCCCCAAAGCATCTCGGTAGGCTGTGAGGTCATCACCTGACATCTTCTTCTTCTGGTGAGTGGTATTCCTTCCTGCGAATGATTCGATCCCCCAGCCCTTCACGGTATGAGCCAGAATGACTGCTGGACCGTCCGCCGCTTCAGCCGCGGCATAGGCGGCGTAGACCTTGTGCGGGTCGTGGCCGCCGCGGTGCAGTGAAGCGATCTCAGCATCGGTCAGGCTCGCTCCAAGAGCCTCGAGAGGCGCATTTCCTGAGAAGACCTCGGCTCTAAATTCGGCAGGCTCAAGGATGCTCAAACGTTGGAAATCGCCATCGGTGATCTCTTCCAAACGAGCCAGTAGAGCGCCGTCAACATCACGGGCCAGAACCTTGTCCCAGGCCGAATCCCAGAGTACTTTGTAGACCTGCCAGCCAGCACCACGGTAGAGCCCCTCCAACTCTTGGATGATCTTCGAATTGCCACGCACGGGCCCATCCAACCTCTGCAGATTGCAATTGATGACTACAATCAGGTTGTCGAGGCGCTCGCGGCCTGCAATCGCAATCGAAGCGATCGCCTCGGGCTCGTCCATCTCGCCATCTCCCAAAAATGCGAAAACGCGGCTTGCTGAAGTATCGGCCAAGCCGCGCAGATGCAGATATTTCCAGAAGCGAGCATGCATCACAGCAGCGAGTGGGCCAAGCCCCATCGAGACCGTTGGATATTCCCAGAAATCCTTCATCAGGCGAGGGTGTGGATAGGAGGAGAGTCCGTCTTTGAACGCCTCTTGGCGGAAGTTCGTCACTTGCTCAAGGGTCAGTCGCCCCTCGAGGAAAGCGCGAGCATAAATTCCAGGACTGACGTGCCCCTGAATGTACAGCGCATCGCCGATTCCATTGCTTTCCTTGCCGCGGAAGACGTGGTTGAAACCGACTTCGTAGAGAGTCGAAGCAGATGTGTAAGAGCTGATGTGTCCACCGATTCCGTCGAGCCGGCGGTTGGCATCGCTGACCATCACCGCCGCATTCCACAAGACTGCGTTTTGAATTTCAGCCTCCAGTTCGAGATTGCCCGGATATAGAGGCTGGTCTTCCAGTGGGATGGTGTTGAGATAGGGTGTTCTAGACAGCGGTGCAACTTCGATCGAGAGGTCGCGAGCCTCGCTCATCAACTCGTGCAGAAGCATGCGAGCCCGCTCGATTCCCTGAGCATCGACGACAGAGCGCAGCGCCTCCAGCCACTCATCGGTCTCTTCCGAATCGATGTCGGGGAGTCGCTGTCTGTGGTTGTCAGTCATGAACGACATCCTGCCCTTTGGGCAGAATCCCGAGATGAGGACCCGTTTTGAATGGTCGCCCTCGCACAGAGCGCGAGTGCCTCTCATACGCTGAGTGATTGAGTGGGCAGCCTCGAAGCATTGCAGCAACGGAAGAAGGGAAGGCGTAGAGGTTCCTTTCACCGCGCGCTCTCGGTTGACTACCGAGCGGAGGCTCACAGCGATGCGGATTAACCCGAGTTTGCGAGGCTGTTCAGGCTTTGTTTCGGCGTTTTGATGTCGATGACTGTTTGTTGGGTCCGATGGATATCAAGTGACACTCGTGGACGGTGCGGATACCTGCCACGGTTATCGCTGAATCACCAAGGATGCAACGTGCTCCACCCCACTGCTTGACCGCGCGCTCAACCGTGCATTTTCCGGCTGGATTGTTGGGGTCTACTTTGAGTTCGACCTCGACGTCGTCGAGGTCTCCAAGCCAGCGCAGGGTGGCTTGAATCGACTTGCTCGCAAGACCCCTGCGCTGTTCTGATGATCGGACCCAGTAGCCGATGTTCCATTCGGCGGTTCCCGACCGCGTGACGCGGTCGAAACCGATGAGGCCGAGAACGACTTCGTCCCACGGCCTGACCATCACCCAGTGATGCAGTCTGCCAGCCCGGCCCATCCTCTCTGTCTCTTCGAGGAAGGAGGCGATCTGCTCATCGATGGGCATCTCGGGAAGGATCCATGGCATTGCCCTGCTGACTTCGGGCCAAGTCTCCTCGAAAGCCTCGATGAGTTGGTTCGTGTGAGTGGCGTTCGCAGGGCGCAGGATCAAGCCTTCGTCGACGCGAATCGTCGTCGTCGCCCGGCGCTGCATGCGATTGGGGCGGTGCCGCTTCTGCATGAGGGCTGCGGCGCTTGGTTTCAGGGTCTCAACTTGGACTTCGCGGTCTGAACGTGTTTGTCGTCGGGTTCGGCTGCGAGAGCTGCCGTCATCATTTTGTCAACGGTCGAAGCGCGGCCGATCCGCTGCAGAAGAGCACCGATAGGATAGAGCAGTTTGGTGCGGCTGCCGAGGTGAGGCCCGACCTCGTCGATGATCACCGTGGCTTGAGCGACGTCCCTGCGCTTGGCCGCTTCCATCGCGTCTTTGATCTTCATCACGACGTCTCTGTCGCTCCATTCATCCTGTTGTGGCCAGGGCCAGAACATGCTCTGGTCGGGGGAATCGAGGGCATCATTCGCTGCTGCCAGATGTGGTAAACTCGGAGCCTGAGTCGCTGGTATTCTCGGAATTCGAGGAGGGGTTGGTAAATCCATGATCGCGTTTGCTCTGGTCAGTGGAATATGTTCGACCCTGCCATCGAATGCAGCGTCCATCGGGTCCACTGCGCGGGCTGCCACGGGCGGTGGCGAGGGCATGACCGAGGCCGGCATCGGAATGGCTTCGGGGGCGGTCTCAGGTTGAGATTCCGGCTCGATCTCAGTCTCAATCTCTGTGACCTCTGTGGTTTCCTCCGGAACATCGGACTCGACTTCTTCTCCAAGTATTCGAGCCGTCAGAATCGCCTTGGTTCCTGCAGTCGAGAGTCCTGCCTCATCTGCGATCGTGATCAATTCGGATTTCTTCATCGAGAGCAGATTCGATTCGGTCATCTCATCAGATTCAGGCTGGGATTCGATTGCTGATTCTGCTTCAGACTCGACCTCAGTTTCGACCTCAGGCACCGATTCAGTCTCTAACTCCGACTTGATATCAGTCTCGGCCTCCGCCTCAGCACTTTCGGTGTCCTCTGTGTCCTCTGTGCTCTCTGTGGTCACGATGAATCGATCGGGCAAATCGCCGTTCGAATCAGGAACCTCGTCAGCGGCTACGACCTTCACATTCCGAGGTGCATCCGCCGTCGGCTCGACAAGCGAGAGTTGCTGAGTCTGGATGGCTTCCAGAGGTCTCATATCCTCTGCTGGAACTTCGAATTTGGTGACGAATTCAGGCGCATCTGCGGGCTGGAGTTCGTAGTCCAGCTCTTCCTCATCTGCGGGCTCTGGATGGTCGACGGTCAGAGAGAATGTCGGGGCTCCACTGAGTGTGATGATGTCGTCTTCGCCGTACTGCTCGACATCGAGGGTCACATCATCCATGGTGAACTTACCCTTCGACCAATCGATGATTCCCTCTTCCTCCTCTTCCTCCATCTCACCAATCAATTCATCGAACAGACTGCTGGCTTCTTCTTCATCCACCGTCGCCACCTGCTCGAAGGATGCTTTACCGAGTTGGTACTGACATTGAGCGCACTCCGATGCTCCTTCTGGGTTGTTGGTGTGACACAATGGACACTCCACGGTAGGGCCAATCTTGGCCTTACGCCAATTCTTGAAGCGGTCGAATACCATGTGTGCACCTCATCAGTGGTGTCGCTTCGGCCGCCATCCCCGTATAACCCTCACTCGCCGTTGTAGACAGTGGGCTCATTGCTGCCAACCTCTGGGCTCGGCGCAAAGCGTGATGAGCGAGACGCGCCGGGAGTGCTTCGTGGACGCTGATGATGACTTGCCGGCTCGCTTCAAGCGGAGTCAGGATCATCATGAGGCTTACTTGGAATTAATCAACTGGGAACTCGATGATGAACTTCAAGCGACCGATGAGCGATTGCGGAACTGGTCACGCTCCAAACTCAGAGCACATGGATTGGCTCTCTTCGACTTGAAGGCGAAAGCCGATGGTTGGCTCTTCGGTCAGCGTATCGTGAAATTGCAATTCGAGGGTGGAGGCAAGTTCGGTCAGCATCGCTTCAGGCAGGGCGATATCGTGATGCTGAGCCGCAATGATCCGATATCCGAGAGACCGATAGAGGCTATCGTCTCGGACCGCTTCAAGAACCGTATTCGAGTGGTCATGCCCGATTTGCCGAGTGAATTGCGGCGCGGCTTCTGGCGTATGGATCGCGCTGCGAACAAAGTCGCATTCGACAGGATGAGCGAGGCTCTCAACTCAATTTTCGAAGAGGAGGGCGGCGCCCCACTCAGAGATCTCATTCTCGGCATCGTCCACGACCCTGTCGAGGCGGCGCGGCTTCGTCCTGCTCTCGGCGGCGCCGACCGCCGTCCGATCGATTCACCAGTTGGGCTCAACGAATCCCAGATCGCTGCGGCCAATGCAGCCATCGAACGCAGACTCACCCTCATCCAAGGACCGCCGGGCACCGGTAAGACTCACACGGCGGTCCGCATCCTACAAGCTTGGGCGAGCCAAGACATCGGCACCATCCTCGCCGTCGCCGACTCGAATGTCGCCGTCGACAATCTGCTCGAAGGATTGCTCGGCCTCGGCGTCCGCGCCGTCCGCCTCGGCCAGCCGGTCAAGGTCCGCGAGAACCTTCGCCTCGCAACGGTCGATGCGCAGATGGAGAATCACCCTCTGCGCCGCGACCTCACAGAGCATCTCGAACTGAACGACAAACTCGCCCGCAGAATCTCGGGGATGAAGGGCAAGGAGAAGGGTCTGGCTCACCGAGAACTCAACCGCGGTTGGAAGGAGGTGCGTCGAATCCAAGGGCAGATGCGAGACGATATTCTCAACCGTGCTCAGGTGCTCTGCTGCACCTGCATCGGCGCCGGCCATGTTCTGCTCGATGGACGCCGCTTCTCGCGTGTCCTTCTCGATGAAGCGACCCAAGCGACCGAACCCGCGAGCCTTGTGCCTCTGGTACGAGGAGCGCGACAGATCGTCCTCGTCGGCGACCACTGCCAACTACCACCGACAGTCATCTCGCAGCGCGCCGAAAAAGGCGGACTGCGCCGCTCCCTCTTTGAGAGATTAGCTAAAATGGGCATCGAGCCCATGCTGCTCGATACCCAGTACAGGATGCATCCAGCGATCTCGGCCTTCCCCAATGAGACATTCTACGAAGGCCGACTCATCGACGGCATCGAAGCAGCCGAAAGGCCAGCCCCAGCAGGACTGCTCTGGAACGATTGGGAAGCCCCGATAGTCTTCCTGCCACTGAAGGGCGGAGAAGTCCTCTCACCCGACGGAGCATCGAAGGAGAACCCGGCCGAAGCAGGCTGGATAGCCCGCCTGCTCGAGGGCCTGCTCGAGGCCGGTGACCTCGCCCAGAAAGACATCGGCATAATCACACCATACGCAGGACAGGTGAGGGCGATTCGCGACGCCATTCCTGAGAGGTACGACAGTGTCGAGGTTCACACGGTGGACGGCTACCAAGGCCGGGAAAAAGAGGTCATCCTCTTCTCCTGCGTCCGTTCAAACGACGAGGGCAACGTCGGATTCCTGGCTGATTCTCGGCGATTGAACGTGGCTTTGACCCGAGCCCGCCGCGGATTAATCGTCGTCGGCGATCCCGATACCCTGCGCAGCGACGAGACCTGGAGCGCCTGGCTCGCACATATCCGCAGTCGCAACCTTGAGGCGTGGCACTTGCTGGGAATGGCCTGAAGGGATGCGATTTGTCTGACCACGATTCACCGATCTCGCTGCAAGGCGGCGGCACGCTGGCGAAGCAGTTGGTGGCCGCCGAAGATGGTGGTCACTGGCCTGTTCCTGAGGGAACAATCCTAGCCAGTGGAGTTAGTCGAGTCGCCGCTTTCAGCGTCGATGTCGTCATCGTCACGACGATTCTCATGGTGGTGACGGGATGGCGCATCATGGATGCTTGGAACATCACTCTGTGGTCCTCGCCCGACTTTCATTTCGCCCTCGCGATGGCAGTGATTCTACTCACCGCTCACTGGCTCTACTGGCGACTGACCGGTCTGCGCTATTCGCGCTCGCTCGGGCAGCGGATGTTCGGATTGGCGGTTCTCGCCGAGGATGGCTCGGCGATGACCAGCGCGATGTTGGACGAGCGAGCCGCGCGCAAATTGGTTTTCCTGATTCCTGTGCTCAACGTGGTTTTCGGAATCATCGAATTGCGGCGTATCTCGAGTCGGCACACGCACCAATCGAATATCGATCTGCACGTCGGCTCGATCGTCGTGCACGCCGACTCCTTGCCACCCGCCAACAGGAAGCACGTCAGGTAGGGTGAGAGAATGGACGAAGCTGTCAGAATCGCTCTGGCGGGCGGCTGCATCGTCTATCCCACAACGACTCAACCGGCGCTGGGTTGCATACCCGAGCCGGCTGCCCTCGACCGCCTTTTTGCACTCAAAAAGCGGTCGGCCGAAATGCCGGTCAGCATCGGCGTGGCGGACCTTTCACAGGCTGCCACGCTAGTCGAGCTGAGTGATGACCTACCGGCATTCCTCGAATCATTTCCCGAGGGCTCGCTGACGGTCATTCTACCCGCCCGCGAGCCACTCGATGCCCGACTCGGAGGCGAGAAAATAGCCATCCGAGTCGTCGCCCACCCACTCGCAAAAGCATTACTGCGCCGCACCGGACCACTGACAGCAACCTCGGCCAACATCAGCGGCGCACCTCCATCAAAAACCTGCGAGGCGGCAGCAGCCAGCCTCGCAGAAACAGGCGAAAAAGTAGGAATTGTCGCCGGATTGACGACCTCCGGCCCACCCAGTACTTTGATAGCGTGGCATTCGGTCTGTGTTCCACTTGAGTGCGCATGCATAGAGGTGCTGAGAGAAGGAATGATTCCGTCTGAGGAGGTTTTGACATGGTGGAAGAATCAGACCTCAAACAATGGCGAGACGCTGGACATGTAGCGCGTCGGACGCTCGAAGGCATCAAGGGTGAAATCGTCGCTGGCAAGGCTTGGGACGATGTTATCGACTCAGCCGAACGCTTCATCCGCAGACACGGTGGAACACCTGCTTTCCCGGTCACCATCTCGGTCAACCATGTCGCCGCACATTACACGACGAATTCACGGTTGACTCCGCCTGATGGTTTCAAGGGGGAGATGGTCTTCCAGAATGGTGACCTCGTCAAACTCGATGTCGGCGTACATATCGCCGGTGCCCTGGCTGACAATGCTATCAGTATCGAGGTAGGCAGCGGCGGCAATCACACGGATCAGATCAAGGCGGCGCGCGAGGCGCGCGACGCTTCTGTCGAGATGATGCTTCCCGGCACGCCTTGGCATCTGGTCGGGGCGGCTGCAGAACAGGTCCACAAAGACGCAGGCTTCGAGCCGATCCGCAACCTCTGCGGTCACGAATTGAAGCGCTGGAACCTGCACGCGGGCAAATCGGTCCCGTCCTACGCCTGCGGCTCTGAGAATCCTGGATTCAAAGGAGAGGTCGAGCTTGGCTCGGTCTATGCCGTCGAGCCATTCAACACGAATGGAAAGTCCGGCTTGATCGAGAACATCCCACCATCCTCGTCAAGCAACATCTTCCGAGTCACAGGCAACATCACCATTCGCAAGGCGATGTCGAAGGGCAAGCTCAAACCACTCGGTGCGACCATGGCACGGTACATCGAAGAGCGTTACAACACTCTGCCGTTCGCGGAGCGCTGGGCCTACCCATTGCTCGAGAAGCCATTCCCTGGTGAAGAGAAGGAGGTGCTGCGCCGCAAGTGGAATGCGCTGATTCGCAAACTGATCTCGATTCGCTTCCTCGAGACCTATGCCGCGCTGCGTTGCGAAGATCGCGGCATGATTGGCCAATTCGAGCACACAGTTCACATCACAGAGGGCGGACCAGAAATTCTCACGGTGGCATGATAGGCGCTCAGTGTAGCGTTCTGGGGCTTGGGAGGCCGATGTCGCACAACGATTATCAATCGCGGGCGGCAAGGGTCACCCGTACGGGGCCGTGAGGTTCTCGCAGAGTGCATCCCATCCCCTCGCTTGTGTCTCTCGCCCTGTACACCTCTGAGCGGCCGGCAGGCAGGCTCTGCATAGTCAGTGATGGGGGGAAAGTTCCTTGCTGAGGAGGGCTTCTCTCGGTGCGTGCCGCCACTGAGCGTTGACGATGAGGAGGACTTCGACGACGATGAGTTAGATGATGAGTTCGACGAGGAATCCGATGCCGAGTCGGATGAAGAGACGGCTGAGGAGTGGGACGAGGATTTCGATGCGATGACTCTCGTAGCGGCCACGGCTCGATTCATCGTCCGTTTTCGCCTCGCCCTAGCCGCGCTGATGGTCGTCGGAATGCTGGTTACAGCGGCTTCGGTGGTGGTTCCGATGTTTTTCGCCAGCGAGGCGGTGAGCGGTCCGCAGAGTCATCTCTGGGGGTTCCAAGTCAAGACATCGGATGACAGCACATTCCAGAGCATCTTCGTCGAAGATGGCACGACTGAGATCATCACCTTCGAATTCGACGAATCGACCAATGTCTCGCATGTCTACGTCGGAGCTCACTTCAGCGAGAACAACGAGAATATCGGTGTTAATCTGTGCGATTATGTCACCGTCATCATGAATCTCGAAGAGGTTAACAGAACCGAGCGATATGAGACCAGTCAGACCGATTCGAGAACCAACGACTGCAATGTCGAGGGGGATGCGATCTGGTACAATTACAATCTCACACTGCCAACCATCTCTCAATTCGAAGGGACTGCTGCTGAGGCTCGCGACCAATGGGAGATTGTCAACATGACAGGTGTCGGTCTGTGGGTCATCGAAATCACCGTCGATGCTCAGACCTTATTGGAAGACAATGGCGAGGATGTGGATATCACCATCAATACGATGGAGTTTGAAGTTCTGATGACCATCCTCGATGATTCTACTGAACCTCAAGTCGAGGTTTGATCACTGACCGAGCCGAAGAGAGTTACAGCGAGGATGCCGGCGACGACCGCGACGACACCGAGCATCTGCTGGGATGATGGTTCTTCGGCCAGAATGAGGATTCCCCAGATGAAGGAAAGAGTAGGTTGCAAGAGAATCGCGAAGGAGGTCAGGCTACCTGGCAGGCGGGGCAGGGCATGGGCGATGGCAATCCAACCCAAGACCTGAGCGAGGAGGGCGAGGAGTAGAATCCAAGCGTGGCCGGGCCAAGTCGGAACCATCTCGAAATTGCCTGAACCGAAGCTCAGTAGAAACAACGAGGCTGTGGCGCCTAAGGTGGCGTCGAACTGCAGGCTCGGCGCAGGAGCGAGTTCTCTGTTGGCGTAGCGGAAGAGGAGGAGGAAGCTCGAATAAGCGAAGGCGCCGATGATGCTCAGAATCACACCTAATCTCGGATCCACGCCGTAAGCGGATTCGTCGCCCACTCCAGACATCAGATAGACGCCGAATAGAACGATTGGGATTGAGGCGAAAATCGCCTTGTTCGGCCTTTCCTTGAACAGCAGCCACGACATCAGAGTTACGATGATGACCTGTGAATTGGCGATCAATGTCGATAACCCAGCGCCGATCATATCTATCGCATAATGGTAGGCGAACATGTCGGGGCCCAGAATTACTCCGGCTCCCACCGCAATCCAACGAGTCCGTCTGCCACGGTTGTCAGCGCCGCGAACTCTCCAAGCAATCACCGCGAGGAAGGGCAGAGCGTAGAGCATTCGAAAGAAGGCGGCCGAACCGGCCTCTACGCCGGAAAGTGAGTAGATTATCGGAGAGAATGAGATTGCGACCGCACCGGCGAGCGCAATCGCCATATTCCGGCGATCGTCCTCGAGGGACAATCGCTTCACCTCACTCGGATGAGGCTTCACCGTCGGCGAGCATCTGCTGAAGCTCGCCGGATTCAAACATCTCGAGAGCGATGTCAGAGCCGCCAATCAGCTCGCCGAGGATATAGATCTGAGGCATTGTCGGGAAGTCCGCCCACTCACAGACGGACGGAATCGCACGAGGGTCGGCGAGGATGTTGACGCTGGTGTATGGCTCCTCTAGTTGCTGCAATACCTGTGCCGCGCGATTGCTGAAACCGCAGAGCGGCTCCTGTGGTGTGCCTTTCATGAAAAGCACAATTCGGTGTTCGTTGACGAGGCTCTGTAATTCATCTGGTGTCCAATCAAAACTCATTATTCTCACTCCTTCTCGGGTCTGCGAATGTGTACGCCGAAGAACTCGGTCTCCTCCTCGGCATGCGGATCGAAGGCTGTTGCGCCGCTCGACTCCGCCTGCTCCGGAGTCATGCACTTGAGGTCCAGTGCATGGACGATATTCTGGGCGATGAAGGGTTTGAAGTGGCTGAGTATCGGCCGTTGCCGCTGCAATGGCCGCAAGCCCTCGTAACCCTCTGAGATTACTCGAACGTGGAAATGGTCGCCACTACCATGCAGATCGGTCGCCTCGATCCGGGCTTCACCTACGACCTTGGCGACCTCGTCGACCACCCACTGTTCTGTGACCATTCGCTAACGACCCCGGGCTCGACCAATTTGAATGCTCGCGCGCGCATTGTGAACGAGATTCATGCAAACTCTCTGAGTTTGTGGTCTCAATTTCCCAATGCAGCGTCGATCGCTGCCTTGTTGCTGGCGATGCTGGCGCGCTCGTTGATGAGGCCACTGCCGACCACCGCGATGTCGATTCCCCACTCCGCCACCTGCGCAGCGTTGTGGTCTTTGATGCCACCATCGATCATCAATTTCGTCGCCCGACCGCCCGAAGCGATCTGTGCGTCGATGGCGGCGCGAAATTCTCTGACTTTGGCTTCAACCTCGGGCATGAACGACTGGCCGCCCTTGCCAGGGACCACCGACATCACCAGCACGAGGTCGAGATCGGCCAACATCGGCAGCACAGCATCTGCTGAGGTTGCGGGATTCAGAACCGCTCCTGCTTGACAGCCGGCGCCATGAAGCGCTGCGATGAGCGCCGGAAAATCGTCGACGGCTTCGACGTGGGCGATTACAAGGTCAACCCCCGCGTCGACGTACTGCGACCAAGTCTCTTCGGCATTAGTGACCATCAGATGACAATCGATGAAGATCTCCGGCCCAAGCCTATCGCGAACAGAACGAATCAAGGCAGGGCCGAAAGTAATCGTCCGATTGATCACCCAATTTCCATCCATGACATCGAGATGTATCCACTCGATGCCAGCATCAATCGCTTCATCGAGGGTCTCACCGAGCCTCGTGTAGTCGGCGGTCAAGATGCTCGGTGTAACCTCCATCGCCAACCCCTCAAGCTGAGCCAAGGAGAGTCGGTTCTCAAGCCTATGCCCACAACTGAGCAGGAATCGTTTCGCTCACGGCCGAGTAATCAAATTGATAGGACGCCCTCGCAGGCGTGGTGTCCGAGGGTGATTGAATGGGCAGAGTGATTGAGGCAGGCGACGCGGATTTTGACGCGGTGACACAAAGTGAGGAATGGGTTCTGGTGGACTTCTGGGCGCCTTGGTGCGGCCCTTGCAAAATGATAGCGCCGGTTCTCGAACAGATTGCTGGCGAGCGTGAAATGACCATCGCCAAAGTCAACACCGACATCAACCAACTCTCTGCTGGAAAATACGGCATCCGCGGAATTCCCGCCCTGCTTCTGTTCCACAATGGCAGTTTGGTCGATCAGATGTCTGGTGCGATGCCGAAACCCGGCTTCGACGACTGGTTGAATCGCCACATGCAATAATTCGCTGAATAATTGAAATCCGTTGCATGCCGACTGTTGCATTCCCGTGAAAACCACAGAGAACAGAGAGGCGCGGATATTCACTCTCCGGATATTGGTAAAGCGCATACGCAGCCCGCCCAGCCATCGACAACAAAATCCTCTCTGTGTTCTCTGTGCCCCTGTGGTTGATTCTCAAAAAATCGGAGAGGTTCACAGGCTTTCGCGGAGTTTTCGGGCGCGCTCTTCGAGCGGCGCACCGACCTCTCTGAGTAGTCTCGAGCGAAGCGCTTCGTGCAACCACATTCCATCTTCGAGTTCGAGCATCAAGCCTCGGGTCAACAGGTCTTCTGGTGGAGCGCCGTCGTAATTGGCGGCTTTGGCCAATTTTTCCCATGGAACTGGCCGATCCGCGACGGCGAGAAGTGCTAGTAATTCGTGCCGGTCCTCGGGCAGCACATCGAGGATCTCCTCGTCCAAGAAGCGCAGCCAATCGTCGTGCAGTGTCTTGCCGTAGAGTTCGAGGAGTTCAACCGCCAAGGGGTGACCTCCAGTGGCGCGGTGAATCTCCTCGGCAGGAGCTTCTGATGGCAGTTGGATGGTCGAGAGCCACTCGGCCACCTCCTCGAGCGATAGCCCTGTGAGGCTCAATTCCACTACCCGCCCGCGTGTGTGAACGTCTCTGCGGTCATAGAATGCGAGGTTTGTGCGAGAAACCAGCAGGAGGCGGAGCGAGGTTGCTTCGGCGACCTGAAGAAGTGCCCCGAAGAGGTGATTTCCTTCGGTGCCGATATTGTGCACGTCATCGAGGATGACGAGATTCGATTCCTCCGCTTCGCCGCAATGTCCCTCCTCATCGAGCAGGTGTGCGATCAGGCGACGGCGGTAGAGGTCGATGTCGAGGCGCGCACCGGGCTTCAGCGGCAGGGCCTCGAGAACATTGTATGGGTCATCGCCATCAGTATCAGAACTGATGCCAAGGCGATGCAGCAGACTGGTTGCGATGCCCAGAGGACTATCCCAAGGTTGGCATGGATAATACATCACTGCGAGGTTGGGGGAGGAATCCAGATTATGGTCGAGCCAGTGACTCACAAGGGTTGTTTTGCCACAACCCGCGATGCCCGAAACCACTGCCATCGCTGCCCTTCCAGCAAACCACTCATCGAGGATTTCGACCTCATTCTCGCGCCCATGAACGGTGCGTGTCTCAGGCGGGCGCGTGTGATAGGTCGAATGAGCCCCAGCGAGCAATTTCAGCGAGCCGGGCTTCGACTTCTCCTCCACCTCGCTGCGAACGATCGCCCCGAAACGGATGTCCCCAAAATTCAGCACAGCCTCGTGTTGAGCATGCATCAGCACCTGTAGCAGAGTCAGACCAGTCTCTAATTGCTCACCAGCAGAATCGGCGCGAACCTCGAGCAATTCTCCATCTCGCGCGCGAAGCAGAACCTTGGTTTCGCGTAAAGCCTGTAATCGCCGGCCGATCTCCTCGCGACCATCATCGGTCAATTGCCAGGTCTTCTGCCGACGCTCCTCGCCACGAACCACCCGAGTGTGTTCACTGACCAATCCGTTCAATGCGAAATCGCGCATCGTGCGAGAAACATTGGGAGGATGCAGAGCACAGATTTCAGCAATACCGGGTCGAGTCACCTCGCGACTCACCAGATAGTGATCCGCCTGGTGGTCCTGCTCCCACAGATGCAACAAGATTCGGTCTGCAACGGCGATGCTGACCTTGGTCGAGGGAGCAGCCATTCGCTCACTCCTCCGTCGCGCACTGTGGATATGGGTCGGCATTCATCGGAGGCATGAACAGATCTTCGCAAGTCCTCTCAACCAATGAGAGGCTAAGCACACTGCTCGCCCCAAGCCCCACTGTCACCGACTGCATAGAGACCGGACTGGGAATGTAATCCTCACCGGTTTGAGTGATGATCAGATGAATCCCATCGCCAGCAGGAATCAGCACATCCATCCCGAAGAACTCCATCTTGGCATTGACAGTCTCACCCGGTGCCAACACCTCACCCTCTTTGCCACCAGCGTGGAATCGCAGGTCCATCACCGCATGACCGAGATGCATTCCAGTGCTCGCTTGAACCATCTCGACAAACAGATGTCCACTGGTCGAAAAGGCAGACACAGTCGCATCGACGTGGAAGGTCGGATTGCCAACAATCCTCGTCTCCCCCTCGAAGAAAGGACACTCGATGCGCAATTCCGAACTCACAGTGATAGTCTCACCACCCCCGATGATGGAACACTCATCCATTCCGAATCGAAGCCAATTCTGATCATCCGGTGGATAGGTGGCTTCGACCCGCCAGCCGCCCATGTTATCCTGAATCTCAGCGATCAAGCGCGGCTGCGGACCCTCCTCTTTCAGATAGAAATCGAACCATTCCAGCAGATCATCAGCCCAATCCCAGCGCAAAGTGAATGGGAATGCTTCGCCCCCACGACCGCTGCTGAGACCCTGATGACCACTCAAACGGTCGGGGTAATCATGCCCCCATTGACCATACAATCCCTTGACATCGAGACCGTTTCGTTGGAGAATCTGATGGGTTGGGAAGGCCATGTGAGGGTCGACGTTCCAGTCCTGCATGCCGTGAATGATGTAGACAGAGCCGTGGTAATTCTGCAGAGTTCGGGCCAGAAAACTGCGCTCCTCCCAGTAATCGGAGCCAATCCAAGCCAGATTATCGCCGGTCAGATATGCACCAACACCCGCGTAGTACCCCTCCAGATAACCCTCACACGCGTTCTGCGGATCCTCAGAATCGCCGTCTAGGCCGAAGCTGCCGTAGACGCCGTTGTGCATTATGGCGCCGCGTGCTTCCATGCTGCCGTTGCGCCACATCAGGTCGTGGACTCCGATCAGTCCCGACATCGGCACGATGGTCTTGAGATACTCTGAGCCCATCGCTGCCGCCTCCCAAGGTGTAGAGCCGTCGTATGATTTTCCGATGATGCCGACGGCTCCATTGGAGAATTGGGCCGAGCCGAGGAATTCGATCGCAGCGTGGATTCCTTCCTGCTCGTCGAGGCCCATCAAGTCCATGCAGTGGTTCGACTCACCGGTACCGAAAACGCTGACTTGGGCGATGCCGTAGCCGTGTGGAACATAATTCTCGATGAGGAAGCGCCCAAGGCGGTTCGCTGGTGTCAGGGCATCGACATCACCGTCGCCGTAGTAAGGGCCGATTTCGGCGATGATTGGAACTCTGCATTCTTCTGCGACTTCGCCGGCGTCGAAATCACAGCCTTCAATCAACGGCAGCCAGAGTCCGAGATGCACTTCTGCGTCACCCGTGGCGCCCGCTCCGCCGTCGGTCAGAGTGATTGCAGGGACTGAGATGTAGAGCGAGCGCACCTCATCGATTCCGTATGAGCCATTGATTGAGACTCGACTGAAGATGTCGTCGGCCCGGTAGGTCAGATCCGAGCGCTCTTCGACCGGTCGAAGCCAATGCTCGGATTCGTCGGGACCCCCGCTCAGTGCCCCACTTCCGAAGCAGCCGGCAAGTGTGGGGGCGAGGAAGAGCAGCACCAGAAGGGCGCTCATGTGGCGGTTGTTCACGCGCTTTGCGCGTGCTGAATCACACATGATGCTTCTCACTCAGAGTATCAGGGCTAGGAGTCGATTCGCTTGTTCAGGGCGAGTCACAACCGTTTGAAGAAATCTAGCAGGATTCGGTTGAATTCCTCCGGTTGCTGCACAGGTGCAGCGTGCCGCGCGCCCTCAATGACCTCAATCTGAACGCCAGCAATCTCAGCCAAGAGCGGCTCGGTGACGAGCGAGGGTGAGTAAGCTTCTGTACCGGTTATCACCAGAGTCGGAATAGAAATCTCGTCCAAGCGGGCAAGAACCGACCAGCCGATCAGAGCCTTAGTGGCTGCCGTGTAGGCGCGCTTGTCGTTCTTCGCCCAAGCCTCTGCCATGCGTTCTCGTAACTCAATTTCATCATCTTCGGGAAACACTTTGCCAGCGATGAAGGCGCCCATCCGCTTCATCCCGAGAATCCTCAAGATTGCCATACGCAACCACAGGCCTCGCCGTTGCTCGAATGTTCTGATGGTGACTTCAGGTGCTGAATTGACCACAGTCAAACTGCGCACCTGTTCGGGATGGTCGAGCGCCAATTGCAGACCGATCATCCCACCAAGAGAAATCCCAACGACATGCATCGGGCCGCGACCGAGCGCCGAAATCAACTCGGAGACGTCTTCGGTGAGCATCTCCATCGAGTATGGTCCAGCGGCTTTGGCTGAGTCGCCGTGTCCGCGCAAGTCGCAGCAGATGACCTCGTGGTCCGCCGAAAAATCATCCATCTGCAAATACCAATCAGCAATGCTCGAGCCAAGCCCATGAATCAGCAGAACCGGCGTGCCGGAACCGACCGAAGTGTGATTGAGTTCCACGTTTGGACTGCGGGAGATGAGCAGAAAAGGCTTCGTTCTGAGTCAGTCACTGCGAATCCATCACTGGCGAATGTTGAATCGACGGCTCCGTCGATTGCGAAGTCCGATTCGACATCGAAAATCCCTGAGATATTCACACTGACGAATTTGATGTAGCGCTGTTCCTCCTCATCCTCGAAAGGATGCAATCCGATATTCTGCTGGTAGGCAATGCCGAGACGGCTGCCATCAGCACTGATCACCGTCTCGAAGAAATCGTGCAGAGCATGGGTATCACCATTCGATTCCTCGTAGGAGGTGACGGTGTGGAGCGGAGCAGGGTCAGCAATCGAGAAGTCCCAGGAATCGTTGGCCTGTGGTGCCAGCAATGCGCCCGCGTAGAGGAACCATTCCTTGCCCGCAGTATAGCCATCTTCGCTGCCATTCTGGTCAAAATCAAGACCGTAAAACGCAACTGAAATCACATCATTATCTGAAATCGAGACGAAGGGATACATGTTCATTCCGCGCTCGAAGGGCGTGATCTCCCACTCCGACCAATTGATGCCACGGTCGTAAGAAAGCGCGATTCTCATGTCCCAAGGGCCGGTTCCACCATCTGGACAATCGGCCCAAATCACCGCCACCGTGCCGACTTCGTTGGTTTCGATGACGGGGTAGCCTTCCGGACAGTTTCCGTTACGAGGCCCGACGCTGACCGGCTCTTGCCAAGTGCCGTCCGAAGGGCTCGGTCCCGTGCCGCGACCGTAATCATCGCTGATTCGCACTATGACATTGCCACTGCCGCCGTCCGAACTCTCCTGGGCGACGTAGACGTAGGTTCCGTCTGCTTCGGCGGCGATCGTCGACCAACCGCCAGGCATCGCGTAACATTGGCTGAAGGAGTCGCCGCCGTTCTCAGAGTGATAATACCAGTAACGTCCGACATCGCCACTGCATTCGGGTGGGCTGGCGCCCGAGTTGCCAAGGTAGTGGATGATGCCATCACCCTGAGCTGCGACCCAAGGTCTGTCGTCCGCGGCCATTGTGTTCATCCGGTCGCAGATTCCGCCCTCGTAGGTATTGCCACCGTCGAGGAATTTGTGCCACCAATTGTCTTCTAATGTCGTGTCAAGATAGTAGACAACATCCTCGCCGTCGACGGCGATATCACCCTCATCACCCAGACATTCCGAGCCGCCGGCGAGATAATTCGCCATCAGATGATTTCCGGGAGTCGGTTCGAAATTGTCACCAGCCCCCCAGGTCAGCCCACCGTCGTTGGACTTCCACAACCAACTCGCCCAGTAATCCCAAGTTGTCTCTTCGCCCTCCTCGCAGGCGTACCAGAAATCGAATGGCCCCCCAAGGATTGGCCCGAGCGGAGTCCCCGTGCCACCCCAACGCAGGTCCTTATGAGCCGTGATGAAGAGGTTGCCCGCACTATCCATCGCGAGACTCGGCTCGTAACCGATTGCAAACTCTGGCGAGTCTTGTCCGTTGCCCTCGTCGATGCACTCTTCGGCGCGCGGCATGAATACGGCTTCGTTGAATGAGAGGTCGAGCACATTGCTCGAAGAGCTCGACTCGTCGAATACGAGACTCGCACCTAGAGAAAACAGCGTCGCTACGACGACGATTGCCGCAACCCCGATCGCCAAAGTCCCAGGAATAACCAATCGATGATCGAATCCACGCTCCTCGATCTCGTCGACGAGATTATCCCAAACATCCTCTATCGCTTCGCGCATCGACCCTGTCTGGCAGGGGCCTGTTGAAAGGGATTCGCAGATGAGTTGATGAGCGCCGGCTTAGGGATTGCCCTTGATGGATGAGCCGACGCTGAAACGGTTGCTGAGGATTCAGCGCATGGAGGCCACCGAAGCGGCCGTCTATCGCAAGTTGGCGAGTCGTCAGAAAGACAAGACGAATCGAGATATTCTCGAGCGAATCGCGAAGGACGAGAAGCGACATGAGTCGATTATCGCCGAGCGCACAGGCCGCGATGTGCGACCCTTCGCGCTAATCGTCTTCTGGCAGATTATGTTGGCACGCTTCTTCGGAGTGACTTTCACGGTCAAGATGATGGAAAATGGCGAGAAGCGAATGGCGTCGGAGTACCGCGAATTGGGTCTCGATGAGATCGCTGAGGAGGAGGAGGCTCACGAAGCTGAATTGATTGAACTTCTCGAGGAGGAGGGACTGAAGTATCTGGGCAGCATCATCTTGGGACTCTCTGACGCTCTCGTCGAACTCACAGGCGCACTCGCCGGACTCACTTTCGCATTCCAATCGCTCAACCTCGTGGCCCTTGCGGGCCTCGTGACCGGAATCGCAGCCTCGTTCAGCATGGCCGCGTCAGAATATCTCGCAACCAAGGAAGAGGCTGATGGACGCTCTCCCATCAAGGCCGCTGGCTTCACTGGAATCGCTTACATCTCCACAGTTTTCCTTCTAGTGATGCCATACTTGATGCTGCAGGATACTGACCCCTTTCGCTACGGTTTTGCTCCACATGAACAGGCTCTCGGACTGACCCTCGCAATTGGCCTCGCCATCGTTGCTGCGTTCAACGGCTATGTCGCCGTTGCTCGGGATCAGTCGTTTGGTCGACGATTTGCTGAAATGGCTGGGATTCTGGTCGTCGTCAGCGCGATTTCATTCGCAATCGGCATCGCGCTGCGTGGTTGGCTTGGAGTCGAAGTCTGAGTCGACTGAAGAGCCCTCCGAAACGAAGGGGTTGATGAGGCAGGGGGCCTGGGTCTGCCCATGGATGCTTACGATGAACTGATGGCGCGACTGAAAGACATCGATTTGATTTCACAGGTCGGTGGCCTCGTCGGCTGGGATCAGGAAGTGATGATGCCACCGAAAGCCGCTGGACTGCGCGCAGAACAACTCTCGTGGATTTCGAGAACCGGCCACGAAATGATCACAGATTCGCGCATCGGTGAGTTGCTCAGCGATTTGGAGTCGCGAGACGACCTCGATGAAATACAGGCAGGAAACCTCCGCCTCGCGCGCGAGAGTTATGACAAGGCGACTAAACTGCCAACAGAATTCGTCGGCGAGTTAGCCAAGCACCAATCGAAATCACAGGTCTCCTGGACCGAGGCGCGCGCGGCTGACGATTTCTCGATCTTCCGCGACGACCTCGCCAAGATGATCGACATGTGCCGGCAGAAGGCCGACTATCTGGGCTACGAGGATCTGCGCTACGACGCCCTGCTCGACCTCTACGAATCGGGCCTCACGGTGGCCCGAGTCGACCCACTTTTCGCTGGACTGCGAGAGAATGTCGCACCGCTCGTCAAGGCCGTAGTAGAACGCGGTGAGCGCCCCGACATGGCATTCGTAGATGACAACAAATGGGGTCAAACAGGCCAGGAAGCCCTCAGCCAAGCGGTATCCGAAGCCATTGGCTTCGACTTCAAAGCAGGCCGCCGTGACGCTTCTACCCACCCATTCTGCGGCGGCTCGAACCCAGACGACGTCAGATGGACGACCCGCTACAGCGAGACCGACCCCTTCGGCTCGCTGTACGGCTCGATGCACGAAACCGGTCACGGACTGTACGAGCAAGGCCGGCCGAGAAACCTCGACTTTCAGCCGGCCGGCCAAGCGAATGGACTCGGCGTCCACGAGAGCCAGAGCAGGCTGTGGGAGAATCAGGTCGGTCGCAGCCGAGAGTTCTGCGAGTGGGTTTTGCCGTTGTGGCAGGAGCATTTTCCAGATTTCATGGAGGGAGTGTCTGCCGATGACCTCTGGCGAGCTGTCAATCTCGTCGAGCCGAGCATGATACGCGTCGAGGCTGACGAGGCGACTTACAACCTTCACATCATGATTCGATACGAGATTGAAAAACGACTCATCGCGGGCGAGATCGAAGTCGATGATCTACCCGATGCGTGGGATGACATGTACGAAGAATTCCTCGGAATCAGGCCACCGAACCGCACTTTGGGGGTCTTGCAGGACATTCATTGGTCCTTCGGCGCCTTTGGTTACTTCCCCACTTACACTCTGGGCAATCTGTATTCGGCGCAGCTGCTGGAGGCTGCTCGCAAGGTGCTTCCAGACCATGATGAGCAGATGCGCCGGGGCGAATTCGGACCGCTTTTGGCTTGGATGCGCGAGCACGTGCACGCGCGTGGGAGCATTCTCGAGCCGGCCGCGCTGATCGAAGAAGCGACCGGCTCGCCGCCCTCTCCAGATGCATTCGTCACCTACCTGCGCGACAAGGTCGAACGCCTCTACAATGTGACCGCTTGAAAGGTCGATGACACCACAGAGCACACTGAGTCACAGGTTTTGATTTCCAGGTAGTGAATCAACAGCTTCCTTCGCGGCCACTGCGCGAGGCTCTCCGTGTTCTCTGTGCCTCTGTGGTTGATTACGCGGAAGTTCGATAATCGAGGGTTCCGAGGGAGGGTCGTGTCAAAGCCTTCTCTGGAGAGCCTCGCCTCATTCATTCGCGACCTCGACAGCAAATGCACACTAGCTCGTTTGAGCGAGAATCACATCTTCGCCGGCTCGCACGGGGGAGAACTCTGCTGTTGGTATGCAGAATCAGGAGATCTGCGATGGCGCGCTGAAGTGAGCGGTCCGATTTCTGATATCGCAATCGACGCCGGACGAATCTACGCCACCGCTTCCGCTTCGCTGCATGCCTTTGACGCTGAGTCAGGCCAGTTGTTGTGGAGTCGCGAACTCGAAGGAGGGAGTGATTTCGTACAGGCTTGGAGTGGTGTGGTTTGGGCGTCTTCATCGGTTTACGAATTGGAAATCGATGACTTCATCGAGGCGACGATCTGGCGCTTCGATGACTCTGGCGAGCAGCTTGAGCGATGGACTATCAACGAGCGCCCGTGGCATTTCGGATTGCACGAAGATGGGGGGGTTCTACTCGGGTTGGGTCGGCCTCGGTGTGGATTTCTGCGGATTCGGCCAGGCGAGAAGGCCGAACATTTCGAATTCGCCACAGACAGTCCGGTGACCTGCGGTGCTTGCGGTTCTGCGGGTCGTTTCCTGCTCGGTCATAGTGATGGAAGCATCAGTTCTGTCGGAACTGATGAGGAAATTGAGCAATATGTCGAATCCTTGGTCACGACCATCGCCGGAACGGATTCAGGTTTCATCTCCGGCCATGAGGATGGCTCAATCTGGTTCGACGGTGGGGTGAGAAATGTCGATGGCACTGTAGATGCAATTGCGGATCTGAGTGGTGATGGCTGGGCATCGAGTTGGGACGGCAGCGAATCCCGAGTCTCTCTGCTCGCTGCCGAGGCGAGAGAATTCTCACATGATGCGAGAATCCGACACATGGATTCTCACCAGAATCGACTCATATTCGGCGATGACCTCGGAAAAGTCATTCTACTCGAGTCAGCAGTCGTCAAACGCCGTCTGGAAGAGGATCTTTCCTCAGCACCGGAAAATGACCGGAATCAGGCGCTGAGAGAGCGTTTAAGGATGTTAAGAAACAGTTGATGCCCGGTTCGGAACGCACTGGAAATTAACATCCACAACCCCTATTTCCAGTCCACAGTACCTCATTCAACGAAACATTTAAGCGCCTCCCCCGCACAGACCAAAGTTGCCGCTTCAGGGGAGTGGTGTGGGGCGCGCTTCGGCGCAAACCGCGGGCCACAGAACCGAACCCCAAACTTGGGGTGGTAGAACCGGAATCCGAAAGGAGGAAGGGGAACGATCGAACCTGTCTGAAGGGCAGGGGAGATACGGTCGAACTGAGGTGGAAGGAACCGGACGAAAGAAAGGGGAGAGAAGCAACGGGGAAAGCTGGGGAAAACACAACCGCACCGCTTCGGCGGGGAGAACGCAACCGTGCCAGCAGACCAGACCGGAGATGTATGTGTGAAGGGCGAGAACCAGAGATGGGACAGACCTGAGGCAGATTCGTGGGAAACGAAGGTGGAAGAGAACCGGACGCAAGGAAGGGGAAAGAGAAACTGGAGGGAAACACGGCGGGAACGAGAGCGCGGAGACGCGTGGAGGACCGGCATCGATTCTGAAGAACGAACTGGTGAGAGCCAGGGAGGGAAACAGGAACGAAGAAGCGGGGAGCGATCCCAGTGGAATCGGAAACGGCGAAAGGGCTCTTCGGAGTCAAGAAGTCATCTACCCGGAGAAAAGAACCGCCTTCGGGCGGGGAAAAGAACCGGACCCTGCGGAGTCAGCAGGGGGGATGCTCCCCCATGTGCAGAACCCCTGCTGCTCCCACCTTGTACCAAAGTACGGCATCGGCCCATTCCATCAGATTATCAATCATTGCGGAGCCTCTCGCTCCGCTGACTTCAGTTTCGAGTGGCTCCAAGAATCGCCGTCTCACTGCTTCGGGCCGATCATCTCATTCGGTCTGACCCATTGATCGAACTGGTCGTTCGTCAGCAACCCGAGATCCAGCGCAGCAGCGCGCAGAGTCAATCCCTGCTGATGCGCGTGCTTGGCGATCTTGGCCGCGCTGTCGTAACCGATGTGATTGTTCAGCGCGGTAACCAACATCAATGAATTCTCGAGGTGCGAACGAATCGCATCCTCATTGGCAGAAAGCCCGTCGACGCACTTGTCGGAAAAGCTCCTGCAGGTGTCGGCGAGTAGTCGTGTGCTGTGCAACAGATTGTGGATTATCATCGGCTTGTAGACGTTGAGTTCGAAGTTGCCTTGGCTGCCTCCAACGCTGATTGCAGTGTGATTTCCCAAGACTTGGCAACAGACCATCGTCATCGCCTCCGCTTGAGTCGGATTGACCTTGCCTGGCATGATGCTCGAGCCTGGCTCGTTGGCCGGGAGGGACAATTCGCCAAATCCACAGCGTGGTCCCGATCCCATCCAACGGATGTCATTGGCGATCTTCATCAGGCTCACAGCAAGCGTGTTCAAGGCGCCTGATGCCGCTACTATCGCATCGTGTGCGGCGAGTTGGGCGAATTTGTTCTCAGCACTGATGAATGGCAGTCCTGTCTTCTCACCGATTCTGTCGGCGACCTTGTCGGCGAACTCGGGATGGGTGTTGAGACCGGTTCCAACGGCCGTTCCTCCGAGTGCGAGTTCGAGAAGGTCGTCGAATGCTGCTTCAATTCTGCGGATGTCGGCTCCGAGCATGGCGACGTAGGCGCTGAATTCCTGTCCGAGGGTGAGTGGGACGGCGTCCATCAAGTGGGTTCTGCCGATCTTGACGATGCCTGAGAACTCCTCGGATTTGGAGGCCAGTGCTGCGCGTAATGCCCTGAGCGAGGGAAGCAATCTGTGGTGAATCTCCTCCGCAGCGGCGATGTGCATGGCCGTTGGGAAGGTATCGTTGCTGGATTGGCCCCGATTAACGTGGTCATTCGGGTGGACGGGGGTTTTGCTTCCGAGGTCTCCGCCAGCCATCTCAATCGCTCGGTTGGCGATGACCTCGTTGGCGTTCATGTTGGTCTGGGTTCCCGAGCCGGTCTGCCAGATTCTGAGGGGAAAATGCTCGTCGAGCTCGCCCGATATCACTTCGTCGCAGGCCGATGTGATGAGGGCGCCGACCTGTGGGTCTAATTGGCTGAGGCTGACATTGATCTCAGCTGCCGCTTGTTTGAGGATTCCGAAGGCGCGAATTATCGAGGTTGGCATCTTGTCGTCGCCGATTTCGAAATTAATCAGCGAGCGGGCGGTCTGGGCGCCGTAATAGCGGTCGGCGGGAACTTGCAATTCGCCCATCGAGTCTTTCTCGACGCGCACCTCGCCGGATTCGGCTGCAGCGCTCCTAGTTTCGACCGCGCGCTCGAATCGCGTAGGGATGGTCTCGGCTTCGAGGCCTTGATAGATCATTTTGGCGATGGTTACGGAGCGGCCTTGCT
This sequence comes from Euryarchaeota archaeon UBA58, assembly GCA_002498525.1. Taxonomy (GTDB): domain Archaea; phylum Thermoplasmatota; class Poseidoniia; order Poseidoniales; family Thalassarchaeaceae; genus MGIIb-O1. The sequence goes on from DAHR01000008.1 coordinate 43,629, forward strand.
CTCTGCCCTTGCCGACACGGCGGTCAAGCTTCCTCGCCAACTCCTCTGGAATGCTGATACTGATGATTCTGCGGTCGCCCACGCGGTGTCTTGCCATGTTTCAAAGGCGTTAATTACTTAATAATAAAGATTCGCTTTCGGGACGCAGTAATACGGTTGTCCGCGAAGGTAAACGAAATAGCAGGTCTGTGAAGCGGTTCGAATGCCCAAAGTAGTTCAAATCGAGGTCAGAGTCGCTCGACCTTGATGATCTGCTGCGGATCGTTGGGCTTGTCGCCAGCCATCGTGTCGCATCTCTCGATGCTGTAAACCACATCCATGCCCTCGACAACCTCGCCGAAGACAGCGTGGTTCCCATTCAGCCACGGAGTCGCAACGGTAGTCAAGAAGAACTGCGAACCACCCGTGTTTCGTCCAGCATTAGCCATCGAAAAGAGGCCGGGCTTGTCGTGTGACTTGGCAAGAGCTGAATCCTCGCAAGGAATCTTCCAACCAGGCCCGCCAGTGCCGGCGGCCCGACTGTTGGGGTCCTTTGAGCGAGGGCAGCCGCCCTGGATCATGAAATCCTTGATTACGCGGTGGAAGTGCAGGCCGTTGTAGAATCCGTCATCTACGAGCTTGAGGAAGTTCCCTGTGGTCTCAGGGCAGTCCTCGGTGTACAGTCCAATCAGTATCTCCCCAGCGCTGGTTGTCATCTTGACTACAGTAGGCATGGAGCCGGGAACGTTCACAGGCACAAGAGCATATGTGTGCCGCCCTAACCCTAATGATGGTGCACGGAACTGGTCCAACGTGAGTAGCCCTAGCGACTACGACTGCCCGCGGTGCGGAACGAAACTACGGGAGGAGGCGGCCGAGGGCGTCGAGGGCGTCGACCTGCTGGTCTGCATCAAGTGTTGGGGCCTCGCAGTCCGGGCCAAGTCGATGGAAGGGGTCGTCCCCGACGGAGTTCTGGAGAGCATCGAGAAACAGGGACTCAAGCACGTGGAGGGCCGCAGTTGCCCTGTTTGCCCGTCGAAGATGGCCCAAATCAGTGTGTCTAATCAAGTGGTCGGCTTCCGCGAAGTTGTCAAAATCGACGTTTGCGGCGACTGCGAAACGACTTGGTTCGACGCCGGGGAATTGGAAGCCCTGCAAGGCATAAAGCCGATGATCCAAGAAGTCAGGATTGAGGGCGATTCAGAGAAGATAGAGCCAGTCATGGTCGGGGCGCATCTTGGTGGCAACTTACGGATAATGTCTGGGCTCGCTATCATTTTCGTAGGGATATTTTTCGTCTCCGGCGGCGAGGGAGAGAGTTGGTTAGTCGGGCTTCTCGGCGCGGTGATAGCCCTCGGAGGTGCGGTTGTGTTGGTGACCAAGTCCCCAGAAGCGGGGCTCTCCGCTGGCAAATGTGCAAAGTGCGGGCGAACAGGCTCCCCCCTCGCCTGGACATGTCAGAGAGCGAGGTGCGATGCCGAGATATGCACAGAGTGCCGGAGCGCGGGAAGCGACCCGGCCCAGGCCTACGCCCGCTTGGTGGGCGGTCTGGCCCTGACGGTCGTGGGCGGAGCCGCTGGGATTGGTCTCGCCTTGGCCTTCAAGTCACCCGAACCGTTGGCTCTCGGAGCTGTTGGCTTTGCACTATTAAGTGACGATGGCGAAGCCGAGGGTGATCTGCTCTGCAAACCCTGCTCGGTCGAATTGAGCAAATTGACCGATTGGGGGACGGATTCAGCGAATCTACATCTCGAAGAGACTCGGGAGAGTTCTCGTGACGGCCTAAATACTCAAGAGCAAGTAGATAAGCAAGTGGAAAAGACGGCGTCGGCAAAGGAGAAAAAGGCAAAAGAGTTCCTGAAATCACAGACCCACTGCCTGCACGTTGACGGGAAGACTGTCAAAGGGTGCCGCAGGATGGTCTTTCGCAAGTCCGGATACTGCTACGAGCACCAACGGGAGTAATCAAGCGACCATAGAGCCGGGCAGTACACCATCGGGCATCTCGAGCAGTCGCACAATACCGTCGGGGTCGAGTGCGCCGAGCACCAGAAACTGACTGACGAAACCACCGGCCAGAGTCTTTTCGCCAAGGTTGATCGCCCCCACCACCATGCGTCCAACCAAGTCAGCGCGCGAATAATTGGTGATTTGCGCCGAACTCTGCAAACGCCCGACGACCGGCCCGAAATCGACGGTTATCTTGTACGAGGGCTTGCGCATCTCAGGAAATTCCTCAGCCATCACAACGATACCCGTGCGCAGGTCGAGGGCGAGAAATTCTCCGAACCCGATGTACTCCTTGCGCTCCAAGCGAGGCGGGTCGTAGGGCAATCCATCGGGGTCAATCTCATGTCCCAAATCATTCACCTGTCAGTGGAACTCATTCACCTGTGATGTCCGAGCGCAGAATCAGCGGCCGAAGCGAGATTCCGGCTGCCGCAAAGGCTTCAGCCCCGCCCTCTTGTCGGTCGAGAATGGTGATGCAAGCTGCCACGTCGCAGCCCATCTCCTGCAGTCGTTGCGCCGCTTTCAGCGCAGACCCGCCCGTCGTCGTCACGTCTTCGAGCAGCACCACTCTGTCACCAGACCTGATCGTCGAGCCCTCGATCCCAGGGGGATTCCCGGTCTTGCGCCCTCCCCGTCCCTTGGGTTCCTTGCGTACCATGAAGCCGCGAAGCGTTGAGCCTTTTGCGGCCTTCGCGATGGCGATTCCAGTGAGGGGGACGGCGCCGAGTTCGAGTCCTCCGACAGCGTCGACGGCGCCGAGAGAATCGATTTCAGCATGAATCAATACGCCGAGGAGATGTGCACATTCCGGGTTCATCATAACCGGTTTCATGTCGAAGAAGTGTCGACTTTGGCGGCCACTGGCGAGAGTGAAGGGTTCGTCGGGGGAGTGAAGATATGCGAGATTACGAACGCGGTCTATCAGTCTGATTCGCGCCTCGGCTACCGTTGTCGACATGTCTCTCCTCGCTACGGGCCTCGCTGAAGTCGGATGAAGGTTCGCACTGATTCGAGTCGGGGTTTGAGGCATTTGACGCGTCCGAGCATCAATGTTCTTGGACGGTCGCTCTCAGTCGACGAATGTTCGTCAGCGGAGCGTATGCGAGATGGTAGTTGAAGAGAAGCCAGTGGTCGTACTCGATGAGGCACGCTTAAGTGCCGAGATGGAGGCTTACCACACTTGGTTGGAGCGTCGCACAGAGGAGGTTTACTCGGTTGCTCGCGACGCTCGAGCGAAGGGTTTGGATTTCGTCGATGATGTCGAGATTCCGCGTGCTGCGGACTTGGCCAGTCGAACTGAGAGATTGCTGGAAGATTATCTGATTCCGCAGAAGGGCCAAGATCCGATTCCGATTCAAGACGATTTGCGAGAGTTGCTGAAGAAAGTCGACCGCGAGACTGCTTCGATTCAGATCGCGGTCGATGTCGCTCGGCGGATGCACACGCTGACGGCCGATGTCCGCCAGTCCATCGATACGGGCTTGCGAGTCGGTCTGGCGGTGCTGACCGAGGCCGTTCTAGTCGCTCCACTCGAGGGCATTGGAGATGTCAAGATCCTCAACAACGAGGATGGTTCCGAATTCCTCTCAATCGAATTCTGCGGTCCGATTCGCGCTGCTGGCGGGACCGCTCAGGCTCTCGGCGTGTTGATTGGCGACATGGTTCGCCGAGAATTGGGCTTGGATCGATATGTTCCGACGACGCCCGAGGTCGAGCGCGTCAAGGAGGAGTTCGGCTTGTACCGAGCCGGTTTGCAGTACAAGCCGCCCCCGGAAGAGATCGAGATCATCGTTCGCGCCTGTCCGGTGATGATCAATGGTGAAGCGACTGAGCAGATCGAGTGTTCTGGCTACAAGGAGGTTCGCAATATCGAGGGCTCAAGGGTGCGCGGCGGAGTGATGCTTGTCATCGGCGAGGGTCTGTGCCTCAAGGCTCCCAAACTGCAGAAACATACCGAGCGCTTGCAGATTCCCGGTTGGGAATTCATTGCCGGATTCACTTCCAAAGGCAAGTCGAAAGATTCCAAAGAAGAATACTTCAAGCGTCGAGTCATTTCGACTAATGAGCGTTACCTCGACGATGTTATCGCTGGTCGGCCGGTCTTCGGCGGGCCGGGCGAGCCGGGGGCATTCAGACTAAGATATGGCCGCAGTAGAGCTTCTGGCCTAGCTGCGGCCGGCATCAATCCCGTCTCGATGGAAGCGATGGGTTCCTTCCTTGCTGTTGGTACTCAGATGAAGGTTGAACGTCCTGGCAAGGCCTGTGCAGTAACTCCCACGACCGAAATCGACGGACCCCTTGTGCTCCTGATCGATGGGACATTTCACCGAATCGAGACCGTTGAAGAATGGCGCGATGTCGAAGAAAGAGTCCTGACGATTTGGGATTCGGGCGAGATTCTTGTCGGCTTCGGCGAGTTCCTTGAGAACAACAAGGAATTGGTTCCTTCACCTTACAATCGAGATTGGTGGGCGGCTGACCTCGCTGAAGCGATGAATCAACCCTCAAAAGTTGAATCCTTCGCGGAAATAATCGCTGTGAAGCGTGCTGATCTGCCGCCGGGTTTGCCGTTCAATGGCGCCATCTCACGTGGCGGCGAATCAGCTTTGGAGCGCTCCCAACGCCGCCGCGACTGGAATCGATTCTTGCAACATCTCAATCTTGAGTGGCCTCAGGTCAAGGCGATATGCAACGAATTCGGCACTGCCCCTCCTCCGCCTTGGAATCCTTGGTGGTCTGACCTTCCGCTCTCTTTCACGAAGCAATTGATCGAGGCACTGCTGGACTCTCGCATCAAGAATGGTGACTTGAGATTGAATGGCGCCGCGGCGCAGTGGAGCGCCGACCTGCAATTGGACGATGTCGGATTGGATACACCCTCAACCGGAGAATGGCCCGGCTGGACCAAAGTTCACGAACACGGTGTCGTCAAGTCCTCACTCATGGTTCTCGGGATAGAACACCGCCACCATCGTGGTGACATCGTAATCCCAAAGCATTGGGAATCACTCCTCGAAGGACTTGGCCTCGAAATACACGGAAAAGGCGTGCAGCGTCGCACAGAGGCCGCTCCGCATGCAGCCAACAGAGTCACTGAAATCCGTAGTGCGACTCTTATCATCGAAAAGGAAGATGCGCGGCTGGACGATGTCGAAGAACGTCGCAGCATCGAGCGCATCCGCGCCGAGACCGGCGCTCGCCAACGTGGATTGAACATCGAAGATACCGAGATCGAAGGCGATGAAGCGGCTTCCAAGATAACCGACCCCGGCCCACCTGACCGTGATGGTCTGATCGCGGCTTATCGAATTCTCGACGACCACGAAGTCGAGCGTTCGTTGTGGTTGGTGCGCAAACTATCAGACCTTCGTTGGGAGGATGCGGTGTCTTGCAGGATCGGCTCGCGAATGGGCCGGCCGGAAAAAGCCAGCCGACGCGAGATGAAACCGATGGTGCACTCACTCTACCCGATTGGAAACTACGGCGGGCCGCAACGTCTGATGGGGCATGCTGCAGCTCAGGGCAGTATCAGAATCGAGATGGGGCCGCGAATCTGCTCGCGTTGCGGCCAGGAATCGCCGCATCTCACCTGCCACAACCGACCCGACCCGAAAGAGGCCAGCGAATGTGGCGGGAAAACTCGCGAGAGAGCCTTGCGCGGCGGCAGAAAACCGCGCCGCTTGGGCCAGAGAACCAGTGTTCCACTCGAAGCCATACTCGAGGTCAAGAGGCGGCGACTCGGCCTCGATAGGCTACCCAATCGCATCAAGGCAGTCAAGGGTCTGATGTCCTACAATCAAACCCCTGAACCAATCGAAAAAGGCATACTACGAGCCCGTCACAACGTCTCTGTATTTCGTGATGGCACTGCCCGTTACGACATGATCGATGTTCCGGTCACACACTTCCGTCCGCGCGAGATCCGCACCTCCTGGCAAGCGCTCGCAGAACTCGGCTACACCCATGACATCGACGGACAGGCCTTGACCAACGACGAACAGATGCTCGAACTGTTTCCTCAGGACCTGATCCCCTCGACCCTCGCCATCGATCATCTGCAATCGACTTGTGATTTCGTCGACGACGAACTCGTCCGCCTCTACGACATGGAACCGTTCTATCAGATTCAGACTGGAGAGGACCTCGTAGGACACCTCGCCATCGGCCTCGCCCCGCACACCTCTGGCGGAGTCCTGTGTCGCATAATCGGCTGGACCGACGCCTCCGCAGGCTACGCCCACCCCCTCTTCCACGCTGCGAAAAGACGCAACTGCGACGGCGACGAAGACAGTATCCTGATGCTCATGGATGGGCTTCTGAACTTCTCTAAATTCATCCTGCCCGCCAACCGTGGCGGCAGGATGGACGCCCCTCTCGTGCTCACAACGCGCCTCAACCCGAGCGAGATCGACAAGGAGGCGCTCAATGTGGACTGCTCATGGCAATACCCGCGGGAATTCTACGAAGCAACGCTCTTACAACCGCATCCAGCCGAACTCAAATCGATTATCGAGATTGTCGACCATCGCCTCGGAACGGTCGGCGATGTACGCGGCTACGGCTGGACCCACGACTCAGGGCCACTCGATGCTGGGCCTACCAACTCCTCCTACAAGACCCTCGAATCAATGGTCGACAAGATGAATGCCCAACTCGCGCTTGGCCAACGCTTGCGAGCAGTCGACGTTTCCAGAGTTGCGCGCCAAGTCATTGAGTCCCATTTCCTGCCCGACTTGCGAGGCAATCTGATGGCCTTCACGCGCCAGAAGGTCCGCTGCGTGCGCTGCGGCCATTCCTACCGACGCGTGCCATTGGCAGGGCGGTGCATCCAGCGACGGCGTAACGAAGGGGACTTCGGCAATGGGCGCGACGATGGGGGGATGTGCGCGGGAAACGTGGTGTTGACGGTGTCGGAGGGATCGGTTCGAAAATACATCAAAGTGACCCGTCACGTCATCGATAACTACGGTGTCGACCTCTACACGAAACAGCGAGTCGACTGGCTTTCCGATAGCGTTGATTCCCTCTTCAACGACGATACGGTGACCGTGATGACGCTCGACGATTTCATCTAATCAAACCCAGAAACCGAGGTACTGCAAGACCTTCGCCATCCATTGTAACTTCAGCAGCTTCTCCTCGGGGTCGCTTGAGCCGGACCACTCTCCGACGATGTCCGTGCGGGTTCCAAGTAGTCTGATGCGCTCGCGCGGCACACCCAAGGCTCGAGCGAAACAGGCCGCGCGGTCACCATCCGTGAAGCCGCCGGGATTGTGCATTCCGGCGATTGACTCGGGCGTCTGGTGGGTGAGGACGATCGGGGGTGGGGTTCTGCGACTGCTGGCGAGGGAGAGCAGTTCGGTCCACGCGTCGGTATTATCTCCGTGGGCGTGGAGAATCATCGGGATTCCCCGTTTGACGGCGGCGACGGTTCCCTCACCACCGTCGGCATCGCTGACCACACATGCGAGGCGCGACCAAGCGCGTTCGGCGAGTGAATCGGGCAGGGTCGAGAGCACTCCTGTAGCGCCGTCGGCGGCGATGAGCAAGGTATTGTCTGTCAACGCCGTTTCGATCTCGGCAGTCGTCACTGCCGCGCCGAGCAAGGCGATGTCAGTGGCTCTCAGGACGAGGCGCCGGTGCAGGGCAGCGACGGTCCTTGCGCGCTGTGCACGAGACCATATATCGACATTAGATTCCTCAATAGCGGCGCGCAGCGCATGGGCGCTCTCGAGATCTGCAGCCAAGCCCCAGCCGAAGTGTTCGCGGAACTCATCCTGAATACTGAGCAGGCTGGAGTCGATTGCCTCAAGGTCAGTCGGTCGAGCCTTCATCCCTCGCACTCCAGTGGAAGGGCTCGGTGAGTCTTGAAGAACCCTCGCGACTCCCTGAATGCCACCATGCCGATGCCGCTCACCCCTCCGGCCATCGAAGACGTCTCCGTCCTCGCCCGTTACCCCTTCTTACCACAGAGCAGTGAGTTCATCCGAGAACAATTGAGCAGCAACGGAATCACCGTCGAGGGCTTGATCGAGGAGCCTTGGTTGGAGGATGTTCGCAGGCGCGGCAGCCTGCGCCTCGTCGAGGCTGTCACACACAAGGATGGCATCGATGCTGCGACGACGATCGACATCTCGTCGGACATCGGTCGAATGACCGAAGCCCTCTCCTTCCTGCACGCGATGCTAATCGTCTGTGCTTCCTTCGAAGACCGGCTGCTCACCCGCTGGGTAGAGGGAGAGGCGAGCCGCGCCGACCAACTCTTCGGCATGGATGGCAAGAATTTCGACATCATCGCCAGAACCTACCTCTCCGATATCCGTAGCGAACCCGTCCCAGGCACCACCGAGGTGACCTACCACGTTCCACTGGTCGATTACCTCGAATTATGCCCGAAGATCACTGGGCGATATTGGCGCTTGGTCAATCGCCCCGTCAAAGCCGGCTGGGTTCGCATGGATCCAGACGTCGGCGAGTCCAGCAGACAGCGTACTGCGCGCCTGCTCAAGGAGCGAGTCCGCACTAGCCTGACCGCGGATTGCGCCAGCCGCATTGCCAAGATGGACGATGCTTTCGCTAGCCTCTTCGCCGACCCCGTCGACCGCATTCTCGGCCTTCTCAGCGAGAGCGTTCAGGCCGAGATGCCAATGTCAGCGGCCGTCCGCGAGGACTGGCCGCCATGCTTCGAATCAGCGGTCGCAGAACTCAGCCAGGGGATCAATGTCAACCACACCGGTCGAGTCTTCCTCGCTGCGATGTCTCGAGCCATGGGGCACACCCCCGAAGTCACAATCTCCTTCTTCGCCAACGCCCCCGACTACAGCGCCGATACAACCACCTACCAAGTCAACCACATCTACGAGAGGAAATACACCCCACATGGGTGTGCAGCGCTGAAGACTGGGGCTCGCTGTCCTGTGAGTTTCGGCGACGACAGGTTGTGCGATCAGGAGTGGATGACTCATCCTCTGAAGTATCTGCGAGCCAAGCAGAGGCGCCGCTATCAAGAGGAGAATCAAGCTGAAATTCAGGCTGACGAGAGCACTGCTGGCACATCACAAAATCGCCCGATAGATGTGGCTGAAAGCAACGAGTTGGACGATTCTTCATAGGGGGGAAGATTCCATCACCCGCCGTACCGGGGGAATCAGGGTTGGTCCGCACACTTGTTCTAACCATAGACAGGGACAATGACTTGGGTGTCAAAGCCGGAATTCGAGGTCCAGTTATTGGACGGAAAGCGACTCTTACGGCGGCTCTGCGTCTCGGTATCGCCGACCCTGAGGAATCTGATACGAATGCTATTCTCGGAGCGCTGCATCATCACGACCGCTTGAATGAGCGCTCTGAGGCTGGAGATGCTGTTGAAGTCGCCATTCTGACCGGCGATGTTCGGGTTGGACCGCGCTCCGACCGCGCCATCGCCAGTCAATTGGATGAAGTGATTCAAGAATTTCAGCCCGATACAGCCGTGCTGGTTACCGATGGGGCTGACGATGAGGCATCCTTACCAATCATCACATCGAGAGTGCGAGTCGACCATGTCGAGAAAATCATCGTCAGACAATCGAGGGGGATTGAGAGCACCTACTATTACATCGCCAAGGCCATCGAAGACCCGCGTTGGCGAGCAAAATTATTAGTTCCAATCGCCCTCTTCCTGATGATTTTGGGACTCGGCCTGATTCTGCCCGGCGGTGGTGCGTTAATCGGCGCCATGCCGCTCATTATGGGAATCTGGATTCTCGCCAAAGGACTCGGCTGGGAACAGCAGCTCGAGCGCTTGATGATCGATATGAGAGAGAGTGCGACGGGGGGGATTTGGTCCTCTTTGCTTTGGGGATTGTCGATCGTTTCCTTCCTTCTCGCAATTCTCACGGCCTACCAGGTTTTCTACGGCTCGCCAGCCGATTTGGAGGGTTATGTCGTCGAAACATTCAGCGGTATTGAGTCCTTTGAACTCGATGCTATCAGCCGAGATGTCGCGGTCTGGATCATCGCTTTCGACCAAGCGCTGACGTGGATTCTGGTCGCCACTTTCTCATTCATCCTATCCCTCGGTGTGCTGCGCTGGAAGGAGGGGACTTTTACCGGCCAAAGTATGGTCATCATCGCCTTCGGTGCGGTGGTTTATTCTATTTCGAAGGCGGTGATTGAAGTCGTCCTGGCCGAACTTGGTGGCGGCGATTATGCGCTGGAATTCACCACCGTTTCTGAGACTTGGGGGTTACCGATTTTCGTACTCCTTGCGTATTACGTTTTGCGCACAGCTGTCGAATCTGTGACCTCAGAAGCCGGTGATGATGGTAGTAATCGATTCTGGGGAATTTGATTTATTTTTCGTAGGTGGTTTCCATCATGCACGATGGGCAACTAACACGAATCGGTCGCACATCAGGAATGCCGAGAGGAGCGCTGCAATGAGGGCAAACGATAGCTTGACTGACCTGTTGCTGGCGTTTCTCGCCATCTTGACTCGGGTCGTAGGAAAAGCGGAACTTTTTGGCATCGTCGAGGAAGGTTGGGGTAACATCATCGAGCTCAGCGGCAGCGCCGGCAGCGGTGAATCGTGACTCACTCTCTGGTGCATCTGCCGCTGGAGAAACAGACAATTGCGGACCTGAAGATGTGGATTCGACAGCGTCGACTTCCGCCTTAACCTCCTCGGCAGTCATTCCGAGTTCGCGGGCGACGCGGTCGATGGCAAGCGTCTGTTCGTACTCGTCCAAGCCGATGAGTTGTTGCAGTTGGACTGCTGGAATGGGGCTCATCTAGCGACCTCGTGACATCGCAGTCTTTCAACCCCTTTCAATGCCCTCTCTCCTCGCCTCAAACATCGGGTATTGCTAAGAGCGTTCGCTTCAACCTCCGCCACCAGATGTTCCCAGAGTGCATCGAATGTCGTGGTATCCGCCGAATGTGCGGCATCGACCCGTGTCCACTGCTGTCAGAGGTTCGCAGCAAATTGCCGGTGGTCGAGCCGACCTCGATTGACGAATTGATCGGCCCCTCCCCTCCACAACTCTTCGTCGGTCGCTATGGTTACCCAGATATTCGGGCGGGTCCGAGTGCTACTTGGCTGCCCGAGAATGAATCGGGAACTGCTCCGATGAGTACCGGCGATCCAGCTGACCTGTTCGGTAAATCGCTCGAAGAAGTGGCTGCCCGCCATGCCAACCTGATCACCGGCGGGCAGCGGATGGAAGTGGCTTCGGCGAGCCGGCCGGGAGAAATGTTAGAGACGACGCAAGAAATTGCCATGGCGGCTCGCTCAGTCGATATCGAATTGGATTTCGCCAACCCCATCAGGGTTGGGCGCAGCCCTACTTTCGACAGCATGAGTACTCCCTTGGGTCCGAGTGGCGAGGTTCTGCGGGCTGAGGTGGTTGGTCATGTGAGCATTCCGCGCAAAGTCGATTCAATCGCAGGTGAGACCGATCTTCTGGCAACGAGTGCCGTCGATGAATTGACCGCTTCCTCGATCGGGGAGGCTCATATCTCGAGGCTTCTCTCCTCAGGGATTCTTGGCAGGGAGTCTGCTCGTCGCCTCGTTCCGACGCGCTGGAGCATCACCGCCACAGATGACATCCTCGGCAAGAGGCTGTGGCGCAAGGTCGGGGATTTGCCCTCCATCGACAAGGTTCTGGTCTACGAAGCGACTTATCTCGACAATCGCTTCCACATCATTCTGACACCTGGCATGTGGGCCTTCCAGATGCTCGAGGCTTGGACCAGGGGCTCGCTGTGGACCGATTCTGGACAGGTTCTGGGCGATTGGGAGGAGCTCAAGCCGAGGACGAAATATGCTGACCGAGTCACCGGCGCGTACTACGCGGCGCGACTCGGCGTGCTCGAACATATGCAATCTGTAGGGCGTTCGGGCGCTTGTCTGATTTGGAGAGATATCGGAGAAGGATATTGGGCGCCCGTCGGAGTCTGGCTGATTCGTGAGACCGTTCGCGAAGCCATGAAAGAGGAGCCGAAACGCTTCGACAGTCTCAGCCAAGCCATCAATTATGTCGCACCAAGAATCTCTGCACCAAACGATCTGACCAACTCTTGGTTCGTAAGGCGCAGCCAACAGACTCGACTCGATTCCTTCTGAGTTCGGGCTCATGACTTCTCAATTCAGTCTGAGCCGATTGAGCGCTCGAGAAAATCGCTGACGATCTCGCCCTCGGCCTTGATTAGTTGCTCGGCAACAGTCGATTTCGAAAGACCCAATTTTTCTGCAAGTTCTCTGATCGATGTGCGCTTCGGCACATCGTACCAGCCGTTCTCATGCGCGAGACGAACCACACGATGCTGCTGCAGAGTCGGGCCCTTCTGAATCAGCCCTTCGGATCCCTTGGCGGAAGTGACTCGCTCGACTGGAACCTTGCTGCGGATGTCGCGCAGGAATGAGACCATCGCTTCGTGTCGACCGGCGACCTGTAGAACCAGTCCGCTGGAGGTAAAGTTGGAGCCAAAGAGGATCGCGAGGTCGCCGCCATGGAAGTAGTGGCCGAGGAAATCGGCGGCGAACTCGAGCACCACGAGGTGGTGGGTGAGAACGCTCGACTGCCATTCCTCAAGAATCTCGACGACGCGAATTCCGTCGACAAATGTGCCTTGACTCGGACATTTGCCGTCGATGGTGATGCATTCGACCATCAATCGCAGATTTCCATCCATGATTCCGAGCATCGAGCGGAAGTCCCAAGAGATGCACTGCAAGGCTGCGATGGCTCGAGAATCATGTTCAATCGCCGCGAAGGCGCACTCGATTCGTACCGCTCGCATGTGGTTTCCTCGCGTCTCTCAGTCCCCCCTTCTCGTTTTCAATATGCTGCGCTCGGGTCGGAGGGTCGCGGGCGGTACAAGACCGCTCGCTGCCCTATTCATCCCGATTACTTCCCTGAACGCCCGCGCAGCGCCTCTTCCGAGGCGACGATCGCTCTCGCGACTTCAGGTGAGTAACCGGTCTCAACGAGATTCTGGAATTGCTCATCCGAGCCATCATCCACCACCTTTGGCTGCTGGATGGCCTCGGTCTTCACCCCCCAGACGCCTCTCTCTGCGTCTTCCATATCGTGGATGACAGATTGTGTGTCGTCGCGGACCAGGTCGTTGTGACGGACGCGGCGGCGCGTCTGCAGAGTCGCGCCAGCCATGGCTACGAATGCAAGTGAGACCATGATGGTCATCAGCAGAGGCGAGTCGCGAATGGTGGCGACGATTCCTCGTGGCAGATTCTTGTCCTCGCTGCTGTCTTGGCAGCCATCGGCGTCGATGTCGGTGTTCTTGTTGGATTTCCAATCTATCGCGCCGTGGGGGCACTGGTCACGGGTGTCGGGTATGCCATCGTTGTCATCATCGAGGTCGTACTCATCCATGCAACCATCGAAATCGTGATCGATCGTTATGCGAATGCTCATCGGACATGCATCGTCGACATCGAGGATGCCGTCTCCGTCATCATCGTCATCTTCGGTTGAGTCTTTGCAACCATCCCGGTCGCGATCTGAACTGAGGCTTGAGACCCATCCGGGCGTCGGGTTGGTCTCGCAGTTGTCCTCTGAGGAGGGTATGCCATCGTTGTCGAGGTCGGTGTCCTCGTTGCGGTCGTCGCAGCCATCGGCATCGGCATCGATGATGTTCGGCGCGAGGCTGCGGATGCATTGATCCTCTGTATCGAGATAGCCATCATTGTCGTCGTCGAGGTCTTCCTCGGCGTCGTGGCAACCATCTCCATCCCAATCTGTGATGGGGCTTGATTCCCAACCGAATTTACCAGCCGTGCAGGCATCATCCTTGTCGAGGACACCGTCATCGTCTACATCAGCGTCCTCGTAGACATCGTGGCAACCATCTCCATCGTGGTCATTGATCTCGTTCGAGGTCCAATCGAGCATTCCGAAGGCGCAGGAGTCATCCCTGTCGAGCACTCCATCACCGTCGTCATCGAGGTCCTCTTCAAGGTCTTGGCAGCCATCTGAATCATGGTCGTAGGCTGAACCGGTCCAACCGATGATCCCTGTCGGACAATTGTCATTTATGTCCAAATATGGATCGTTGTCATCGTTGTCATCCTCATCCGCATCACGGCAGCCATCACCATCGTGATCGGTCGAGTACGCCGCCCAATACTGAGCACCGTTCGGACATTGGTCGAGATGGTTCGGCACACCGTCACCGTCGTTATCCGTGTCTTCACGCTCGTCATCACAACCGTCGTTGTCGAGGTCGATGCGGTCTGGATTCATAACTCCGACCGGACACTCATCGAGAGCGTCGAGGATTCCGTCATTGTCGTCATCCTCGTCCTCTGTGGCATCCTTGCAACCGTCTCCGTCGTGATCATTCATCGCGTTGGATATCCAATCCGCTTCGCCCCACTGACAGAGGTCGTCTTCATCGGCAATGCCGTCTTGGTCGTCGTCGTTCCAATCATTCTCGTTGATCAGATTGACGTGGACGACCTCCTCGGCAGTCGCGAATTCGTCTGTCGAAGAGCGCACCGTGACGACGATGTCGAAGGATTGATCCTCGTTCACCTGCCGAATATCTGGCGCTCGAATGAGTAGATTGACCTCTTCTGAGCCGCCCTCGACCAACGTCGAGGTCGGCTGGTAATTCTCGCCGAAGCCGACTGAAATCTCCCAGAATTCAGGCGCGCCAGCAACATCGATGAGGACGATGTCGCTCTCGCCGGGAATCAGGATTCCACGCAGGGTCATGCCTACATCGATCGACTGACCGGAGACCATCGAGGCCGAGCCGGTTTCATCCGCATCGATATCGAGTGTCATGTCGAAGAGATCCTCAGACCACATGCAGACATCCCACTTGTTCGCCTGACTCTCTTCGTTGGTGCAATCATTGGCGGTCCAAGCGATGGTGCGCTCAGGCCATGCGAACTTGACTATCGGCTGAGCGCTGGCACTGAACTCGCTGCCGAAGATGCCCATCAGGTTCTGAGTGCTGCTGGCGATGGTGCGTGTGTTGACGACGCTGTATGCCTGTGTCAGATAGCGATTCAGTGGCAACTCCTCGAATCCATTCATCAGCGGCGACTGGATTCGAGTCCAGCGTAGCTCGACGATCCCCTCGGTGCCGTCCTTGGCTTCCTGAGTCTCGAACCAGGTGATGTGGATCGAGCCATCGCGGTCGAAGTCGACACGCGGGTTGGCACCCCACATCAGATTGGACTGCGGAATCGCTGTGTCTTTGACGACGGTCGTGGCTTCCAGATCGAGGCCATCCGCCTCGCCATCCAAGACGCCTCCGCGCGTCGGATCAATCTGCATATAGTGCAATTGCGACGGGCCTTCCTTGCTCGGGAACTGACTGCGCCCGTCGATCCAGACGACGTGGATGTTGCCATCATCGTCGACGTTCACATCAGGATTCAGAGCCCAGCCTTGACCGGTTGTCAAGCGAGTGTCGTTGACGAGGACGAAGTGCCCTATCTCATCCCAGCCACCGCCGTCCTCGCGCCAGTACCAATCGGTGTCCGGTCCGATATCCTCCTGATATTGGCCCGTTACCTCGTCTATTGTGTGGGCGGGCTCGCCCATCGACCAGGTGCTGCGCGGGTTGGAGAGCATCGAGTAAGGGTTCAAGACGGTGAGGAAGGTATTGGTTGCTCCGCTTCCGGTCGTCAGATTGATGATCGCATCGACCAGCTGATTCATCTCATCAGTATAGGAGGCAATCGGTAAAGTAACTTCGTCGATCCAAGCCGCATCGGAGCCACCGTCCACACTTCCATCTTTCGAGTACTTCCATGTGTATGTGTGATAACCGGCCGAGACCGCTGCGCTGTAAGTTCCATTGCTCTCGCCCGACCAAGCCGCTGTGAAAGAGGAAGCGGAACAGGTCGGATTGTCGACGCAGAACAGCAGATAATCATAGTACGCCTCACTCGAGACCGAGTAGTTGAATGACATCGTACCGGCGTTCATCGCACCAGCATATTCGAGGGTCGAGTGTTGATTATGCACGATTGCTCCGGATTGGGCCGTATGATTTCCAGCTAATACTTCGCTGCTCTGAACCGCCCAACCAGCCGCTCCACTAGACGCCCAGCTGCCGGTCAATACGCCGTTCTCGAAATCGCCATGGAAGTCTGTCAACTCCTCTGTCGGGTAGAGGAACATCTCCCCGCCAGCGTCGGTGGTCTGCACTGTCGTGCCATTGCAGGTGCGCGCGTGAACACCGACTTGACTCATGTCTGCGCAGTGTGCGAGAGTCATCATGTGGTGACGCACATGGGTGTCGTTGTAGTAGATCGTGCTCGGTCCATAAGCGAGTGTGCCAGCGACCGGCACGGGTGTTATGCCTGCTTCAAGGCAGGCGTCGTGTGACTCGTTAGCGCTCTGGTAATCATCGTCGTAGAGCGCAGGGGATCCGCCGAAAGGCCCCTCGTCAGAGACTGGAATTACCAACTTGGTCGCATTGGGATTCCAGACGTGATCTGCTGCTGTCGGCGGATTGCCGGGCATCGCACCGGTGCCATCTCGCCATGACATGCAGGCCCAGGTCGAGCCCGGCCCCCACATCTCCGAGTAGTAGCCCCAATCCGAAGGAATTGTCATCGCACTGCCGTTGTAGACGACCTCGGTCAGAGGTCTGATTCCACCCGAGGTGTCGGTCGTGTTCTGGCCCAGAGCGGTGCTGCGCGGTCCATTCGAACCGTCTGCGCCAGTCGTTATCGCGCTGGCGCAATTGCTGTGCGAATTGGCATTTTGCATGTTGCCGCTCAGTGTGTAGAGCGTTTCGAGGACGGTGATGTTAGCATTCTCAAGCATCGTCTTGATGCCGTTGAAATTCTCGCCAGTGGTCAGTGTGCCGCCATAGAAGATTGCGCACATGTCGATCCACTCGGTAGTCATCGAGCCGGATGAATCGATCAGGGCGACGTATTCTACCAGACTGCCGCGGGTGTCTTCCCAGACGATGACGACGGTGTTGTTGGTACCCATACTCACCGCTGGATTGCCTCGGTGACCGAGGGCTGGAGTGATGAGGGTGGCGTTGATGAGGACCTGGAAGCCGTTGGTGGAGTCCTGTGCTAGCATCATGTAGTAGACCAGTGGACTGTTGAAGTACAGTCCCTGAGGGTCGTATGAATCGACCCAGACTACGTGGACGGCGTCGTAGGAATCGACCGCTATATCTGGCTCGGAACGGGTGCCTGAGCCGCTGGCGACCGAATAAGGTGAGACCACAGTCATGTTGCTGAGGTCGCCGGCCGAGCCGTCTTGATCATCCGCGGATGGGTCGAGCAATGTGTAGAGGATCTCGATGTCGGTGACCTCCCAGACGATGTGAGCACGACCGGCCGAATCGACGACGAGCGCGGGGCTCGAGAGAGATGTCGAATTGTTGTCTCCGACCTGGGTGGTCGAGATTAGAATCGTGTCGATGCCGGTCGAGATCTGAATGAGCGCGTATTGAAGCAGAGGCGTGCTCGAGTTCTCGATCCAGACGAGGTGAATCTTGTTGGAATCATCTAGAACCCCCATCACATCGATTGGATTGTTGGCGTTGAGATTGGTCAGAAGCGTCTGAGCGTCACTCTCCTCAATCGTGCCATTCGCGGTATGGAACCTGACGGATTCATCCTCCAGAACAGCTGAATGGCTGGGTAGTGAAGGGACTGCGACCGAGGCCAACATCAGCATGGCCAAGGCTATTGCGAGTTGGGGACGATCGAGATTTCCTCGCAGCGATATCTGCATGTTCGGGTTGTTACTTCGGAGGTTGGCGCTTCGGACCATGCTGGTGCAAAGCCTTGCTCAGCCATAGAGGGGGAGCCGGACAGGTCCGAAATCCGGCGTTTTCAGTCTCTTTCCAGCCGCATTCAAGAAAAATTCTCCCATCTTATTCTGCCACAATGTTCACTGAGTTCACAAAGATAAATCCAGTGGCTATCTCACTACTCTTCTACCGAAGGATGAATTCCCTCTGTGATCGTTGTGTGCTCTGTGAGAGGCACATTTTGGTTCAAGCTTTATTTTTCCGCCTGATGTATTCGGTGTAATTCCCGGGCCAGATCCACATGCTGCCATCGCCAGGTAATTCCCATATCGTGTCACAGATTTTGTCGAGGAACCATCGGTCGTGAGAGACTGTGATAATGCTGCCTTCGTAAGCCTGCAATGCCTCCTCCAAAGCCTCCTTGGCATCGGTGTCGAGGTGATTTGTTGGTTCGTCGAGAAGCAGGAGATTATTTTCTCCGAGCAGGAGTTTGAGCATCGCGACTCGCGCTCGCTCGCCTCCACTCAATCTGCTGAGTTTCGTCTCGACCATCTCGCGGGTGAATTGGAAACGGCCGAGCAGGGCGCGGATATCGCCGTAATCCATGCGCGGTTTGAGGGCGCGAACCTGCTCGATTGGTGTCAGTTCGAAATCCAAAGAGCGGTGATCCTGATGGAAGTAGCCGATCTGCACTCCGGGTCTGACATCAATGATTCCGGAGTCGAGTTCGAGTTCACCGTCGATGAGGCGCAGTAGCGTGGTTTTGCCAGCGCCGTTGGGCCCGATGATGCCGATTTTCTGGGCTCGGGCCACACTGACTTCGAGGTTTTTCAGAATCGGGCGATTCAAGCCCTCGAAAGTCAGGCTCGCATTGTGGAAATCAAGCACTTCGACGCTGGATTTGTCGGTCGATTCCAGAGTGAAATTGAGTCCTCGACGCTCCTTCGGTTTGAGCGATTTGAGCCATCGAAATTCACTCTCCGCACGCATCAGCATGTGGTGCTTCTGCGATATCGATTTGTCGTATTTATTGGCGCGCTTCATCGACATCATCGCTCCCTTCAGACGCTTGACCTCCTTACCAGTCTTGTCGATTCGGTCGGCAAGCGTCGCCAGAAACAATTCCTTCTGCTGCAGGAATGACGAGTAATTCCCTGGATATCCCTTCGCATGTGCGTCTTGGATCTCCAGAACGTTATTGCAGACCCGGTCGAGGAAATATCGGTCGTGGCTGACGATCAACAAGGCTCCCTCGAAAGTGTTGAGGAATTCCTCGAGCCAATCCAGTGTCGCGAGGTCGAGGTGGTTGGTCGGCTCGTCGAGAAAGAAGACCTCGATCTGTGACAAGCCAACGAGTTGTCGGGCGAGAGCGACCTTGGCTCGCTCCCCGCCCGAAAGCGTGCTCAGTTTGGTATCGAGTGAGTGGTGTGCGAGGTCCAGCGCTTTGAGAATCTCTTGGGCGTGGCTGGCGACGTTGGTGCCGCCACTCTTTGCCATCATCGACTGAAGTTCCTGATATCGAACCATCTCATCTTCCCATTCTCCCTCGTAAAACGACGGCTCGGCCATCCTTGCTTCCAGCGAGGCGATCTCATCCTCCAATTCCTGAAATTGCCGACCCCTGCGATTGAGTTCCTCTTCCAGCGTCGCATCCTCTTCGATGTCGCGAATCTGAGTCAGGTATGCGAGTCGTAAACCAGGTGCAAAAGCGATGTCGCCGAGGTCTTGGTCCTGATTCGAAATGGTTCGCAATAGCGTGGTCTTGCCAGCTCCGTTATGGCCGACCACGCCGATGCGGTCGCCCTCGTCGATTCGTAGATTGATTCCGTCGAGAACCTTGAGCGGACCGAAGGCCCGATGCACGTCCTCGATGCGGATGAGTTCGCGCGCCATGCTCGGGCGGCCTGCCTCTCGTTGAAGTGTCCTTCGCTCAGGATTGTAGGGCTGCGAGGTGGGATTCGTTGAGCCTCTCCCACTCGAAAGCACCGTTTTCCAGAGGTGGGCGGCCGAAGTTGCCGCCCGCGGCAGTCGCCGAATAGAACGGGCGGCGTAGACGTAATTGGCGGGTGATGACCGCTGGTCTGAAGTCGAAGACCTCGGCCACCTTACGAGTCAGGTCCGAGTCCGTCATCACCCCGGTTCCGAAGGTCTCGACGCGCAGGCTGACAGGTTCAGCCACGCCGATGACGTAGGCGACTTGGATCTCGCAGCGGCGCGCAAGCCCCGCTGCAACCACATGCTTGGCAGCCCAGCGTGAATAGTAAGACGCGGAGCGGTCGACCTTGGTCGGGTCCTTGCCGCTGAAGGCTCCGCCACCGTGACGAGCCATGCCGCCATAGGTGTCGACGACAATCTTGCGGCCTGTGATTCCAGCATCTGCGTACGGCCCACCTGGGTCAGCGAAGCGACCCGTTCCATTGACTACCAATCTGTAACCATTCTTCAGCCAGTTCGAAGGAATTGCATGTTCGACGACTTCGCTCTTGATAATCCCCTGAATGTAGTCCTGCTCGGCATCTTCGTCGCCGCCGAATCGATCCTTCAGCGCATCGTCATGTTGAATCGCCACAACGACAGTGTGAACGTGGCTGGGCTCACCTGCATCGTCGTATTCGACCGTCACCTGACTCTTGCCATCCGGTCGAATCCAAGGAATCTCTCCGCTGGCGACAATCATGTCGAGGCGGCGACAGATACGCTGTGCGA
Source organism: Euryarchaeota archaeon UBA58 (assembly GCA_002498525.1). Lineage (GTDB taxonomy): Archaea > Thermoplasmatota > Poseidoniia > Poseidoniales > Thalassarchaeaceae > MGIIb-O1. The sequence goes on from DAHR01000008.1 coordinate 64,068, forward strand.
GGGCGGCTGGAAGTGGGAAGAAGCGTCCGGCTAATTCCTCGCTCGCCTCGGTCTCGGTGCAAGCATAACCGAACATCATGCCTTGGTCGCCTGCACCGACATCATCAGCCGAATCACCATCAACACCTTGAGCGATATCGGCAGATTGAGTGGTGATTCGTACATCAACTTCGCAGAGTTCTTCAGAAGTCGCATCCATCCCTATGGAGTGGTCTGTGTAGCCGATAGCCGCAGCGGTGCTGCGAGCAATCTCGGCATATTCAGGAGCATTGCCGTTCAGACTGACCTCGCCGGCGAGGACGATGAGGGTCTTGTCAGCCATTCCCTTGACCAAAGTCTCGACGGCCACGCGTGCGTGCGCGTCGATTGTCAAGCAGGCGTCGACAATCGCATCTGAGATCGCATCGCAGACCTTGTCCGGGTGGCCCGCGCATACCGATTCGGAGGTGAAGAGAGCTGCCATGCTCCGCCGGTCAATCTCTCCTTCTTAGCGTTTGAGAGATCTGAATATCCTCACTGGCTGACAATTCGCCAGACGATCCAAGTGTCCGCCCAATGCTCGCTTAGGGTGGCTTCGTCGTCGATGTCGCGGACCTGTGTCAAGAAGGCGAGCCTCAATGCCAGGGCGAATGTGATGTCGCCAACGTCTTGGTCCAGGTTGCTGATGGTGCGAAGCAAGGTGGTTTATCCTGAGCCGTTATGCCCGATTACGCCGATGCGATTGCCTTCGTCTATGCGAAGGTTGACCCCTTCCAGAACGGTGAGAGGTCCGAAGGCCCTGTGGACCTCCTCGAGTCGAATCAGCTCTCTAGCCACAGCCTTCGCGAGAGCCGCCCCTACAAGTAACCGATTACTGACTAGAAGCCAAGATGATTCCGTCTGGCTGTTCCAATGGTGCCGGCTCGTCCAATATTATCGAGAATCCGGCTTCCGCTAGGAATCCCTTGCACGATTCGTGAATATCGGCACCATGGGTGCCTACTATGATGGTGGAGATCCTCGCCGCCATGCTGGGGTCGGCGGCTAAGTCCCGGCAGATCCCTTCTTCCGAACCCTGAACGTCCATGCTAACCAGTAGGTCAGAGTTAGGCACGGATTGTAGAAGGCCCCCCATATCGACGAGTTTGACGATCATAGAGTCGCCATCCTCTGCCGAGTTTGCAGATTTCACGGATGCCCCGTACCCGAATTTTATCTTCATCGGACCGTCGTTAAGCCCATCCTTTCCAACCACTGCGGAGTTGAATACAGAAATCCCATTAACCCCATTAATCATAGATCCCTCGAATATCCTGCTGCACATCTTCGGATGCGCCTCTACTGCGAAAACATCCAGATCTGGGCGTGTCTTCTTGGCGAGTAAAGAGTAGTACCCCCATGCAGCGCCAATGTTCAGATATGCCCCCCTCTCAGATAGGGACCCGAGGGCCTCCAGGAAATGCCCTTCCTCCTCAGGCTCGTGCAGTATCCCGAGCGTGCTGCTCTTGTACCTCTTGATTTGATGCGGAGTCAACCATTTTCTCGGGACTGCGATGGAGTTGTCGAACCTGAATAACCTCACGAGCAAACCAAGGATTATTAGTATTTGAACTGATACCAGTCAATACCCATTCGATTGAAGCTATGGGGTGCCTACTGCGATATTACTATGCCCTAGAATCTACCTTCTTGGGGGGTCCACGAGATCTTCCCTTTCGCTTCACCAATCCAGTACTCCCACTCCCTTGCCTATCCTGTGTCAGCGGAACCCTCGACAGCAACCCACCTTGGCCGAACCAAATGAGTCTGAACGCGATTACAACTCTGCGCAGAACCGCCGTAGCATTGAGAAAGGAAGTCGGTTCGGCCAGCCATGGCAATCGCGATGGAAAAGCAGCAGAGGGTCTTTCCCGAGCAGGTGATCGAGGGAAAGCCAACTCTCTATTCATTCCAGTCCTGTCCCTTCTGCTTCAAGGTCCGCGCACTTCTAGGAAGCCGCGGAATTCCCTTCAGTGAGGTCGAGGTCGAGCCTATGAAAAAGGCTCAACTCGAATGGTCAGAATGGGACGCAGTACCTGTTTTCGTCGACTCGAATGGCAAAGCGATGAACGAGTCGAACGATATTTTGCATTACATCGATGGCAAGCATGGTAACCTCTGGGCACGAGCTGGTGAGGATGCCGAACAGGACCGTTGGATGGAGTTCAGCAACAAGGTTCTGGGCAAGTCGATCGTCGCCGTCATCTACCAATCATTCCGCAGTTCCTTCGGCGCCATGGAATATGTCTCGAAAGTCGACAATTTCACCGCCAAAGAGAAGTTCGTCAACAAGTGGATGGGTGCCATGGTGATGAAATTCGTCGGCAGGTCGCGCGCAAAGATGTTCGATGAGCCTCCGCGCGAGAACATGAAGACGCAACTCGATTTGATGAGTACTGGATTCAATGGAGATTTCTTCGGCGGCGATTCGCCGAACGGTGCTGACTTCGCCAATTACGGAATCCTCCGCTCGATGCAGGGCTTGAACGGCTTCGACATCGTCGAATCGCACGAGACGGTCTGGGCTTGGTACAACCGCTTGCAGATGTTCTCTGGCGTTTGATCGGCCGAAAAAAAACGGCGCTGTGCACCGCAGTTGGCCGCTTTCAGGAATTGATCATGACTTGTTCCGGGTGTTCTTTCTCGAGACGAGCCGCGCTCGCCTCGTCTATCCAACCGCGAATCTCGGTTTTGTCCTTGCGAGTCATCACATCGATGACCATCGCCTCTCGGTGGACCCTCGCAATCAGAGCTGCAAGTGGTTCTTCGCCCGTACTGAGGGTCAAGGTCAGCGGTGGTCCGTGTAGCGCTGTGAGGATCGCTGCGCGCAATTCCTCGAGGCCAGCCCCAGTATGCGCGCTGACGATTAGCGGTTTGAGCAGTCCGACCTCTTCGACAGCGCTGACCGCTTTTCGCAAGTCCTCCTCATCGCACAGATCCGCCTTGGTCAGCAGGATGAGAGTCAGTGGCCCGACCTCGTCCTCCATGCGCTCAAAGAGTTCGCGCCGCGAGGTCGCGAGTTTGCGGCGAAGTTCATTCGGTGTATCTGAGGCGTCGACCAGCAGCAGAAGCAGGTCGCAGGTCAGGGCTTCGCGCAGCGTTGCGGAGAATGCATCGAGCAGGTCGGCTGGAATCCTGTCGATGAAACCAATCGTGTCGACCAGGAGGACTCGAGGGCTTTTCTCCATTCTTCCAACGGTCGTTTCGAGGGTCGAGAAGACCTGGTCTTGAATCAGCACAGGTTTGCCCGTAAGAGCCGAGAAGAGAAGCGATTTCCCTGCATTCGTATAACCAGAGACTCCAACCGAAAGAGCGCCGGATCGGACTCGTTGACGACGGCGCTCCGCTAATGATCGGCTGAATTTTTTTTGTCGGCGGCGCAGCCTCGCAATCTCGAATTGAGTCGCTTCCATGACGCTGCGCCAGCCGGTGCGTCCACCTGCTCCATAACCCAACCTCTCACCCATTGTTTCGCGGTGAACCAACTCGCGCAAGATGCTTCTATCAGCGAGCAATCTAGCGATTCTCACCTGCACGCGAGCTTCGACTGAAGCAGCGTGCTGGGTGAACAATTCAAGCAGTAGACGGACCCTGTCCCAGACCTCCATCCCGAGCGCGTCGTCAAGGTTCACGAGTTGTCGAGGCAGGGCGTTGTGGTGTACGAGAATCAGGTCTATTCCATCCCAAGGATGGCCTTCGTTGCGCATCCCCATCTGCTCGGCGATCTCCTCGATTTTCCCCCTTCCAAGGTGCACTCTAGGCTCGGGCTTCCCACGCTGGAAAATGGTCTCAACGATGTCGATTCCAAGGGTTGCAGCGAGGGCTTCGAACTCTGCCGTGTCGGTCTCTCTCGTCAGTAGCAGAGCTCGCCGATTCTGATGACTCGTTTGGGAGCGGCCAGCGTCCAATCCTGCCATGCCCGCGAGCAGCGGCACGTCGGGTGTTGGGTCGCGCTCCACGTTGCGTGGCTGACCGCAGCAGCGATAGCCGTTCGGGTTCTGGCCACTTCGTGAGTGAGGTCGAGACCGAGATTGTCTGGACTGGTGAGTTGCGGCGGGCCGAGATTCTGTTGGCGGCGATATCTCCGGACGATCCGGATACATTCGATGCGTCGATCGTCGCCAATCCTGATGGCACTGCTGACCTGCGGATCATCGTCAATGGCGAGAGTCTTGCGAGCGTTCGCGCGACCGTCGATGACCTTCTCGCGTGTCTGGGTGCGGCCGAATCGAGCCTCGATGTTCTCAGCGATTCATGAGCGCTTTCGCGGCTTTGCGGCCGCTGTCGACTGCAGCATCACTCAATATGTGGCTGGTAATGACGTGAGTTCCTGCGAGAGCGATGCCGTTGTCGATATACATCTCTCCTTTCAGACGCTCCTCGGGAGCGCATGGATGAAGCATGACTGACTTGCTGGAACGACGCACAGCGACCATGTTTCGCCAGCCCGCGCAGCGCGAATCGAGGAAGGTCTTGATCGCGGTGAGGCCTTCCTCGCCATCCTTCGAGAGACAGACAGCGTGCAGCAACGTACAGGACTCGACCGAGCCTCGCTCTGGCAAACGGTCAGGCATCGCGAGGTCGATGACGAGGACTCCCGATGCTTCGTCGAAATAACCTGAATACGGGCGCATCACTTTACCCAGCAGAGCGGCATCGATAGCTGCGACACGATGTTCGGTGCAGGCATCGAGAGCAGCGGTCGGCAACGATGCGGTTGCGAGCAATCTGGCAGCGAACACTGGTGAGACTGCCAGAACCACGGCGTCGCACTCAACCTCATTCGCTGCGATCCGAACCGCCCTTACCATCCCATCTTCATCTAGCAGAATTGACTTGACCTCCTGCTCGATGAGAAATTTCACCCCCAAGTCTCGAGCTGCGAGAATCAAGCGACCGACGAGGCTCGACCAGCCCCCTGTCGGCACGACGAGACGCTCGGGGGCATTCTGACCGACCAGCCGCATGCTCGCCAACACCTCGCGTGTACGCGAAGAATCGCAACCTACTGCGAACATCTGCGCCGCCTCGAAACGCTTGCCAAGCACCCGCGGGGCGCGCAATCGCCGCAATAATTGCTGGAACGGGCCGCGCCGCCGCAACAGATGTAATCCAGGATCGAGAACCCAATCCCCAGCATCCTGCAGGCGAACTCTACCACCAAGAATGTCCTTCGATTCAACAAGGAATACGGAGGCTCCCTCGGCCGCCAGTTGGATGGCAGCAGACAATCCTGCGACGCCTCCGCCAACCACAACGACGCGCATCTGAGTTGAGGTTAGGCGGCGGGTGAATGAGGTTTTATGGCGAAGGAAGTGAATTCGTGGTGAGAATCAAAGCAAGTCGGACTTCGGACCATTGAAGGCGGGGCAACACCCCCTCAGGCTGTGACCACTCTACCTCACGACCGTTCAGACCTCCTCTGGAAGGGGGGTGAATCGGCTGGGCCGAGTGCACTTTTCGCCGATTCGATCGACCGTTGGGTGGATGCGATGGTTGCCGACGAGCATGGCGGTGGAGGCGGCACTGACGGGATGCTTCACACCTCAGTGGTCAGCAAACAATCTGGTGTGATTGCAGGAATGTGCGGAGTCGACAGGCTCGTCGAGAGACATTTCGCCGATTGCACTCTGAATTGGATGTTTGCTGAGGGGCAAACCGTTGAGGTCGGTGACCGAATTCTACGATTGGAAGGGCCTGCTGAACAGGTTCTGCGTTGCGAGCGGATTCTGCTGAATCTACTCGGTCGCTTGTCGGGAATCGCCACCTGCACCGCTGGCTGGGTCGGCTCGGCTGGCGGTCTGGGCATCGCCTGCACGCGCAAGACCGAATGGGGTCTGCTCGACAAATGGGCTGTGCATGTCGGGGGCGGGCTGACGCATCGGCTCGACCGTTCTGATGCTCTGATGATCAAGGAGAATGACCTCGCTGTTCTGGCTCCTGATGCTGCCGATGAGACCGCGGCTGTGGCGGCGGCTGTGAGCGGCATCGAGATGGCTTCAAACGCGATTTTCACTGTTGTGGAAGTTCGAAATGAGTTTCAAGCGATTGCTGCTGCAGGTGCTTGGGCTGAGATGCAAGTGGCTCGCAGTGGCACGGATAGAATCGTCTTACTGCTCGATAACATGGGGGTGGATGGCTGCGCAGAAGCCCACGAGGCTCTGATTGCTGAGGGGCTTCGGGCATGGTGCATCTTGGAGGGTTCAGGCGGCGTAGTTCGGACTGAACTCGATGACTGGGTAGCGAGCGGTGTCGACCTGATTTCGACCAGTGCCATCAATCGAGGCGTTGCACCGCTCGACCTTTCGATGAGAATCATTGGCGGTGACTGAGATGGGAGATATTCCACAGAGTCATCCGCGACGAGCCTCCCTTCTGGCTCGACAGCGGCTCGTCGATGCTGCGGCTGCGGGCCTTCTGGCTGACTCTGCATTGATCGCCCACGGCCGTGGTGAGGCTTTCGATTATCTGCTCGGCGAGCGCACGAGCGATTCGGCAAGACTCGCGATCCTGGAGGTCGCCGCTCGCCTCCTCGCTGCCGAGAGACCCGTCATTTCGGTGAATGGAAACACCGTGGTTCTCGCCGGAAAAGCAGCCATTCGCATCGCTGCCAGCCTATCCTGTCCAATCGAAGTCAACCTCTACTATCGCACACCCGAGCGCATTGAGAAGCTCCTCACAGGCCTCGAAGAAATGCGCGCCGAAGTCGCATCTGAGGCTCCACCAAACGATGGAACACAAGCTCAATGGGCCGATTCCGTGAAGGCGATCCAGATTCTCGGCGCCGAATCAGACGGCCGCATCGAAGGTCTCGAAGGACCCAGGGCTCTGTGCAGCAGAATCGGCATCGAGGCTGCCGACACCGTACTGGTACCACTCGAGGACGGAGATCGCTGCGAGGCATTGATGGCACTCGGAAAGCAGGTCCTCGTCGTCGACCTCAACCCACTCTCACGCACCGCACGCAGGGCCACCATCACAATCGTCGACGAGGTCAGCCGCGCCCTCGATCTGCTCTCGGCAGCCCTACTGACGAATCCCGAGCCGGCCGATTTCGATAATTCTGCAAACCTGCGCGCTGCCCTCCATGTCATGGCCGAATCGGCCGAGCGCCTGTGATCGCACAGAGTATCGATTGCCCGCAATCTCAAGCGGTCGCGAACTGCTCTCGCAGCATCTTCTCACAGCGATCTGCAATCGCTTCGCCGACATCGCTCGTCGAAGCATCGCCGCCCAGATCGTAAGTCACGCAGCCACCTTCTTCGAAGTGCTGTTGAATCGCGGTCTGGACGATGTCGGCACAAACGTCCATGTCATCGTCGTTGTGCCGGTAAGCCAGCGCTTCGAACATCATCTGCACAGATTGCAGAGTGGCTGTCGGATTGACGACATTCATACCTGCATATTTTGGGGCCGAGCCGTGGACTGGTTCGAAAAGCATGTGTTTTGGCCCTAAATTCGCGCTTGCAGCCATTCCCATGCCGCCCTGTAAGACGGAGGCGAGGTCGGTGGCGATGTCCCCGAACATGTTGGGTAGGACGACGACGTCCAACTCCTCTGGATTACGAACCAGCCACATGGTGAAGGCGTCGATGTAAGCGCGATGCGTCTCGAGATCGGGATTCGCTTCTGCGATTTCATCGAAAATCTTCCTGAACAATCTGCATCCGCGCGTCACGTTCGACTTGTCGACGCAGGTCACTGACTGCGGAATACCGAGCTTCCTCTCTCGATGTCGCGCGATGTTGAAAGCGAATTTGATGACGCGCTCGCTGCCCTTGCGTGAAATCGGCCTCGGATCCCATGCGACCTCTCCCTCGATGCCGGGAAACTCATCGATGACTATTCGCTCATCCTTGCCGCCGGTCGCCTTCTGCTCCATCCTTCGAAGCAGTGAGTGGTAGAGGCCTTCGGTGTTTTCGCGAATCATCACCAGATCGACCAGATCGGGCTCCCAAACCTGCTTGTGAATCCCGTGAACCTTGTGCAGGACACCCGGATAGAGCTTCACCGGGCGCACATTGGCGTAGAGTTTCAGTCCGGAACGCAGGCCGAGGATGGTTTGGCCCCCTGCTAGGTCTCCATTGGGTAGGTGGGCGCCTGGCCAGCCGATGGCTCCGAGAAGAATGGCATCAGAATCATCTCGACAATGCTTGTATGAGCCCTCCGGCCATTCCTCGCCGGTTTCCAAGTAATGCTGGCCACCGCATGGAATCTCTGTGATGTCGAATGAGATGGGGCTGTGCTCCTCAAAGACTGCGATGAGGCGCCTCGCTTCGGCGATGACTTCGCGACCGACGCCGTCGCCGGGCAGTATGGTGAGTCGGTAGGCAGCCATTGAGTCACGGCACCTGTTCATCATTCATCAATCAAACCCTGAACTGCCCTTAGACCCCTATTCGTGCGATACTTCATAGACGGTCACCGTGAACCCTTACGATATGGACCGTTCAGGTGAGGATGGCAGCGAATCACCTCGCATCGATGTGAAGACGCTGCCCGACTCCGTAGCTCGTCTCTGGGAGACGATGCTGCGGCTCGACCCTTCATGGAATCTTGCCGATTGGCTGGATGAAAGAGCCGGGGAGGAACTCGAATTGGTCGAGGCGCATCTGGGCCGAGAGAGGATGCGCCTTGAACAGCGCCTGCACCGGATCGAGACTCTGGTCAAGCGGCTCAAGAGGCAGCGTGAAGTCGCACAGCGCAGCACTTGGACCGATCCGCACCAGAAGAACCTCTTCGATGTCTATGACCGCCCGATTGAGGCTGAATCCACGGATGATGCGCTGGAACAAGAGAGTGACGAGCCCGCGGTCTCACTGGGAATCATGGATGGGGGCGACGATCCACTGCTCGCGATTGTCGCCGAACACATTCTCAGCACCATCGAAGTGGCGGCACTCGAGGCTGGCGCTACGGTCCACTTCGAGGACTTAATCGATGGACTGAGCCCTATGGGTATTGAAGAAGAGGAGATCGATGAGGCTTTGATGTTCCTCCTCCAACGCAATGCAATCATCGAAATCAAGCAGGATGTCTTCGGCTTGAACTCTTGATTTCGGCTCTAATGAGAGATTGAAAGCAACCGTTCCCTTCAAAGAAGAGACCCCTGTCGCCCACCTCGTCGGTACCATGGTCAGCGACGCATCGGGATGGTACGCACGGCTGGATAGGTCGTGCGAGAACAGGGTCACTCAACTCGACACTTGGCTCGGCGCATGGGAAGAAGCGATCCGCCACAACATCCCCATCGCTGCGACGATGCCGAACGATTGGCCGACACTGCCCGCAGGTCTGCTCTCCAACCCCGGTGCCGTCCTCGATCACATGCTGGCTCGGTACGATGCTCAGACAGATGGTCGCTCGCCTCGAGGTGCATACGCGACTCCGGCGAAATTCGCTGATGCGATGCTAGCCGATGAGTTGGGCGAGCGTGGTATAGGTGAATCCGTGCCGATGCCGACAACCATCGATCTTGCGGCTCTGCCGCCAGGCTTCCGCGCCTACGCCGCTCAAGTCAACGAGGCGGCGAACATCTCATGCGATGAAACTGAGGACGAAGCGGTTCTCGCAGGTGAGAAAACCGCTTCTGGAATCCCCCTGCCCTTCGCCGATCCAGCAGTCGGCGCAGGCTTGTTTCCAGAGCGGATTTTGAGAATCCACTCCGAGCGAATCGATGGATTGTCACCAGCAAACCGCAAGCAGGACACTCTCCGATTACTCTCCTCGATGCAACTTCTGGACATCTCGCCGGTGGCGGTGCGCTGCACTCGACACCGACTCCTGCTGATTCTGGCGAAGTCGAATCTCGTCGACTTGGAGGGGGAGGGCGATGAACAGCGAATCGGTAGAGCTCAGGCGGAAACCATGCTTGAGTCAGCGGTTCAACACGGTGATACTCTGCGAGGCGAGTGGCCTTGGCATGAAGAGCCTCGTCTGCTGATCTGCAACCCACCTTGGTTGCGCATCAAGGATCGTTTCCGCGGCCATCCGGAGGGCAGCCGTCTGCGCAAGGAACTATCTCGCGAATTGCGCAGCATTACCGAGGTGGATGGCCGACTGCGATTCAGCACCTTGCTCGGCAACGTCAACCTCTACAGACTATTCCTCGAGCGCTCGTTGCAACTCGTTGCCGCAGGTGGCAGAGTACGCATGATCGTACCAGATTCCCTGATGCGTGAGAAAAGTTCCATTCCTCTGCGCAAACTCATCGTCGAGCAGAACGGCTGGGACTCTGCCTGGTCCTTCCCTGAAAATCAACGTGTCTTCCCTGGCGTCTCTCAAGGTGTCCTCGTGATTGGTGTGACCGTGAATGGCAAGACCTCTGGTCTGACCAGTTATGGCCCTCTTGAAAAAACGGACATCTCGCCAGATTCGGGATTGAATCCACGCGCGCCAGCACTTGAACTCGAGCGTGGACCCTGGGCGGCCTGGACCGACATGACTTGGGCCGTCCCAAGGATGCCTAGGGCTGAACAGGAGAGGCGCAAAGTGCTGAAGGCGATTGGAGAACTCGCCGATCTGCCTCGCCTCTCGGAGGATTGCAACTGGCTGAATCCAGGCGGCGATCCAATTCGAGTTCGCGTCGGCGAGATCGACCAGACCACCTGGTCGGCGGATATCCGAGATTGGAAACCACGCTCTCGCGGCACCCCATTCATCCGAGGAATTCATTTCAATCTCGATAACGGCAATGTCAGTATCAACCATCCCGGTTACAACCCCCAGCTGGGGAAGGAATCGATACAGCGATCTCAGGCTCTCTGGAAGGGGGCGATCGAGCCGAAAGGCATCTCTCGAATCGCTTGCCAAGCCATCGTCAACGCTCAGCAGAGCCGACGACTGCGATGGGTCGTAGTACCGCCAGACTGCGTACTCGGTAATTCCGTAAATTTCCTAGAATTGCCCGTGGCGGTTCTCGACAGTCTGGCTGAACAGCACGGCTCGGTCGATGATGGCTTGTTATGGCTGGCCGAGCATCTCAATTCGGATACACTCGATCTCTGGTCGAGAGCATGGGCTGCCAACAACAACGTCAACAATTACGAAATCGAGAACCTTCCATTCCCACCACCTCGCAATGTCGTCACGGTTTCGCTTTGAGGCCATTTAGCCGAAAAGCCGGCTACGGACAACGGAAATAAAATTCCGCTGAACGGTATTCTTGATGCGTTTCGACCAAATTGATTATTATAGCAGCAGGCTGTAGGCAGAGCGTGCCGTCGCGTATAGCGTTGCAAATGTGGTGAGAAGTTGGGAATTCATCCGAAAATCGGCATTACCGGCCTGCCCCGCTCTGGTAAGTCCGCCGTTCTCGAGAAAGTGATCAGCATGCTCACCGATGAGCGCAAACAGGAGATGCGTGCGAGGCGAGAGGAGAACGCCGGACGGCATATCGTTGGTGGCATGAAAACTCGCACGATCATAGTTGATGGTCAACGCGTCGGATTCGAATGCGTCGACATAGTCACGGGTGAGAGTGCCGTGATGGCTCATCGAGATATCGATTCACGAAATCGCATCCTTGGTTACGGCATTGACCCGAGCGCACTCGATGACATCGGTGTCAGTGCGATTCGCAGGACGATGGATGAATGTGAGATCCTCGTCGTCGACGAAATCGGCAAATTCTCAGTCGAGAGCGAAGCCTTCGTAGACATTGTCCGCGAAGCGCTGGAAAAAGACATGCCGACGATTCTGACTCTGCACAAGAAGAGCCGGCATCCACTTCTTCAGGATATTCGACGGCGCGACGATGCCAGAATCCTCGAGGTCACGCCGGTCAATCGAGCACTACTGCCTTACAAGATCCACAAGCTCGTGCGTGAGACATATTGAGAGAAACACGATTGTCTCGGGCCTGATGGCGACAAATGAAACAGCCGAGAGATTCATCCCCAAGTGATGCTCCACTCGGCCTGATGGATACTCCAGCGGCTCGGCTCGAGCGCGTCCTCGCAGGAGTCATGATTCCAGTCCTCTTTCTGACCGCGCTCGCTCTGGCAGAAGGTAGAATCGAGATTCTCGGTTGCACCGGCACCGCCTGCGCAACCGCAAGTCAACGCGCCTTGACCCTGCCGACAATCGCTCTGCTCTGCTTATTGGGTCTCGTGATTCTCAGATTCTCACGCGACCGCTCGCACGGCGGGGCTCCGCTGGATCGCTGGTTCAGTCGTGAGCAGGAATCGATCATGCGCGAGCGGCTAGAGGAAGAGAGGTTCGAGTCGGCTGACGAAGGTTTGTCTTCGAAGTGGGCTGAATTGGAGCGAGATTCGCTTGAGAAACGCTTTGGCGAAGAGGAATGAAATTCTGAACTTGGACCACTCACATGGGAATGTAGCGTCGAAACCTTGACCCATCGACGGGGTCTGGCCGCCTCGATAACATGAGTGGAATACCGGCGAATCTGCGTTACACGGCTGAACATGAGTGGATTCGAATCGAAGCTGGAGAAGCTGTGATCGGCATCACGGATTTCGCCCAGAACGCCCTCACCGACGTCGTCTGGGTCGAGTTGCCGGAGGTCGGTTCGAGTTTGGCTGCGAATGAATCCTGCGGCAGCGTCGAATCGGTGAAATCGGTGAGTGAGATATTTGCTCCGATCGCGGGCGAGGTTCTGGCCGCCAACGAGGAACTTGAAGACGCTCCTGAGCAGATCAATGAGAATCCTTACGGCGCCGGCTGGATCTGGCGGATGGCCATCAGCGATACCTCAGACGTCGACGGACTCCTCGACGCCGAGTCATACAGAGCTCTCATCGGTGAGTGAACCATGGCTTCGGGCATTCTCCATATCTATGTGGATGGTTCCTGCGAAGAGAACCGAAACGTCACAGCCGACACTCCTGCTGGATGGGGCTTCTGCGTCGTCTCAGGAGACACCGGACTTGGTCGTGGCCGAGGCCATATCCTGCACGAAGTGTGTGGGCCGGTGGTCACTAGATCCGGCAGTGAGGGATATCTCGGCGCTGAAATCGGCTCGAACAACACAGCTGAACTCAGCGCCATCGCCCAAGCGACGCGCTGGCTTCTCGAGTCTGGTGAGGAACAGGAAGTAGTTATCCGCAGCGACTCTCAATATGCACTCAACATCGCTTCAGGCGAATGGCGCGCGAAGAAGAACAAGGCACTGGCAAAGAGGACTCAAGAACTCTGGAACGAGGTCAGCAGCCTCAGGAAACTCAGTGGTGAACACATCAGGGCACATCGCGGACATCGTTGGAACGAACGCGCGGACCACCTCGCTTTCCGGGCCATGTCAGGTCGGCAAGCCCTGCCATTACAATTCTGGAAACCAGGTAACCGCTAGTCTGCCAATGGACCGAGGCTGAGCATCACATAGAGTCCTGAGAGGCTGATGAGCAAGCCAATCAACATCAGCAAGAGCCCGGTTGGATCGGGTAGATGTTCCTGCATTGAATTGCCCGCGACCCATGCGGCCAGCAGGCAGACGAGTCCTGTTGCGAGGACTTTTCGTGACGAGTCTGAGGGGTTCTGCCATTGGTCGAGCCACGGCACCAGTCCCTTGCGCGAGAAGGTGGCTCGATACCATGCGACATAGCATAAGCAGAGTCCAGACATGCCCATGACCCCTAGTGTGAATGACTTCGAATCCCATGGACCTGCTGGGGCAAGACCAATCGTCAAGACATCAAGAAGCAGCAGACTACCTGCTACAGCGTGGATGCGCCACTCAGGCGCCTGCTTCTCGACCATTGTCGGCGCGAGCCGCTCCGTATGCTTGAACGCGCCGCAGATGTGATGCCCCCCCTACCCCTCGCGAGGGCGAGGCGGTAGGATGCATCCTGTGGATTTCGACGACGTGCGGGCCGCAGCAGCCCGCATCGAGGGCATCGTCGCCCACACCCCAGTGCTGACTTCCATCGCATTGGATACACTCGCAGGACGCCGTCTCTTCTTCAAGTGCGAGAATCTGCAACACGTCGGGGCTTTCAAGTTCCGAGGAGCGAGCAATGCCGTCGCTCTTCTCGGCTCTGAAGCGCGAACCGGCGTGTGTACTCACAGCAGCGGAAATCACGCCCAAGCTTTGGCTCTGGCAGCGAAGCAGCACGGCATTCCCGCCTACATCGTCATGCCTGATAACGCCCCTCAAGTGAAGGTCAATGGTGTGCGCAGCCACGGTGCTGAAATCACCTTCTGCGAACCTACTCTGTCGGCTCGCGAAAGCACTGCTGCTGCCCTCATCGAGCGTACTGGTGCCACCTTCATCCACCCCTACGACAATCCGCGAGTAATCGCAGGTCAAGGCACGGCGGCGCTCGAATTGATCGCCGAAGAGGGTCCATTCGAAGCCATCATCACCCCAGTCGGGGGCGGTGGCCTGCTCTCGGGAACCTGCATCAGCACGCGCGCCCTGCTGCCCGATTCTCGCATCTTCGGCGCAGAACCCACCGGCGCCGACGACGCAGCCCGATCTCTCGCCGCCGGCGAACTGATTCCTCAAACCGATCCAAACACCATCTGCGACGGTCTGCTAACCAGCCTTTCGAACCTCACATTCGGAATTATCAACGACCACGTCGAGAGAATCTTCACCGTAACCGACGAAGAAGTGCTGGCCGCCATGACTCTGCTCCGCAACCACCTCGACATCGTCGTCGAGCCCAGTGGTGCGACCGTTCTCGCAGCAGTTCTGACCGATGAATTCCGCGCACTGAGCGACATCGACTCAGTAGGACTCATCATCTCCGGCGGCAATATCGATCCCGCTTCGCTGCCGCCGAATTCGATGTGAAATTGGAGCACGGGCCGGGATTTGCACCCGGGTCCACGGATCTGCAGTCCGTTGCATAGCTACTCTGCCACCCGTGCGATGGTGAGCCACGAGGCCCGACGCCTCCTTGAAGAATGTTCGGCGCGTGCCCGGACGAGTCCAAGCACCTCACCGCATACCTTGATGGATGGGCCGCACCCCCTCGCAGCCGTGCCCCGCGTCGCCTCACGCTTCGATGGCCTCGGGGTTGGATTCGCTCCTTACCTGCAACCGCCCGGACCGGAGGTCTCTCGCCTCACCGTCGGGGAGCCGGGATTCGGTACACCCCGCGAAGTGATTGACGCAGCAATCGCCGGTCTGGAGGCAGGCGACACGAAGTACAGTCGCTGCGCAGGCACGCTCGACCTCTGCCAAGCCGTTGCCGACTACCTTGAGAAGCATCACGGCATCAAGGTCGGGTCTGGTGATGTGGTCATCACCCCGGGCGCCAAGCAAGCCTTGCTGTATTCGTTCATGATTACGACGATGCCCGGTGACGAAGCAATCCTTCTGGCGCCATCATGGGCCAGTTACGAACCGATGTTGCAGTTAATCGGCGCGGTACCAGTTCACGTCCAGGTTCGAGAGGATGATTTCCATCCAGACTGCGATGCGATTCGCGCCGCCATCACCGACAAGACCCGGATGATCCTGATCAATTCGCCATGCAACCCGACCGGCGCGGTCTACACCCCAGCTGAAATCGCCGAAATAGTGGAAATCGCAGTCGAACATGACCTGTGGATCGTTTCTGACGAAATCTACGCCCGCCTCAACTGGATGGATTACCCACACGTCTCGCCCGCCACGATTCCGGGCGGAGCCGCGCGTACGCTCATCGTCAATGGCTGGTCGAAATCATGGGCGATGACAGGTATGAGGGTCGGCTTCCTCGCTGGCCCGCCTGAAGCGATGAAAGCCGCTGTCAAATCGCAGGCCAATTCCGCTTCCCACATTCCGACATTCATGATGGAAGCCGCTCGCGTCGCGCTCTCCTGCGACGACGCAGTCGAGCATTTTAACGCCGAATATCTGAAGCGACGCGAGATAATGAGAGACGGGTTATCGAGCATACCGGGTCTTCGTGTGGGCGAGTGCGAGGGAGCCTTCTACACCTATGTTGACGTTCGGGGTACAGGGATGAGCGATATCGAGTTCGCCGACGGTGCTCTGGAGGCTGGAGTTCAACTGATTCCCGCTTCACTGATAGCCGGCGGCGAGGGCTTCGTTCGAATCTCCTATGCCGCCGATGAAAACGTCATTCACGAGGGTTTGGCGCGCTTGCGTGCGTGGCTTTGCGATGAGTGAGTTTGAAATCAAGGCGCGGGTGGTGCGGCCTGATGAATGAGTCCGCAGCGCTCGGAGTCCACATTCTGCTGGACTACACGGGGTTCCTGCCGACGGTCGAAAAAGACGGCGCATGGATGCTCGAGATTATGCGGCAGAGCGTTCGAGATGCGGGTGTTCGCGAGGTTCATTCTCATGTCGAGGAATTCGACGGCGAGGTCAGTCCACTCGGATTCGCTGCCGTCGTCCTCATCGATGAGAGCCACGTCAGTGCACATTGCTATTCGGAGAGGGGTCTACTGGCCATCGATGTCTTCACCTGTGGAGACCATGACCCCGAAGTGGTCGCAGATTCGATCCACGCCTCGCTCTGCGGCACCGTTCCAGGACTGAATCTTCTTCGGCGCGAGAGGATTGAGCGTTTCATGCAGGGGTGAATCAATGTCTGTTCGCGAGTTCATACTGCGCCATTACCAACACTTCAACGCCGGTGCTCTGGCCGACTGTGCCGAGTCACTGCGCGACTTTCTGAATGGAAATGGCAGGCTCATGGTGACGTTGGCTGGGGCCATGTCCACAGCAGGGATCGGACGTTCACTGGCTCCTGCAATCCGCTCCCAGAAGGTGCATGCGATCTGCTGTACTGGAGCCAATCTCGAAGAAGAGTTGTTCAATCTGGTTGCGCAATCTCATTACGAGAAAGTTCCTGATTGGCGTGGAATGAGCGCACAGGATGATTTAGATTTACAGCAGCGCGGCCTGAACCGTGTGACCGATGTAGCGATTCCCGAAGAGGAAGCGATTCGCAACATCGAGAAGCCATTGCTGAAACTCTGGAAGGATGCTGAGGCTGCAGGCGACAAACGCTTTCCACACGAGTACATCTACGACCTGCTGCTGCACGGCGACCTCGAATTCGATGCCGATCCTGTCGACTCATGGCTCATCGCTGCGGCCGATGCGAACCTGCCGATCTTCGTGCCGGGCTGGGAGGATTCGACACTCGGTAACATCTTGGCGGCACGGGTGATCGATTGCACGATTCTGAATTCAGACATCATCAAGGGCGGACTGCATGCGATGCATGCTCTGGCCGACTGGTATCGTGAAGATGACTCGCCCACCGGCCTGCTGCAGGTGGGTGGCGGCATCGCCGGCGACTTCGCCATCTGCGTCGTGCCGATGCTGCGCCAGGATGTCGGTTTGGATGTCCCACTCTGGGCCTGGTTCGCACAGATCAGTGAATCGCGCCCTTCCTACGGCGGCTATTCGGGCGCGCCGCCGAACGAGAAGATCAGTTGGGAGAAACTCGGACTCGACACACCCAAATTCGTCATCGAGTCCGACGCCACGATAGTCCTACCACTGCTTCTGGCCAGCCTCGAGGACTGACGATGATTCGTACTCCTACGCTACAGGACGCACCGCGAATCGCAGCAGTCCATCACGCTTCGTGGCACGCTGCCTACGCCGATCTGCTGCCCGCTGCGACCAATGACCGGAAGACGCCGGAACACTTCGCCGAGAAATGGCAACAGATCCTTTCGAGTGAGACCGGCTCGACGCTGGCGATCCATGAGGGCCCAGATGGAGAATTGACCGGTTTCGTCAGCGTCGGCAAGGACCGTCGAAGCGAAGAGGAGGTCGGAGAGATCTGGGCCATCTACGTCCATCCTGACCACTTCGGGACAGGCTCCGGCGAGGAACTCTGGCGAGAGGGATTGAGCCTCCTTCGTAATCTTGGTTACTCGGAAGCCAATGTCCGAGTCGAGAAGCTCAACATGAGGGCTCGACGCTTCTACGAGAAACTTGGATTCAGCCTTGATCCCGATGGTGTCCTCACCGTCGATTGCGAATGCGAGAATGAGGTTGTCCACCGCGGCCCCATCTGATCAGAAGACCTGCGCGTAATCGGAGCACTGCTCGCTGATTCGCAGAAGTTGATTGTACTTGGACGTCCTGTCCGAGCGAGCCGGGGCACCTGTCTTGATCTGACCGGCGTTGGTACCGACCGCGAAGTCGGCGATGATCGCATCAGCCGTCTCTCCCGAGCGGTGGCTGATGACCGTGGTGAAGCCTGCCGCTCGAGCCATCTCCATCACCTCGAGAGTCTCGCTGACAGTGCCGATTTGGTTGAGTTTGATGAGAATCGCATTCGAAGCCCCGCTCTCGATACCTCGACTGAGTCGATCAGGGTTGGTGACGTAGATATCGTCGCCAACGATCTGTACCCGTTCCCCTTCTCGCGCGGTGAATTCAACCCATGAATCCCAATCATCCTCGCCGAAAGGGTCCTCGATCGAAACGATCGGGTATTCATCCAGCCAAGAAGAATACAACCGCCCCAGTTCGGAGCCTGAGAGAACCCGTCCATCGATGTGGTATCCATCCGCATGGCAGAATTCCTGAGCCGCCACATCCATCGCTATCGAGACCTGTTCGCCCGGAGAATAACCTGCACCGGCAATCGCTTCGACGACGAAACGAAGACCTTCCTCATTGCGAGGCAGGTTCGGCGCGAATCCACCCTCGTCGCCGACTCCGCCGAGCAATCCGGCATCTTTCAGCACCGCGCGCAGTGAATGATAAATCTCCACCCCCGCCTGCAGTGCGGTGGGAAACGAGTCGAAGCCATGCGGAACGACCATGAATTCCTGCACATCGACATTCGAATTCGCATGCGCCCCGCCGTTGAGGATGTTCATCTGTGGCACAGGAAGTGAGCAGTCACCTCCATCCGCGAGATGCTCCCAGACCTCTCCCTCACCGACAGCCGCCCTCAGGCATGCCATCGAAGCACCGAGAATCGCGTTCGCCCCCAGAATCGCCTTGTTCGGCGTCCCATCAAGTTCGATCAACGCCACGTCAATCGCAGTCTGATCGGTGACATCCATTCCTTCGAGTCGCGCCCGAATCGGGCCGTTCACATTGGCGAGGGCTCGCTCGACACCCATGCCGGACCAGCCCGCGCCGCCATCGCGCAACTCGACCGCCTCATGCCGACCGGTGCTCGCCCCAGAGGGAACAGCGGCCCGCCCGAATGAGCCGTCCACAGCCCGACACTCGACTTCGAGGGTCGGATTACCGCGCGAATCGAGCACCATCCGTCCGTGAATGTGGCTGATGGGGCTACCCATGAAGTTCCGACCAGATGACGCCTTCTCAAGGTAGCGCAGTGCCAACTCTCAGGCATTCAACCATGATAGCCAACGCGCCACAGCTCCTTGCACCTCTGGCACTTCCATCTCTGATCTGCAGCAGCGCTCCCAAGTCAACTGTTCTCCCTCGGGTGTGATGGAGAACAACTCCGCGCGCAGCAACACGCCATCCGGAGCGTCGCACTTCGAGCGATTATCATCGACGAAACAATGCAGAAGATGCTTCGGGAAATGATGCATCCTGCCCGATTCAGGACAACACAACATCACGCTACGCTCGAGAAAGAGAAGCGACGAGCCCGAGGACTCATCGACTTCGTGACCGAGAATTTTCGTACCAGAGAGTATGGAGGCGACGTCGACGTTGTACCATTGGGTCTGGTCAGGTGAAATGTCCAGCCGTGAGACGTCATCCAGATACTGCTGCACCTTGAGCTGGGTATAGGCCTCCTCCCCGCTCATCAATTCGAAGGAAACGGCGTCCCATTTGAATGCAACTTCAAAGAATAATAATCAATATTATCGGATTCCGGAAAATAATCCGCTTTTATTCTGTGATAATTAGCAGCGAACATACATATAGGGTTCTGATTTCGGCGCGAAACATGATCGCAGTCGATTCCCTTGATCGGGCCATCCTGACCGTGCTTCGAGAGTCGGCCAGAGCGCCTTTCGTCGAGATCGCCAAGCTAGTTGACGTCACCGAGCGCACGGTGCGCACACGCATGAAGCGGATGGAAGAAGAGGGAGTCGTTCGCGGCTATACCATTCGTGAGGCTGGCATCGGCCTGACGGCTCTGGTTCGCATCAAGGTCGGACCGGGAACCGAGATCGGAACGCTAGCTGGTGAATTCGCTGGCTGGGTCGGCGTCGAATGCGTCTACGAGATCAGTGGCGATGCCGATCTGATTGCCATCGTCCACGTCGATGACACTGTCGCACTTCGAGACTTACTCGATCGGATGTGGCTTACAGC
>DAHR01000003.1:0-34223 GCA_002498525.1 Euryarchaeota archaeon UBA58
TCTTTCTGAGTCGAATCTGAGAACTAATCTCGAATTATCTGAAATGAAGGTTTCAAGAGAGGCGTGGCCTCGCTGCGAGTGATGGATAGCGACCTCGATATTGCCCGGAGTGCCACGATGCGCCCCATAGAGGCGGTGGCTCGGCAATTCGGGGTGACTCAGAGTGACTTTCGAGATGAACGACCGCAGTCTGTTCCCCAGTGGCAGCAGTGTATTCCCCAGTGGCAGCAGTCCGTTGCCCAGTGCTGCGGTATGAGGTCAGTTGCCATTTCCGGTGCGGACCTCGGCGGCGAGCAGACCGGGCAGCACGAGGAGCGCGAGAATCAAGGAGAAAGCGACGGAGATCGAGCTGACGAGGCCGAAGTCGCGAATCACCGGCACCGGCGAGAGCAGCAGCACCATGAAGCCGCAGATCGTCGTTCCAGCGGACATCAGCAAGGATGCTCCAGTCGTCGAATACATCTCGCGCATCGCATCCCAGGTTCCCAGCCCTCGATCCCGATTCATTTCAAATCTACGCCAGACGTGAATCGAGTAATCGATGCCCAGCCCGATTGTCAGCGCTGTGATCATGATGGTCAGCACATTCCAGTTGATGCCGAGGATCGCCATTGCACCGACAACCCATGAACCAGCGAGTCCGACGGGCAGGATGATGACTAATGAAGGACCGATTCTGCGGGTTAGAGCGACTAGCACGATGAGCGATACGCCGAGACTGAAAGCTGTCGATTCGACTTGAGATACCCCCAGACCCGAAAGCACGTTGTTGACCAGAATCAGATCGCCGCTGAGGTAGGCTTCGCAACCGCAACCGTCTTCGAGATCCACCGTCATATCAGTGAACTGCTCAGCGATCTTCGCAGTCTCCTCACTGTTTTGGGCCGTCACATCGACGCTCATCCGCAGATAGCGCAGCGCCGTCCCGTCGGGTGTCAAAGCAACCTGCATGGCCGTGCGCTCCGCCCAGGATTTCCCGCGAATCGGTTCGCCGATTCGATCATCGGTCAATAATTCGGCGATGGCCGATGCGACATCGCCCTCGACGAAGCCATCGGTAACGCCGACAGCGCCGTCGAAGACGCCGAGATGATGTCGCTCACCGAATGTCTCGTCGGCTTCGATGGCATCACGCAGAAGTGGATAGATCCCATCGTACGAGGGTCTTGGGGTATTGGTGCCCTCGGGTGTGACGACATAAGTCATCCAAGCGAGTTTGTTGTCGATTCGTTCGAGTTCTTTGAGAAGATCGCGCTCGCCTGTGAGGGATTTCTGGCCAGAGAGCGGCTCGATGATGATGTTGACAGATTTGAGAGCCTCGACCTCATAGGCTTCGTACATCGAATTGCGGACTTCGATGACCTCCATCTCCTCGCCGAGGAAGTCGGTCAATTCGAACTTGGTATCGAGTTGGCCAACTGAGATGACGATGGAACTGGCCGTCAGCGCCGCAACTGCCAGCAAGACGAGTGCCGTGTGGCGGCGCTGGAATTCTGTCGCGTGATCGGCGAGACGATGCAGTTGCAGCGAGCGATGTTTCTGCACACCCGCCGTCTTCTCGATCAGCACGTGCAAGGCACCAACAGTGACCGTGCTGGCGACGAATGCACAGATGACACCCAATGCGAGAGTCATGCCGAAGATCTTCAGTGGAGGCAGAGGCGAGAGGAAGTTGGCGAGGAAAGCGAAGGCCGTGGTGACCACCGAGAGCGAGAGTGCGATGCGCAGGATCGAGAGGGATCGAATCCAGGCGAGGGCAGGGGATTGGGTTTGTCGGCGAGCTGCTTCGTAAGCCCGTTGAAGGTGGATCGAGTAATCGATTCCAAGGCCTAACACGACTGGTGCGACGGCGACTTCGAGGACTGAGAATTCAATTCCGAGGAGGGTCATCGAGCCGTAGGTCCAGGTGAGGGCTGCCGATAAGCCCAGAAGAGGTGCTGCGACCATCATTGCTGAGCGGAAGGCAAAGGCTAGCAGGAGAACGACGACGGCTATCGAGAAGAGCAGCAGCCAGACGAGATTATCCATCGTCGACTCGTTGATGTCGTTGCTGACGAGGTCGTCGGAGACGATGCCGTAGCTGAGTGCGGAGTTGTCTGCAGTGGCGCGCTTTTCGAGAAGGTTTCTGATCTGCAGTGATTTATCCAGTCGCTCATCAGCTGACATCTCACCACTGAGCTCAATGACCCACATGGTGCTCGAGGCACTTGGTGTGGGGTCGCCGACGTGGCCGTTGTCGAGCCATTGGCAGACCGGGTCGTAGTCTAAATCCTTGTGCAGCATCACCGAACGGGCGAAGGAGGCTGTTGCGATGGCTCGGTCGTCGCCGATGGCGTCGGTGCATTTTTCGTCCTCGACGATCGAATCGAGGAGTTCTGCCCAGGTGTTGAAATCGGCGATGTGGCGCTTTTCGGAATCGCGTTCCTCGAGCGCGACTTCGAGTATTCTGGCGGCGTTGATATGGGCGGTGACGAAGTTCCCGTTGGCGGCTGAGAGTTCGTCGACCGCTGCGAGATCAGCTGCCAGTTGCTGCATCGCGCCGAGCTCGAGAACATTCGCTCCCTCCTGCGTCGGCACGATGTGGATGTAGATCCTATGCGAGGCTGCGGGCATCACCTCCTCGAGTCGAGCCTCAGCTGCATCAGCCGCAGTCTGAGGCGCGAAAGACGACAGATCAGTCTGGAATTCAGGCAATGGACTGAGCGCAAGCCCGCTGACGATGGTCAGGAGCAGGCTCGCAATCACGATTGGCAGCGCTGCTTTCTCGAACAACTCTGCGATGCGTTCCTCAGACACAGGTGAGCCCAGCATCATCGAAGCCTGTCGCCATCCGCTACATAATCCAACCAGTGAATTGGACCCTTGGGGTCCAGCATTTACATGAAAGCCCTCAAAAGGGGGTGGCCGGTCGCGCGCTCACCATGCCAGTGAAAGTGCTCAAGAACGAAGGGTCAGAACTCCGACTGCGGCTCATAGGTGAGGACCACACGACTCTGCAGTTGTTCCGCTCCCGCCTCAATGCGATGGACAAGGTGGAGTACGCGAATTACTTCACCGGACATCCAGATCTCGACGAGCCAGAATTATTCATCCGCGTCAAGAAGGGGGCCAAGGCGGACAAGATCATCAAGGATCTTTGCTCAGAGATCAGAAAGGAGTTCGCCGGTCTCTCGAACTGAGGACGGTGACAAATTGTCTCTCAGTGAAATCGAGGAAAAACTCGGTCTTCGCGGCTGGGTCTATCCTGCTGCTGGAATCGGTGGACTGCTCAAGGTTCGCGTCGAGGATTTCCGCGTAGAGGAAGTCGCAAGGGTTCCTGCTCTCGACGCACGTGGCCGCTTCACCGTTGTTCGTGCAACCCTGACGAATTGGGAGACGAACCGCTACTTACGAAGGCTGGCCGGTGCTTGCAGAATCAATCGCAATCGAATCTATTGTTCGGGCCTGAAGGACAAGAGGGCCGTGACGACCCAGATTCTCGTCATCGATGCCCCTCAGAAGAAGGTCGAAGCAGTCGATATTCCTGATTCTGAGTTGGAGATTCTCGGTCGAACGCATCAGAAGGTCGGCATGAGCGACCATGATGGGAACCGCTTCACTATCACCGTCCGCGGTTGTTGTGATGAGAATGGTGAACCTCTCGAGGCCAAGGACGCGATTGCGAGGGTTCTGCAGATTCGCGAGGGCATGGCTGAGCGTCTCGGCGAAGATGCATTTCCGAATTGGATTGGTCCGCAGAGATTCGGTGCGACTCGTCCAGTGACTCCCGAGGTCGGTCGGGCGGTCATCGCAGATGATTTCGAGCAGGCCGTCGACCTCTATCTTGGGATGCCCGGAGAGAACATGACCAAGGATGTGGCTGAGTTCAGAGCGAAGTGGCTGAAGAGCAAGGATGCCGAGGCGACTTTGGAAATCGCCCCAAAACATCTCGGTTACGAGAAGAGCATCCTTGAAGTCTTGCGCCATCGTCCTGATGACTGGGTTAAGGCGTTCAGGGCGCTGCCGCCTTCTTTGCAATTATTGATGATTCATTCCTTGCAGTCTCTTGCATTCAATCACGCCTTGGCGAACAGGCTCGAAGCAGGTATCGATCTGATCGAGCCTGAGATCGGCGACCTCGTCGCTCCGGTGCACGATAATGGCCGCATCGAGGTCGCCAAGATGGCATTGGTGAGCGCGACGAATCTCGAGCGCTGCCGTCGCAATTGTCGACTCGGCAGGCTCGCCGTGACCGGTCCACTGCCAGGTAGAGAAACAGCATTCGCACAAGGTGAGGTCGGTGCGCTAGAATTGAAGGCTCTGGAACAGACCGATCTTGCCAATGTCGATTGGCGTGTTCGGCGCATCCCTCGCTTGACGACTTCTGGAACCCGTCGCCCGCTGACCGTCTCGTTCCGTTCATTCTCGGTCGAGCAAGCCCCAGCGATGCCCGAAGATGGGTCTTCCACACGCTGGGAGGCAGGCCCGAACTCTGGCGATCGTTGGCATCAGAATGGGGCTGATCTACGCTTGAGATTCACCCTTCCGCCAGGAACCTACGCGACGGTTCTGATGCGCGAATTCATGCACTCGCCACTCGATCACTATTGAGTGGAGGGTGACGGGTTCTATTAGAGGCGACTCGATTCAGAGGCGACCCATTTCGAGGGCTTCGATCTGACCGACATTGCCATCGATTTTCCGAACCGCATCCTCGAATCCGTCGACGATTCCCTCGCCTTCACCGAGAACGGCTTGCACTTCGATGAACATCATGCCGAAGGCGAGAGGCTTGATCTCGCAGGTTTGAACCTCTTCCATCGAGGAAATCGTATCAGCGATTCCCTCGTAATCGGGTCTTCCATCCTCAGGTTGGTTGATTGTGACTTTGTATTTCACGACGACGTGGCCCATGTGAACAACTCCCGAGGATCAAGGTCCTTCGAATGTGCATTGGGGGCAGATGTACTTGACAGCTTGAACTCGACAACGCTCGCTTCGTCCGATAGGCTCGCCACACTCTGGGCACGGGAAAGCCGTGCTTCCAGCCTCGACGAGAGGTAGTCCTGACGAAGTGCAAATGTCTGCTCGTGTTGCCATTATTCGACCCTCAGCGAGCGGCCGAGCCACCTCCCCCTTTTAGCGTTGACCGACGTAGAAATGATAGCTACGTCGGCTCAGTCATCGACTTCTTGCATTGGGATGAGTTGAAATCGAGGATTCTCCAGCAAAGGCTGGCGAGAAACATGAGTGAACGTGAATTGAGTTTGAAAGGTGAAGAGATCGACCTTCTGAAATACGTCGAGAATGCAGGTGGCATACACGGCCTGCGTGGGATCGACAAGGTTCGTGGATGGAATAACATCGAGTATGGCGCAGGTCTTTCGGGCAAGAACACACCATCTACGAAATTGTCGATGAACAAGGCCTTCATACCTCCCGGTGGAGTTGCAGCAGCCCATATCCACGTTGATTTCGATGTCATGGTCTGTTTGCTCAAAGGCAGCGTGCGGCACGAATTCGGTCCCGGTTGCCGCAAGTCTGTAATTCACAGTGCGGGAGACATGTTCTACATCGAGCCCGGCTTGCCGCACGAGGTCTTCAATTGCTCAGAGACCGATTGGGTCGAGGCCATCGTCGCCCGCTCCGATGCTTCGGAGTGGCAGAATATCGTCCCTTACGATCGCGACTCCGAGTGATCAGGCATTGAGCACAGTCAGTCGGCCACTGCGCCCAGTGGATACAACGCGCTCGCCGAGGCGTCGCTTGCACCAGCCATTCTCGATTCGGACGATATCGCCAGTCGCCACCGCATCGATCTGATCACCCCAGAGCACGAGTCCGACGACGCCGGACTCGTCTCTGCCGCAAGCTGCCGCGACACGCCCAGTCCACTTCCGACTCGATACCAGACGGGGCGGGTATCGCCTGAGGACGAGAATCTCAAGGTCCGTCACCGGCCTGTCTTCACGCAAGCGGCTGACCTTCGACTTCCGCCGCTGCCGCTTGCCGTCATTCTTCTTCGAGTCATTCAGTATCTGCTTCTCCAATTCGCTCAATCCAGTCATGTGAATCGATGCGAGTTGGTGGGCTCGCATATCAAGGTCGAGGAGGAGGGGGCGCTGAAAGTGAAGCCCCCCTACGGGGTGAATTGAGAAGTGAAAGTGAAATCGAGATTTCCATCGACTGAATGATTTAGAATACGCATTATAGATTATACATCAATCGTCTTTCTTCGAGAAGCGCCGGAATCCCTTGACGACTTCAGTGGTATCTTCTTCAGTTTCAGATTCAACATTCACACCAACTTTCGTCAGGTGCGCCTGCACCTGTTCATTCGCAGTAAGACCTCGCGCCCTTTGGCGCGGAACAGGTAGGCGGTTCCGGCAAACGAGGTAAGTTTCTGAGGAGGAATTTCGGCTTGCTAACGGGGCGAATCGCTGGACATTACTGAAGCGATCCCTCGCTGCTTCGATCAATCCTTCAATACCGACTCCTTGGAAGATCTTGGTGACGAAGGTGCCGCCCGGAACAAGCATCCCCATCGCCACATCCAAGGTCATCGTCGACAACTCCAACGAAATCGACTGGTCGGTATCGTAACGGCCGGTCAGTTTCGGTGAAATGTCGCTGAGAACCAGATTTAGTTGGCGACCATCGAGAATCTCTTCGATTCTCTCGAGAGTATCGATCAATCCGATATCGCCCTGTAGGATGCTCGCCCCTTCGACGGGCGAGGTCGATTTGAGATCCACTCCGACGACTAGCCCGTCCGCCCCAGACTCCTCCACAGAGACCTGTGTCCAGCCGCCTGGGTGACAGCCGACATCGAGGATCGCGTCACCTACGCGGATGATTTCGAAGCGCTCATGAATCTGCTTGAGTTTGAATGCTGAGCGCGAGCGATAACCCTTCGACTTGGCCTGACGACGCCACGGGTCGCGCCGATTCTCCTGATACCAGCGCTTGCTCATCACTCGCTTCGTCGGGCCGGTCGGTTATGAAGCCGAGCCGATGTGCAATGGCCTAAAACTGCCTATCAAAGGCCGATTTCGTCTATCAGTGCGCGAGTCGTGTGACGGATCGCGGCTTCTGACTGCATCGTCGGCTCGAAACCAGTCGAGAACAGATATTCGACGTCGAGACTGGTCCTCGGGACATCGCCTGCCCAGCCTCGGGAGCCACCTGTGTATTCTATAGCGACGCCTTCGATTGCGGACTCCTCTACGACGATCTCGGCGATTCTGCGCACCGAGCAGGTATCGCCTGTTCCTAGATTGTAGAGATTGACAGCCTCATCGGTCTCATCGACGAGGTGGACCATCGCACGGACACAATCTTCAGCCGACATGTACGACTTCTCCTGCAAGCCGTCACCAAGCACTTCGAGGCGGGTCGGGTCTGCCTTGAGTTTGTGGATGAAGTCGAAGATCACACCGTGCGTGCCTCGCGGCCCGACGATGTTGGCGAAGCGATGAATCCAACTTTTGGCGCCGAAGGTTCCGCACCAGGCGCTGATCAGGCCTTCGGAGGCCAGTTTCGAGGCGCCATAGAGAGAAATCGGCTTGATCGGACCATAAGTCTCGGGTGTGGGCATGACATCGGCCTCGCCGTAGATCGCGCTCGAGGAGGAGAAAGAGATGCGCGAGACGCCCGCACTGCGCATCGCCTCTAGGACATTGTAAGTCGCAACCGTGCCTTGGCGTAGGTCGGTGTCGGTGACTTCCGTGCCCAGACGGATGTCTGGGTTCGCAGCCATGTGATGAACGGTCTCGACGCCTTTCATCGCCGCCTTGGTGGCGTCGAGGTCGAGCAGGTCTGCGCGAACGACTTCTACCTGCTCCCCGTGATGTGCGAGAAACTCCTCGCGCCCAGAACTGAAATTGTCGAGCACGCGCACTCGCTTGCCCTGTGCCACCAGTGCATCGACGAGATGTGAGCCGATGAATCCAGCACCGCCCGTGACGAGTTCCATGACTGCGCCAACCTCCGACCTTCTTTGAGGGATTCGCTATCCCGCCCCGTCGATTCTCGCCGCCAGTCTAGTCAGAATATGTCTAAATCAAGACCGGAAAACAGTATCGAATGTGAGCGTGCCTCGTTCACTTTCAGTTTTGATTCAGAGTTCTCCGCGCGTAAGGCCAGAGGCTGTGGGCGCGCGAGACATTCATTTTTACTTTCATTGAACCCTCTGCTTTGGAGTTGATAATGAGACCCTCAGTTCGGTTTTGACCTTGGAGGTAAGAAAGATGGCAAAAACATCAACCAAACAGAAAGAACAGCCCGAGAACGAACAGAACACCACCCTCATCGGGTGGGCTAGGCAGAGCCGTGCCGGTGGAGCTCTGAAGATCAGTCTCCACTCGGAGGCGGTCTCCAACTGCCACACATACACGACTGCCGATGGCACATCATACGTGCCGCTGGTGATCAGCATGGCAGCTCTGCGCCGCGTCATAGACGGCGAGCAGACTGTCACCACCGTCAGCCAGTTCCAACAGAACTGAGCCTGAACCAGCCTTCCACGGGGCATCATTGCGATTGCTTCATTTGACCCCCGTGGGGGCACAACCCTCGTGCCCGTCGACGGAAGTGCTGAGGAGCGCGACGATGAAGCGATTTTCTGGAAGCGCTTCTTCGAGCGATTGCAGCCTTTGCGAGAGGCTGTAGAGAAGACGATCGGAGTCATCGATTCATCATTCATTGGCAGCGCCTATGACTCCGTGGACAAGTTGTTGACCACTGGTGCCGAGCGTGGTCATGCAGCCTCTCAACGCCTTACAGAATTCTGGTATTCAGCCATTCTCCGCAGCCCAGGAATCATCGTCGCTCTGCTTTTGTTGGCGACGACTCTCGTGGGGCAATATGCTGTGGATTTCGAGCACCAGATTGATGGTGATCTAGAGGTCTATCTGCCCGATGATGCGGATTCGACCGTGTTACTCAAGCAGGTCAGACTTCAATGGGCGACGGATATCGTCATTCTGTATTTCCAGACCGACAACGCTGTCGACCAACAGTGTGCGGCAGGCGAAGCTCCACCGAGTTGCAGAGGTTCGGAGAACATCACTCACGTCAACATCCTGCAACAGATGTCATGGCTCGAGGGTGATGATATGAACCGAGGCCAAGGAGGGTATCAATCCGGCCTCGACGAACACAAAGACGATCGGGGCGACAAGGACGGAGTCATCTGGATTCTCTCACCAGCCCAGGTCATCAAGGAAGCCAACTCTTCGAGTTACCGTTTCAGCTGCGCGGTTGAGAAGTACGGCCTTCCAGTCAGTTCGCGCGAAGAATGCAGCCTCGCAGAACTCAATCCATATCGTGGCTATTCGATTCCTGACGATCAGGATCGCGTGAACAATCTGGTGGAACAGACCGAGTCACTGCTATCCAGTTTCGTCCGCGACACCAACAACGACGGTGTTTGGGACACGGGCGTGGTCGTGATGGGTATTCGGTTCGAGATGGAGGGCGTCGATCAACACATCTCGCGCGCTGATCCCAAGGGCATCACTGAGAAGAATCCAACAGGTCAGATTCAGGATCACAAAGCCTTCATCCGCTACGCTGAACGGCTGATTTACGAGGAAGCATCACCCGGGAATTGCGAACTCTGCTACCGAGTCTACCCCAACCCAGTGACCTCGATGGATCAAGAACGCCTCGACGTCATACCGCTGCGTCAAGCGATCACGATAACCGGAATCACGCCGGTTCTGCACGATGTATCTGACGCGATCTACCTCGAACTAATCGAGACCATGCTGCCAATCAGTCTGCTCCTGGTCTGCATAACGATGATTATCCTGCACCGTAATCCCAAGGTCATCATCATCTGTGGAACTCCTATCATGATGAGCCTTGCGATCACTTTCGGAATCATAGTCCTCGCCGACATCACACTCACCCCGATGATTATCTCAGCGGGGCCGATTCTCGTCGGACTCGGGGTCGATTATTCGTTACATCTGACCAATCGCATCGAGGAGAATCGCCTCGAACTGGTAGAGGAACGTCTCGAGGAATCCTGGCGCCAACACAGAGATGGTTCTGCAACCACCGAAATCGACCCTTGGGATCCCGCCCTCAGCCTCGCAGCCACGGTCCGTGCCTCGATGACAACAGGCCACGCCATCTTCCTCTCCGCTCTGACCACCATCATCGGATTCAGCGTCCTGACATGGCCGATGCTGGTCCCGATTCAGCCGATGCGAACGGTCGGTGTTACCCTCTTGCTCGGAATCGCCATAACCTTCATTCTCTCGATGATCATGGTACCGGCCCTCGTCCACCTCTTCCGTTATCGCAAGTCCGAGTCCGGTCTCGACATGCCGCTGATGCAGACGCTCATCTTCTCGACCATCGTCGGCGCAGTCGCCGCATTCACACTATATTCGGCAGACACGACCACTACCATCAATACGCTGTTCTTCGGAGCATTCATCGGCACGACTCTGCTTCTCGCACTGCAGAAGGATATCTGGCAGAAGATAGGCGAGGTACCGGTGAAAACCACCCTTGTAGTTCTCATCATTGCATTCATCGTCACCGCAATCGGCTGGAGCATGTTCGAGGAACAGATGGGCAAGGAGATCACCGGTGCCTCGGATGAGGTGCCGCCGGGTCTAGCGAGTTACGAGGCATTGAGGGAGTACAGCATAGAGTTCCAAGGTGGGCAGACGAACATGTTCATCGTCGACGCGACGGCCAGAGGGGTACAGAACGATACTGCTCCGATACGCGATCTTCCGATTCTCGACGCGATCGAACTCATGCAGGTGAAGAAGATCGACAATGTGCCGCATACCACGACGATTAGCCTGGTGACGATTCTCAAAGCCATCCATGTCGATGTCAATATCTCGGGCCTCGAAATTTACGACCGCAGCCTCTGGGAATTACTTCACGATGAGTGCTGGGACGAATCGAGCAACCCGCTGCGACCTGAATGTTGGGCATACTCAGCGAGCAGCAGAGAGGATATGGTCAACATCGCTTTTGACACACTCAGCCCCGAAATCCGCTCGATGTTGATGAATGCAGACCAAGGCCTCGGGACCGACGATCCTCAATGTCCATGGGAGACCTCCTGCGAAACCAAGACCCTGGTCTACGTCAACCAACCCTACATCAATCTCAGCGCTGCTAGCGAATTGCGAGATGCAATCGACGATCATCTCGACGGATCGGGCGATTGCGAGGATGCTCTCAGTTGTCATGCACTCGGCATCGACGGCGTTCTGAATTCGATGCTGACCGGTGGATTGCCGGTCTCGATCGACATCAATACGGGCATCCACAAAGCGCAGACCGACACGACGATCGCGACGATGTTCATCCTGCTGTTCACCATGATGATTCTGTTCCGCTCGCCGCGATTGGCGATATTCACCATGACTGCCGTCGGTGTCGTGGTGCTCTGGCAGCCATTGCTGATGAACCAGGGCTCGGTGAATGTCAACGTCTTCACTGCGATGATAGGTACCATCGTCTTCGGAATAGGAGTTGATGACTCGATACATATCATCGATCGCATCAAGGATGAGGGTGAGACACCGGCTGGCATCGTCAAATCGGTGGCTCGAACGGGCCAAACGATCTTCGAGACCACCGCAACGACCTGCGCGGGGCTCTCTGCTGGCCTTTTCGTGGCTATTCCCGGCCTGCAGAATTTCTTCTTGCTGATGATGGCGCTACTCATCCTCGCTCTGCTGACCAGTTCGATTCTACTGCCGAGCTTCATCGTCGCTTGGCACGAATTGAAGTCGAGAATGCTCGGACACGGGTCCTGGCTCGACTACGAAGATTCCGGCGCCCTTGAGACGTCAACAGTCCTCGAGGCAACAATCGAATAACCGCGTATGCTTCGACAACGAGGCTTGCTCTCACTGGATCTCGTTGGTTGAGGGTGCAGGGAGTAAGCCCCTTTCTGTTCACCATTTGGCTGGTCGCATTCAACTTTGCATCCTACCCGGTCCTGTCGATGCATTACGGACCTGCTTGGACTTGCTCCAGCGGGGTTGCTCGTTCCAGCCGCGGTCAGGAAACCTCACCCTTACGGGATCATCGTACGCCTGGCGCGGTTCGTTTCTGTTGCAGAGCCGGCCCTCCCGGACCTCCGACTTGCGTCGGACCGCTTGCATCATGGAGAGGGGACTTTCCTCAGTGTCGTACACTGTCAGCGACCCTCCTGCTCCCTCGGCACAACCGCGAACCACCTACGCATGAACCCTTTGCAGCCCATCTGAATGGCTTATTCCTAACTGCTGCGTCAAAGTCCGTACTGGATTGAATGATGGTAAGCATCATGTCCGTCGCTCACGTCGATTCAGACGTGAGCGACATTGAGGCGCTGAAGCGCGAGGCTGGAATCACCGCCTGTGACTTCGTCAAGAACGGCATGAAACTGGGCCTAGGGACCGGCTCGACAGTGCGCTACACAGTGCTGGAGATCGGACGGAGAATGGCAGAAGAAGGCCTGTCCGTCGTCGGCGTTCCCACGAGCGAAGCGACTCGTCAACTCGCTGAGAGTCTGGGCATCCCGCTGGTGACGCTGGCGGATGCCGGAACCCTCGACCTCGTCATCGACGGGGCGGACGAATTCGACGCAGAATTCGCACTCATCAAGGGCGGTGGGGGAGCCTTGACGCGCGAGAAGATAGTGGCGCAGTCGAGCGACGGAATGGTTGTGGTGGCAGATGACAGCAAGCAGGTCGAATGTCTTGGAGCATTCGATCTGCCGATTGAGATCCTACCCTTCGAATGGCGCCGAACGAGTGAACGAATAGGGGCGATATGCGCCGGCGCAGTGAGTCTGCGCGGCGGCGAGGAAGCACCATTTGTGACCGACAATGGCGGCTGGATTCTGGACTGCCGGTTCGGCGCTTTGATAGACGACCCTGCAACCTTGGAATCGACGCTTCTAGAGATAGCCGGAGTCGTCGAAGTCGGTCTCTTCGTCGGCATTTGTGACGCAGTCGTCATGGCCTCCACTGGCGGCATCATCACACTGGTCAATCCGAGCGGCCGATTGGCTTGAGTCGCCAGTTGACCCGTTGCGATTAAAGAGGGATGTCAGGTCGCACGGCTGGGTCTGTAGCTTAGTCAGGTAGAGCACCCGGCTCTTAACCGGGCGGTCGCGGGTTCGAACCCCGTCAGACCCGCCAATAATTGCTGCTAATCTAGGGTCTGACGGAGGTAGAGTCAGGTGAGGACTGGTCGATGGAAATCGATGCGTCCGTTCTCACAGACGGTTCAGCGGGCTTTCGATTACATCGATGTCAGTTGAGAAAAGGGTGATTCAAGTCGAATTTGTAAGTCGACTCTAAGGTTGAGCGGTTTTCCCTAATCCTCTTTTCAGGGCTGGCTGCGCGCTTCGAACAATATGCAAATGATTGGTCGACAACAGGTCAATAGGCTCGTCTTGATATGGTGGATGCTCGCCGAAGCGAGCGATAGAGATGACGAAGGACACGTGGATCGGCGATGTTCGCACAGGCGAGCACGACGGCGCGGAGGTGGAGTTGAAGGGCTGGGTTCACCGCTCCCGAGGCTCGAACAAGATTCGCTTCATCGTACTTCGAGACTCGACAGGAACTGTCCAATGCGTCATCAAACGAGAGGTGGTCGGCGACGAGACCTTCGAAGCGATGAAAGGTGCGCTCGTCGAATCCAGCGTCATCCTGACAGGCATTGTCGAGTCGACAGAAAGGGAGCACGGCCATGAAGTCCAAGTCACTTCAGCAGTGGTTGTGGGGCCAGTCAACCCTGAGCGACCATTTCCAATCACCGAATCAGCGATGGCAGAAGCCGAGGGCGGCGAGACCGAATTCCTCCTCGATAACCGTCACCTCTACCTCAGAACGGGCAGAATGACGTCGATGCTGAAGATGCGCTCGACGGTTTTCGGCGCCATTCACTCGTATTTCCGCGACAGGGATTTCATCGAATATCAGGCACCGAATTTCGTCGCTGGCGCTGTAGAAGGCGGCAGCACTCTCTTCGAGGTGCCCTATTTCGGACGCACGGCCTACCTGACACAATCTTGGCAACTCTACGCCGAAGCTGCGATGCCAGCCCTCGAGCGCCTCTACACGATGGCACCTTCTTTCCGTGCTGAAAAGAGCCGCACACGCAGGCACTTGACCGAGTTCTGGCATGCTGAGATGGAGATGGCTTGGGCTTCGAACGACGACATCATGGTGCATGGTGAAGGCGTCGTTCGACACATCGCGCGAAGTCTTCTCGACGAGCGCGAAGCGGAATTGATTGAGCAAGGCCGTGATCTCAATCTGGTCGCACGATATGCCGACAGTCCTTACCCGCGAATGAGGTACGACGAGGCTGTCGAGACTCTGCAAGGGATGGGTGTGGAGATCGAGTGGGGGCAGGATTTGGATTACTCCAAAGAAAAGGTTCTGACAGCGGATTTCGATGTTCCAACCTTCTTGACACACTACCCGAGAATCGCCAAACCGTTCTACCACCGGCCCGACCCTGACGATACCAAGTACGTTCTCTGCCACGACTTACTGGCTCCCGAAGGCTATGGTGAAATTATTGGGGGGGGCGAGCGAACCTGGTCGGAGAAGGAGATCCTCGAGCGGATCGACGAGGAGGGAACACCTCGCGATGCTTACGAGTTCTACATCGACATCCGCCGTTATGGCGGGGTCCCACATGGCGGCTTCGGGCTCGGAGTCGACCGTGTATGTGCTTGGCTCACTGGGGCTGAGCATATTCGTGAGACCATAGCCTTCCCACGAGATTCGCGACGAGTTACTCCTTGAGTCGCTTCAAGTGAGAATTGATATGGAACAGCCTGCTATTCGTCACCATGGATAGTGACCAGCGCTCTCTTGGACGATGGGTTGGATTGTCGGCTCTGACGGCGAGCCTGTGCTGTCTTCCATCGGTGGTCTGGGTGCTTTTCGCAGGCTCTTCAGCGATTGTAGCAGCCGATCAATTATCGAACGATCTGTATTTCTCTTGGGTTCGATTCGCACTCTATGGAGTCTCGGCGGTGATGCTCGCCACCGGTCTGGTGATTTATTTCCGCAATCAAGGAATCTGTACTCTCGAGGAAGCAAAACTTGAGCGTCAAAAAGTGGTCAACACGACTTTGGCTCTTTTCACAGCGACCATCCTCGTCTATCTGGTGTGGAATTATTTCATCCTTGAAATCGTTGGGATCGCGGTAGGTTTACCCTGGGCTGAGTCGGCTTTCTGGAACTGAATGGGTTTGAGGGGCGGCGGAATCTTTTGAGTGAGGAGAGCCTCGGAATCTCATGGTCGAGAAGGTTTTCTTCAAGTCGGCGAGCCCCTTCGAGCTCCATCACATTCTGAGAAAAATGGATTCAGCACCGCATCACCCTGTTTTCGGCAGACTTCACATCCCCGAGGGTGATGGGCCGTTCGCCTGCGTAATCGCACTGCACGGCAGCAAAGGTTGGGGACCGCATCACGATGACCATGTGGCGATCTGGGTCGAAGCAGGATTGGCTGTTTTCCAATTGGACTGCTTCGAATCTCGACAAGTCGATAATGTCGTTGCAGACCAGATGAGGGTCACTCACGCGATGATGACTGCGGATGCGTTCAATGCACTGAATTGGTTGGCGGACCACCCACAAATCGATGAGTCGCGCATTGCAATTACCGGCTGGAGTTTGGGTGCGACGGTCGCACTCTATGCGTCATGGGAACCGCTTGCCGAAGTCCTCTCGCCGAGTGGTCTCCGCTTCGCGGCCCACATGCCATTCTATCCGGCCGCGCACATCAGACCAGAAATACAGCGCTGGAGCGCCGCCCCAATCCAGATTTTGCACGGCACCATCGATAATTGGACGCCAATAAAATTCGTTCATGACTTCATAGAAATCACTCGGCCACATGGCGCCAATATCGAAGTTCAAGTCTACGAAGGAGTCCACCACTCCTTCGACTCCGAAAAACCACTGGAATGGTTGGCAGACGCAATCATTCTCGATTATCGAACAATCGAAATCGACGCCAACGGCGATATGTCAGCCCAAATCGAGCCGGGAATGGTTCTCCCAATGAACGAACCGGAAGAACGCTTTGCAGCCTTCATGATCGCTCAAAACATCGGCTGCCATGTCAAGGGCGACGAGGAAGCGAGGGCGCATGCTCAAAATTTCGCAAAAGAATTCCTTTTGAAACAATTGACTCAGTGAATTTTCAGCAATTGGCTATAATTCTCTTGAAGGAGAACTCATAGGTCAAGCAGCCATGCCAAAGGCATGAGCGAGGGTTGGAAGGACATAGATTTGGCGAATCCAACCGAAGAACATGCGATGTTACGCAAGATGGTTCGCGACTTTGTTCGCGAAGAAGTCGAGCCGCAAGCGCTCGAACATGACCGTGAAGAAAAGTTCAATCTCGACCTCTTCCGCAAGCTCGGTGAGTACGGTCTGCTCGGAATTTCAGTCTCAGAAGATTACGGTGGAAGCGGTATGGACGCTACCGCAGTGGCTATCGTCAACGAGGAATTGAGTTACTCAGACCCTGGATTTTGTCTCGCCTACCTC
Source organism: Euryarchaeota archaeon UBA58 (assembly GCA_002498525.1). Lineage (GTDB taxonomy): Archaea > Thermoplasmatota > Poseidoniia > Poseidoniales > Thalassarchaeaceae > MGIIb-O1. The sequence continues at coordinate 16,536 of DAHR01000003.1, forward strand.
GCCCACGCCCAACTGATGGTCAACAACCTGGCCCACAACGGCAATGAAGAACAGAAATCACGAATTCTCCCAAAGGTTTGCAGCGGTGAATGGGTCGGCTGCATGGCGATGTCCGAGCCGGGCTACGGCACAGATGTTCTCGGAATGCAGACGACAGCGACTCAGAATGATGACGGCGATTGGCTGATCAATGGCCAGAAGATGTGGATCACGAACGGTTCCATCGACGAACAAGGCACACCTGCAGATGTCTGTTGGTTGTACGCTAGAACCGGCACCGACTCGAAGGGTCGCGCTGAGGTCACTACCTTCCTCGTCGAGAAGGGCATGCAGGGCTATTCGGTCGGTCAGAAGATCTACGACAAAACCGGCATGAGGGCGTCGAACACTGCAGAACTGGTCTTCGACGATTGTCTTGTTCCTGCTGCGAACATCGTCGGGGAAGTCGGTGATTCGATGATTCACATGATGCGGAATCTTGAACTCGAGCGCATAGGACTTGCTGCGATGGGACTTGGAATCGCTCGCCGCAGTTTGGCGGCGATGAATCGATATGCGAGCGAGCGCGTAGCATTCGGCAAGGAGATTCGAGAATTCGGACAGATTCAGCGACACATCGGCGAATCCTGGGCCGAATATCGAGCCATGCGAGCTTACATCTACGACACGGCTCGAAACACCGATCTTGAAAAATCAGGCAACAGATTGGACACTGATGGAGTCAAACTCTACGGCACCACCGCAGCCAAGAACATCGCCGACAGAGCCATCCAGGTCTTGGGTGGTTACGGCTATGTCGGCGAATACACTGTAGAGCGTCTCTGGCGCGATGCGAAGCTTCTCGAAATCGGCGGTGGAACATTAGAGTCCCACCAGAAGAACATCACACGTGATCTTTCGAAGAATCCGAATGCCATCGAAGATTGAACATCTCGATTCGTCATTCTTCGGCCTCAACGGTTTTCTCGGCGAAACTGCCCCAAGCAACTTGGCTCATTCGCCCTACCCAGACCGGGATTCCATCAAATCGAGTTGGTAGTCCCGCCCGGATTCGAACCAGGGTCCCCAGGACCAAAACCTGAGATGATGGACCACTACACTACGGGACTATGGCCGACGGTCGAGTGTTTTCGCTTTGGACTTGACGCAGCGAGAAGCCGGAGATATCAAGAGTTCCCGAGGTCCCGTAAAGGCAATGGGTGAGCGTACTTCCTTCGCCCTCGCGGTTCTGATGTTGACATCTTTGATGTCAGTTGGCATGGCTGGATTGGCAGGCGCACAATTCACCGACGCCATGCATGACTCGTCATTCGACGAACAAACGCAAACGACAGAAACCAATTTTGAGAACGCTTTCTCGCTCCCAGACCCCAACGCGATTACCGACCCGAATCCGTGGATTGAAGAGACATTGTGGCAACGCATCGAAGCGGGTCAAGTAAGACTTAGAGTGACGGTCATCACGAAATCTCTAGTCGAACTTGGACTCTGGCAATTCGAGCACGGACAGAACGAGAAACAAACACCTGCGGGGCTGGGCGAGACATTGGTCGCAACCGACCCAACAGACGGGCAGATTGACCACCGGACGTTTTGGATGGACGCAGAAATCTTACACAAAATGCCTGCAATCCCTGGCATAATCGCTATTCTGGACGCGCAAAACGCGCCCCAACCCTACGACACCACACCATTTCGTTCGCCCGACGCACCGACAGACGGCGACGCACAGTCAGAATCGGTGCGCACGGGCGAGATTCATGGAGCCAATGAGGCGTGGGAGAACGGCTACGCAGGAGAGGGCATCGTGGTTGCGGTGGCGGATACCGGAGTCGATTTTGGGCATCCAGATCTGGACGGCACTCAAGCGCGGATTTCGGACGGCGGTAAATACGATGGTTGGCCGATGATGTTCGACCACAATTCGATGTACTATTGGCTTGTTTCAGGTCAATCCTACCCCGCTAGAAGCACCTGGTACGCAGACACTTCAACCCTTGATTGGGACAATGATTCCAACGGCGTACTAGACCTCAGCGGGCACAATATCACGGGCATTGCACCTTCGCTCTCAGGGATCTATCACCTCGGTGAACACCCCGACGGTACGTTGCGCAATCAGATGGGTGGTGACGTACCGATTCTGGTTGTGGATTCGAGGGTTTCGGGGCTTTACGAGACGGTCATCCCCGACATCAATCGCAACTCGCATTTCGGCGATGATGAGAATATGACGAAGGGTAACGAGACCGCCGGATTGGACGAGGATGGCGATGGTATTCGCGATGTTTCGGCGGGCCTCCTCTATTGGATTTCTGATGGCCACGGCGGGGTTCCTTACGCCGAGACCTATGCCGCACGGCACGGCTATTCAAATCGGATTGCCGGTGCTGGAAACCTTACGCTCTTCATGCTCGAATCGGGCTCGCACGGGACACTTTGCGCCAGTGCGGTGGCAGCTCAAGGCGTGGTGTCGGATGGCAAGGTCAAGGGCATGGCGCCGAACGCTACCATCGCTGCGATCGGCAATCATTACTCGGGGGGGCACGCTTTGGATGGCTGGCGCTGGATTGCCGAAGGGATTGATGGGAATCCTGCGACTTTCGATGACCAACCCGACATTGGGTCATTTTCATTCGGTTATTCTTCGATAGATGATTCAGGCGCGGATGCCTATTCACTCTATCTCGACTGGCTGACGCGCGTCCACAATAATCAGACGACTTACGCCGTTGCGATCGGCAACGGCGGGCACGGATTCGGCACTACCAAAGTTCCTGGTGCGTCGCAGGGAATCTTCTCGGTCGGGGCTTTCTCGAGCCGCTCGAGCAGCGGCTCTTGGGGTCAGACTGCACCGTGGAGCAATCGGGGTCCGAATGTCGTTGGTCGGATGGACCCCGACATCGTCGCCGTCGGCTGGTCAGCCACCGGCGACATACCACTCAATTCACGCAATAACGGTAACTCGGCCTACACGACTTGGGGCGGAACAAGCCTCGCAACGCCGATCACCGCGGGCCTGCTGGCTCTGGTGGCGCAAGCTTGGTGGGAGAATCTGGGCGAGCGGCCGCACTCGCAGACATTACGCGATTATGTCCTTTCTACAGCCGACGACAGAGGTTATGAGCCATTCATCCAAGGCGGCGGCTGGTTCAACGCAAGCAGGGCGACTGCGACCCTGTCTGGCGAGAATGGAAGTTGGTGGGCGAGCCCTGCTCAATGGAATACTGGAACTTTCCAAGGCCAGCATCGAGATGCTAACATCAACGCCATCTCCCAAGGAGAATCGCAGACTGTCGATGTCGAATTCAGCAATACCGGGAGCTCTGACATCGTCCTCGAGATCGAGCCACAGAAATTCGAACCACTGAGCCATTTCGTGACCCAATGGTTGAGCATCGGCAACGGAAGTGACGAAGGCGACAACAACACTTGGGACGGCTACCAAGGCAGTCGGCCCGACATCCTCATCCCGATCCACGTTGTCAACAACACGACCTATCAATTGCCGGACGGCACGAAGATGGTGAGAGCGAGAGCGATGATAGAATACGCAGCCTTCGACGACAATCTCGACCGCTCATCGAACGAGCGCGCACCGATTGAATTCTTCCGCTGGACCGACACTGATGGCGATGGTATCTGGGTCGAGGATTACGATAATGATTCGATGGTCGACGACGACGATTGGACAGAATCCAGCGAGCTCGAGGAGATCACCTATTGGTGGAGCCACGGGCCGCAGGCGGAGGTCAGAGTCGGGAATCCCTTCGAGGACATGAGCGACGGGCTTTTCCTCGGCATCTGGCGCAGTGACGTGAGTTCATCTGGACTCGAGAATGTCAGCATTGAATACGACTGGACAGCATTTGGGGCTACGACCGATGAATGGGTCACTACGCCCCAATCAATCACCATTCCAGCAAATACCGCATTCACCAGCCAATTCACAGTGGCAGTACCGCAGGACGCACCCTCAGGACTTCGGCAACATGGCTTGCATATCCAGACCTTCGCAGTAGCCCAGAACGGCTCGATAGCAAACCAATCGCACAGGGATTGGACGCTTCCAATAGTCACGAACGTGCCGTGGAGTGGGCCTTTCAATCTGCTTCCGAAACCGCTCGACGGCAATGTCTCGAACCAGACGCTGTACACCGAATCGTGGATCTCTGGGGCGCAGCGCTGGAATTGGCGAGCGGAGAGTGGGGATTGGCGTTTCTTGACGGTCGATTGGCCCGAGGAACTCGACACTGGCGGCACGGTGATTCTCGACGTCGATTGGGCCGACAATCCGTGGACTGACATCGATGTGCTGTGGCTCTCGCAGAAATCACACGGCTACGCTGACGAAGATCCGGACGCATATGGAGATTCGACCTTCTGGATCGAATCGCGCTCGGTCAACAATCACAGAGGCTCGGGCCGGCATAATTGGGGGACTTACACGGGAGAATCACGCGAGGTCTTCGTGGTTCCCTCGTCCGCCGGACTGCACCAGCTGGTTCTCCATACCGCACTTCACGGGGTGCCGACGAACGACAATGCTCTGAACATCTCCGTGGGTTATGTTGCAGCCGAGCAATCGGGCTTTCACAAGGTTGTGACCGATTGGTCCGAAGCGAGCGGCAACGAGACTGTTCACGTTGTTTCGACTATTCCGATGCCGCTCGAATCGGTTCGTTCATTCGGTTGGACACAACCTATTCACTTCGCTAATGAGACTGCATACCAGGATGATTCAGGCGATAAGATGAGTGCATCCTGGTGGTATAATTTCTCGGTCGAGGATGCGGCTGAATTGAGTGTTCGGATGAATGCTCACGATGATGCAGACCTCGACCTGTTCTTGTTCAGGGATGCAAATGGGGATGGTGTCTTTGAGTCTGGCGAGGAGATTCAGCGCTCGATCAGTTCGACCTCGGCCGAGACGGTGATGGTCGATTCGCCCGTCGACGGCAATTATTCCGTCGCTGTTCAGGGTTGGTCGGTGCCGAGCGATACGGTTCAATTCTGGATAGATATCGAGGTGGTTGCTGGCGATCTGCTGAGTGTCAGCAATTCGAGTCTGTTGAATGCGAGTCAGATCGCTGCACTCTGGCCGAACGGGTCTGAGACACTTGCAGGGGCTGTGCCCGAGGGGGCGCTCGAGTTGACCATTCAATACCAGATGCCAGAGGCCGAGGGGACTTGGACTGGCTTTGTCGAAGTGAGTTTGGAGGGTGGTATCAATATGCGGATGCCCTTTACTTACGAGTTGGTTGACCTCGATCCCGAACTCGATTTCGTAACGCCTGAGAATCTGACTGAGACCAATGCGGTGCTGCCGTTGGCTCTTCATGCGCGCGACATCGGCAGCGGTTTTTCGCTCGACGACCTCTCTTGGGCGGGGCTTGACAATAACACAAGCGTGCCAAATGCGACGAGCGTCGAGGCGATGTTGTCGAATCTATCGAGGCTCGATATCACCAGTCTGTGGAACTCGGGCAATCACTCATCGAATCTGACCTTCCGCGAGGTCTGGATTAATGCGACTCTGCCGGCAGCCGAGCAGTGGCACGAATATGGAGCGAGTCTGGCCGACATCTCAGGCCGCTCGGCTGCCGACTGGCTCTCTGTCAAGTTCGACACAATTGCACCAATTATGATTCTCTCTCACATCCCTTGGATAACGAATGAATCGATACTGTTGATCTCTGTGCAAACCGAGTCAGACGCTGTATTCCGACACAATGGAGAGATCATACCGATCAATGAAACGGGATTCGTTGAATATACGGTGTCTCTTGAGGAATCGGAGATTGAGTTTTTAGGGACGGATTTGGCCGATGAACCTTCTCATATTTACTATGCAACAGGGAACAATTCATTCTCACTTTCAGTCACAGATCCATCCGGAAACCGACATGAGAATAGTTGGAGAGTTGTTCTCGATAGTACAATTCCAGACATTCAAAACGTGAATCTGATTTCACTGCAACCTGAGCATGAATATCACGACCAATCTTGGCTCGACATTCCTTTGAACCTGACAGTTTTCATCACTGAGGTGATTCTGAGTGATGACGTCAAATCGATGTGCATCACAATCGAAGGAGAGGACTTCGAGAGTATTGAACAATGTCTCGAATACACTGTCTTCCCATATGTGGTGGAGTCCGGAGGAGTTGATGAATCAACTTCTACTCATCCGGAATATAAATGGTGGGATCTCACAGATCTACCAGATGATTCTTACAACATGGTCGTAGAGTTAGTTGATTGGGCCGGTAATTCTTATTCACATGAATACTCGTTGATTCTTGACCGAACACTGCCTGAAGTCGATTGGGACATCAGCCCATCGGCGGATGGGCTGTTGAGCGATCACAGACTCGGATTGTCGTGGACGGCAAGCGAGAATGTGGAGCTGGAGTTCACGCATAACGGGGAGTTGGTCGAGGAATGGAACGCTAGTTATGGCGGCTTGTTCTTTGATCTGAACGAGACCGGTTACCATGAATTCTGCATCGATGGTTGGGATGTCACACGCGGGCAGCACAACGAAAACCGGTTTCACGAATGCCAAGAGTTCACTCTTTTGCCTTCACTCTACGCCTCAGCGATCTGGGCGAATTGGGATGGCACCACGGTCGGCACTGAGACGGTGCAATTGATTCTGCAACGCGGGCCAGACCAATGGGCGAATGTGACGCATATTCCCCTCGACACGGACATCGGCGATGTCGAGCCGACTCATTCCTTCGAGCCCGGGCAATCATTTGTCACGGTGGAGTTGGCTTTGGATGAGGGCGAGAACGAATTCTATGTCGCGATTGGGGCACTGGACCACATCCAGATGTACACGCTCTATGTCACGCGCGATACTATCACTCCTCGACTGAACTTGACCGAGATAACCAATCGAACGACGAATCTCGAACCGACGCGCATCATCGAAGGGGTTTGCGAGCGCGGCGCTTTCGTGACGGTCTGGACGGAGATCTCGACGACGAATTTCGTTTGCGGCGCGAGCGAGAACTTCACCCTGCAGATGGGTATTCCTGCGCGTCCCGGCTGGCATTCGGTCAACGCAACAAGCCTCGATCTGGGTGGCAATAGCAATGAGTTCAGCATCGAGGTGCGTTATCAGGAATGGACCGATTGGGCCGTTGATGACGCTAAGGCTGGAGGGCCTATGCTCTATTGGGGAGCGGGAGCTCTGCTTGGTTTGCTGGCGATGTTGGGGTTGACTAGTCGCTATGTGCGGCGGCGCGGGGCGCGGGCGCGTGCCGCTGAAAGGGGGGTTGATGCTGCTTCCGAATGGCTGGACGAGATGATCGATGATTCAGAACCGGAGGGCGAGGGTGCTCCAGTTGAGCCGACAGGACCTGCGGAACCACTGCCAGAGGAAGAGGAATTGCGGGCTTGGGCGCGGGGCGAGCGGGAAGTTCGCAGTTGGCGCGATAGTGTTCCAGATGACGATGTCATCGACCTCGACTGAAACTCCTTGAATCAAACCACAGATACTCAGAGTACACAGAGATCGGTGGTTGGGCGGGCAGTGTGCTTGGATCAATCTCCTGTGTTCACCGGTGCGAAGTGTGAGGCGCGGTCATAGGTGACTGAAACCAGATTGAGTGAGCGAGGAAGTGTTCATGGGTGGCTCGCGGGTGGCGCGCCTCATGGGAATCGAGAAGATAGCGGTGCTCGGCGCGGGACAGATGGGAAATGGCATCGCGCAAGTCGCTGCTTGCGCGGGTTATTCGGTTGTCATGATCGACATCAAACAAGAGTACGTCGAGGCTGGCCTGGCTGCAATCGAGAAGTCCCTCGCGCGTCTGGTGGCCAAAGAGCGCATGACTCAGACCGATGCCGATGAGGCTCTGGCGCTGGTCTCTGTTTCGACCGAGAAGTCGGCTGCTGCCGATGCTGACTTGGTCGTCGAAGCGATTCCTGAGATTCCCGAACTGAAATTCTCCGTCTTCGCCGAGTTGGATGCCATATGCAAGCCCGAGGCGATTCTTGCGAGCAATACTTCATCGATTTCGATAAACGAAATCGCCGCTGCTACAAACCGCCCCGACAAGGTCATCGGAATGCACTTCATGAACCCTGTCGCAATCATGCGATTGGTCGAGATAATCAACGGCAGCGAGACTTCCGAAGCAGTGACAGCTGCCGTCGTCGAAGCAAGTGAGAGGATGGGCAAGACAGCCCTCGCCTGCAACGATTCCCCGGGTTTCGTGTCGAATAGGATTCTCTGCCCGATGATCAACGAGGCCATTCTGACACTTCAGGAGGGAGTGGCCGAGCCCGAAGCCATCGATGGCATCATGAAACTCGGCATGAATCACCCGATTGGTCCGCTCGCCCTTGCTGACCTGATTGGCAACGACACGGTTCTGCACATCATGAACGTCCTGCACGAGGGACTTGGAGACGACAAGTATGCGCCCGCACCACTGCTGATTCAAATGGTCGAAGAAGGCAAACTCGGGCGCAAATCCGGTAGTGGTTTTTTCGACTATTGATCATGTGGAAAACACCTGCTGCGGCGGTGCATATTATGCACTAGCCCAGTTCTGGGTGAAATATAAAGGCTGGTCGAGAACCGCCAGCATCATGACGCGTGCGAATTCAGCTCGAGTGATGGTCGCCCTGATGTTGTTTTCTGCCTTCTCGGCAGTCGTTGTAGCGAATGATGCAGGAAGTGGCGGCGACGCTGGAGATTCGACTTCGACCGCGTTTTATCTGCCTGCCAGCAATGGCATCTATTACGGCAATCTGACTTCCAGCACCGACGAGTCCGATTACTACGCTGTCAACATGTCAACCAACACCGGAATTGCCACTCAACTGATCTCACCATCGGGGGCTGACTTCGATCTCATCCTCTACTCCTCCAGCGGCTCAGTCATCGACTCCTCATACTCCACGAGCGTTGACGACATCACCTCGAACGGCTCCGCGGTGGGCGGGACGACGATCTACATCGAGGTCACCCGATGGACGGGCTCCGGACAGTACACACTGCAGATCTGGATTTTCTCAACGGCCGGTCAGCCCGGCTCCAACCAGGATGATGCCGGCAGCGGCTCTGACGCCGGTTCCGATGCCAGCACCGCGATCTCACTGACCGCTGCCAACGGCACTGTCGATGGATGGATCTCAGACCAGTGGGACAGCGATGACTGGTACTCCGTCACCGTGCCCACCGATCACTACATGTTCGTCGACATCATCTCTTTTGCGAACGCGAGCTTCTACGGGTCGTACATATCGATTCTCGATTCCTCTGGTTCAACAATCGACTCAGACTGGGGCAACACCTGGTCTACCGTCTCGACCAACGGGTCCTCGGTGGGTGGCCAGACCATCTACATCCAGATGCATTCGAGCAGTGACGAGGGTGATTACAACTTCAGTTACAATTTCGCTTCGACAGCCGGCCAGCCAGGAAGCAATCAGGACGACGCTGGCACCGGCGGCGACGCCGGCAACTCAGCAGCGAGCGCGACGAATCTGACAGTGCCGGTGACCGGCGGTAATTACACCGGCTGGGTCTCCAACAATTGGGACACCGAGGACTGGTACCGCATCACGATCCCGGTGAACCACACGATCTGGGCAGACGTGTCCTGGACCAACACAAGCGCTGACTTTGACGTCTACATGTACGATTCAACCGGCCTGACAACCATCGATTACGCAGCCGGTTCAGCCAATCCAGAGATGGTCAGCGCCAACGGGACCTCCGTGGGCGGTGGTGATGTTCTGCTACGCGTGCGCGCGTACAGCGGCGATTCGAATTACACCATGAGCATCGGCATGGAGAACGTCACCGGAGTACCGACTTCCGGCAATCAGAACGATGCCAACAGCGGCGGCGATGCGGGTGACAACATGAGCTATGCGCTGGATCTTCCACAGACCAACGCAACCTACTGGGGCTGGTTCTCGAACTCCGACGACATCGACGATTACTACCGCCTGAACATCACTGGGGAATACGCCATTCAAGCATCTCTCAACTGGAATAACAGCGATGATTACGACATCTCTCTGCTCGATTCATCGGGTTCGACAATAGATTACAGTTGGTTCGATCACCCAGAGAATGTCACCAGTGGAAGCACCAATGTGACGAACTCCACGGTATATCTGTGGATCAATGCCTGGTCCGGCGAGGGCGAATACAGTCTGACGGTCGATTTCCTTGATACAACGACACTGCCGGTCAACAACCAGAACGATTCAGGCAGCGGCGGTGACGCTGGTGATGATGTCAACGATTTGACATTCATTCCGCTCAACATCGGTCAGAACGACTTCACGGGCTGGGCCTCGAGCAGTCAGGATGCCAATGATTTCTACGAATACGCGGTGCCCAGGGATCATGGCATCGCGATCGAGATGACCATGGACACGAATTTCTTTACTGGATATCTCGTTCTCGGTTGGAGTTCGAACCTTTCGACGATTGATTCCTCAACGAACCTCAACGGCTACGAGGTGGTCACCTCGAACGGCTCTATCGTCAGTGGTGAAGACGTGATTCTACGCGTCGTGGGTTATACTGGCGAGGGTGTCTACAATCTGACCGTCTGGATCTTCACCCTCGATACCGACGGCGATGGCTTCTGGGACACCGTCGAGGTGAATTGTGGCTCGGACCCTGAGGATGCTAACGACATGCCGACTGACAACGACGCCGATGGAGTCTGTGACGCCATGGATGATGACGATGACAACGACGGCGTCGTCGACAACGACGACGCCTTCCCGTTCGATTCGAACGAGACCACTGACACCGACAACGACGGCGTCGGAAACAACGCCGATGAGGACGACGACGGCGATGGCTGGAGCGATGCGGACGAGCAGACCTGCGGCAGCAATCCTACGGATGCGAGCAGCACACCCGCCGACAATGATTGGGACGGAATCTGTGATACCATGGATGACGACGACGATGACGATGGCGTCCTCGACGTCGACGATGCATTCCCATTCGATGCCAGTGAGAGCGTCGATACCGACAATGACGGAATCGGCGACAACGCCGATAATGACGACGACGGAGACGGCTTCACCGACGGAGTCGAGACGGATTGTCTCTCAGACCCACTCGACCAGACATCGGTGCCAGAGGACACCGATGCCGATGGACAATGCAATGAGGAAGATGCAGACGACGATAACGACGGTCGAGCCGACATCACCGATGCCTTCCCGCTCGATGTGAACGAGTGGAGCGACACCGACGGCGATGGAATCGGGGACAATGCCGACGTCGACGACGATAATGATGGCTACCTCGACGAGAACGATGCCTTCCCCTACGATTCAAGCGAATGGGCTGATTTCGACGGCGACGGCATCGGCAACAACGCTGACCTCGACGACGATGACGACGGCTGGTCAGACGATCACGAAGTTCGATGTGGCAGCGATGCCTACTCTCCTTGGTCCAAACCCGATGACAACGACGATGATCATGTCTGCGACCTGCTCGACGAGGATGACGACAACGACGGCATCCTCGACATCAACGATTTCTTCCCCTTCGACGCGACAGAATGGGACGACACGGACTACGATGGAATCGGTGACTTTGCCGATCTCGATGATGATGGCGACGGCTGGGCCGACATCGACGAGCCGAACTGCGGTTCAGACCCGATGGACCCGAACTCGATTCCACTCGACAACGACCAAGACCACATCTGCGACTTGGTCGACATCGACGACGATAACGATCTCGTTCAGGACAGCGACGACGATTTCCCCTTCAATGGCAATGAATGGCGTGACACCGACGGCGATGGCGACGGCAACAACCGCGATCTCGATGACGACGACGACGGCTGGACAGACAACCAAGAGCAGCTGTGTCAGACCGATCCGCTCGCCGACAGTTCAGTCCCGATAGACACCGACGGCGATGGAACCTGCGATCTGGCCGACCTCGACGATGATAACGACGGTGTGGTCGACCTCGACGATACCTTCCCCAAGGACGCCAACGAATGGCAGGACCGCAATGGAGATGGACGCGGCGACAACGCCTTCCCACTCTCGATCGGAGACAAGATGAAACTCAACCCCGGAATGACGGCTGTCATCATCATTCTGATCCTCGCAGTGATAGGAGCTCTAGTCGCTGTGACGCTGATGCGTCGGAAGGAAGACGAGGCGAAGGAGTGGCGGGAAGAAGATTACACATCCTTTGATGAAACGGCTGGATGGCAGGAGACGCTCTCGCACGAGACTGACCCGGCCGCAGAAGCGACAGAGGCTGTGGATGAATATCCAGAAGTGGCCGAAGAATCCGCAGAAGCGAGCCAAGAATACTCAGAATCCGCCGAAGAGGCTGGTTCAGAAGCACCACCTCTGCCACCAGGATTCCACTCCGAAGAGGTCGTGGAAGAAGTCACGGAACCAGCCGATGGGAATGCCGACGAAGGCCCTGATTGGTTGACGGAACTGACCATTGAATCGGAGCCCGAGGCAGCCCCCGTGGATATCGAGGAAGCAGAGGAAGTGAGCGAACAAACTTCTCCGAATCCACCCTCGAATCGACCACCTCCTCCACCACCTGGATTCTTTGACGAAGTAGAGTGAAACCGGAAGCCAGAAGCGCGAATCCGGATTCAGTATTGCCCCGTTTCGGGTGGAATCGAAGGAAACCGTTATTCGTGCTCAGCCTGGTAGTCCAGACGCACAAGACCCAGTTAGATTCCGACCTTCCTTTATGAGTCGGATGAACAGGGGACGGCATGATTATATCACTCACATAGTGTGCTTAACAACAGTGACACGTATGCGAAGCCAAAATACTCGGACTATCCTGCTAGCATTGATGATGATAACCACGGCAATACTGCCTCTGATCGACTCTGCTGACGACAGAACTGAATTGCGAGATGACCGCCTTAGAATGGAGACCGCTCCTTCCCCCTGTATGGGTGCTGACGCCTGCCGAGGGACGGACGCTGGTATTGCTCTGAGCGGCTCGATGGACATCACCGCTGACTTCGAATTCAGTGATGGACCAGAGTCCGTCGAGTATTGGAATTCGATGCAGGCGACGGGCTATTCGTCAACTTCGGACAACAACATCGATACATTCCTCATCGACATGGAACCTGGCTACGGTGTCAGGTACACATTGACCTGGAACATGACTTCTCACTTCTACTCAAATTACGCCTACATGGCGGCATATGGGCCAACCTCCATGACTTCCTACTACACCAATGGCTGGGGATACTGCTACTACAGCCCTACGGGCGAGACTGGCATTGGTAGCGATGGAACCTGCATCGGCACTTATTCCTACAATGCCGGCATCTCAAGAGACCTTGCTGGAGCAGAGGTTCTGCTCTGGGTCTGGTGTTACTACTGTGGTTACGCACTCGCTGGCCCTGCCCTCGATTACAACATGAACATCACGGTCTTCCCCAGTGACAACGGATACGCCGGAGATTGGGCAGACTCGCCGGACGCATCGAGTTTGCTGACTCTTAATTTCGATTCCTATCCGAACGGCGACTATGCATCAGGGAGTTTCAGTCTAACCTCTGGAGCAGCGGTCGACGTGAACTGGGTATGCGATTCCTGGTGCCCGTACGAGACTTCGGCTCAGATTACTAAGCCCGATGGGACTTCGGACACATGGTCCGTGGGATCGTTTGGAGCTTATTCCTCTGGAACAATGGCCTCCTATTCAGCCGCAGGAACTTATACTGTCCAGATGTGGGATAGTTACGGAGATGGAGGTATGACGATTAACGCTGCTCTCACTTCTACTCCAGCGGGCTATATTGCGATGGTGCCATTGTCTGGAGATGCGTTCAATTTGGATGTGACGACTAGTGGACATGTCAATTCGACAGATACGGCTGATTACTTTTCTGTTTCAATTCCTACAGGATACGCTGCTAACCTGACTCTTGATTGGGATAAGAATGCAGATCTTGACCTTGAATTGTATTCGGACGCCGGATTTACCACGATGATTGACTATTCGTGGTTTGATCAACCTGAGTATATTGACCTCGGCAGTGCATACGAAGGCTCAACCATATTTGCCAAGGTCAGTTATTACGCCTATTACAGCGTCGCGAGCCACGCTGGCTACAGCTTACGTCTACAGTTGGCTCCATCGGTTCCACCACCATGCTCGACTGCCGATGATGGTGGCTCGGGTGATGATGCTGGCGATTTCCAGACCGCGGCTACGAATGTGACTCATCTTGGAGAGAGTGCAACATTCACTGGGACCATCTGTGAAGGCTATGACGCTGAGGACTGGTACTCGATAACCCTGCCAGCCGATTATGGTGTTTGGGTTGAATTGGAATTCGATCAACCCGAGGGAACTGAAGCGATTGACCTGTTCATCTACATGGACGGATACTTTTCCTACCTCGCTCAGAACAACTATCCTTACACATTGAACCCGAAGGGAGTATCGACAAATGAATCGTATTACTTCATAAATTACCTCAGTCTGGAGACCACTGTTTACATCAAACTCTACGCCCGTGACTTGGTCCAAGATGTCGAAACCAATTACACGATTGGCTTCGCTACTTACGATCAGAGGGCAGGTTGGGATGGTCCTTGGACCGATGCGGGCACCAGCGAGGACGCCGGTAACAGCACCGCCGGCTACGACGCTCTCGCCATTCCTTCCATGAATGCAACATACGTCGGCTACGGTCACGATTACGACGATCGTTACGATTACTACCAAATTTACCTGCCTCAAAATTACGCTTTGCACGTCGAAGTGTCTTTCCCTGAATCGCATGATATCGATACGGGATTGTATTACCAACAGCAGGGCGCCAGTTATCTGTACTTCATCGATTCATCCTACTACGACAACCCTGAGAGTATATGGGCAGATTACTCGCACGGTGGAGAAACGCTCTACATACGTGTGTTCACAGATATCGGCGGCGGAATCTATTGGATGAATATCACCATGATCACGCCCGACAATGAACCGGGTGCCAACCCCAACGATTGTGGTGCTGGAATCGATGCGTCTGACATCATTTACTACCCTACATGGGATGATGGGCCGTCATTCGTCAACAACTCGAATCAGGCTGACATCAACGGCGATGCGGATGATGTCGGTGGAGTATGTACCGGTTGGTTCGACTACACATGGGATTCGAATGATTACTACCAGATTCTAGTGCCGACTGGCAAGTACGTCAACATCACAACCGACTTCCCTGATGTCGGTGGAAATGGTAACATTTACGTCTACACTTACATGTATATGTGCGGGGTATGGACTATGCAATGTCAATACGGCGCCAATTCAGCCTATTACGTATCCCAGAATGGAAACACGGCATCAAACTACCCGATAACTGCACATTCAGGATTGTGGCCAGTTGGCGGACATTGGATTACCTTCGGTATCTATTCGTATGGTGTGAATGACCTTACTTACGAGTTGAATATCACATATGGTGACCTGAGTACCCTTCCAGGTGGTAACCAAGATGATGCAAACAGCGGCGGAGATGCAGGGTCCTCATTCGGTTCTTCGGTTGATATTGCAGCCTACAACAACATCACTGCCAACAACACTTACGAATTTGGCGGTTGGGCAGCAGCTGGACTTGATGACCAAGATTGGTACAATATGATTATTCCAGCAGACCATGGATTTGAGATTACAGTAGATCCAGGATACGAATACCCTACTGTTTGGTATCTGATTTATATCTTCAATACAGCTCAACAGCAGGTCGGATTTGCTGGATACACTAGTCCGAACTCATGGAATTCTTCGATGTCGAACACGTACTATGGTGACACAATGGTATACTTCATTGTAAGAAACTATTACTATGATACAACAGGTACTGATTACAACATAATTGTTCAATTCTACACACTAGATGCTGATGGTGATGGTTGGTATGACGATATGGAGATTCAGTGCGGAACGGATCCGTACGATTCGACGAGCTTCCCGACCGACACCGATGCCGATGGCATCTGCGATACGCTTGACTCTGACAGCGACGGCGATGGGGTCATCGATTCGGAAGACGACTTCCCGTACGATGAAAACGAGACTACCGATACCGATGGCGACGGAATCGGCGACAACTCTGACGACGACCTCGATGGAGACGGCTGGAATAACTCCGCCGAGTTCGATTGTGTCACCGACCCGATGGACGCATCCTCGTATCCGAGTGACTTCGACAACGACACACTCTGTGACGTCGTCGACCCCGATGACGACAACGACGGTTACCTCGACGAAGACGATGTCTTCCCATTCAACGCAACAGAATGGGCTGACAACGATGGCGACAGAATCGGTGACAACGCCGATCTTGACGACGATAACGACGGCTACCTCGACATAACCGAGATAGAGTGCCAGTCCGATCCATTCGAGGTCTCAGACATTCCGATGGATCTGGACCTCGACGGAATCTGCGACGCGATGGACGACGACATCGATGGGGATGGAGTCCTCAACGCCGACGACGTCTTCCCAATCGACCCTGCGGAGTGGACTGACTTCGACGGTGATGGAATCGGGGACAACGCTGACAACGACGACGATAACGATCTCGTCCTCGACAGCGCCGACGCCTTCCCCTATGACCCGTACGAGTGGATCGATACGGACGGCGATGGTGTTGGCGACAATGCTGACCTCAACGATGACGGCGATGCTTGGACCGACGCGGAGGAGTTCGCTTGCGGAAGTGACCCACTCGACTCAGACTCGGTGCCCGACGATTATGACGGAGACGGAATCTGTGACAAGGTCGACACCGACGATGATGGCGATGGATACCCAGACACCCTGGATGCCTTCCCCTTCGACGCGACGGAGCACTCCGACAACGATCGAGACGGCATCGGTGACTTCAGTGACACCGATGACGACAACGATGGCTGGCTCGACGATGAGGAGCCGAACTGCGGCACGGACCCGATGGACGCGACCTCAGTGCCGGCTGACAACGACATGGATCACGACTGCGACGTCTCCGACCAGGATGACGACAACGACGGAACTCTGGACATCGACGACGCATTCCCGTTCAACCCGAACGAACAGCGTGACCTCGATGGCGATGGAATCGGGGACAATTCCGACATCGACGATGACGGCGATGGATGGCTCGACACGACCGAGCTCATCTGCCGCAACGCTGGCGGCTACGGTGACCCAAGGAACGCGAATGTCATGCCAATCGACAATGAGACCGAAGTTGGACCGGATGGCATATTCGGAACCGATGATGACACGATCGTAGGTGATGGATTGTGCAACTCGGTCGACCCTGACGACGACAATGACGGCTACCCAGACCCAGCAGTCTACACAGTCAACTCAGTAGGCGCGTGCACCTCGTGTGAGGATTGGGAGGACCATTTCCCATGGGACCCGACCGAGCACTTCGATGCCAACGACGATGGTAGTGGAGACGTCGGCACACCGCTGACCCTCCTCGACGACATCCAGGCGGATGTACTGCCCTTCCTGGGCATCGCTCTGGCCGTGCTTGCGGTGATCGTTGGAATCGCGCGCAGCGGCGGCGGCAAGGACGAGGAAGACGATCTCGACCTGTATGACGAGACCGAGCAGTTCCTCGATGACGACGACTTTGACGATCTCGAAGAAGACGCAGAAGACGCAGAAGA
>DAHR01000003.1:34273-35184 GCA_002498525.1 Euryarchaeota archaeon UBA58
GACGCAGAAGACGCAGAAGACGAGGAAGAGATCGAGGCCTGAACAGGCTCGACAAACCCTCTGACAACATAACCGGATTGCCGGGGCCCTTAGCGGGCCTCGGCTCTCCCGGCCTTTTCTCTCTCAGCCAATCTCATGGCTGCTCTTGTTTTGTTCCTGCATTCTTCTGCAGCGGATTCTCAAGGTATTTCTCGGGCCTCCATGAGGTTTCGTTTTTCACATTTTTTCAAATGAGATTTTTCGTTAACTCATGTGTGGAGTTTGGATTTGTCATCGGCCAGAATCCCAGATCAATGGGCTTCTCCCTCGCGCGCGCGAGCGCGCACCGATAAGAGAAGGGTCAGAAGTTGCTCAAGAATGGGCTTGTAAATTGGAAGTGGACGAACTCGAGGACGGGCTCAGATAGGGTCCACGGAGGGACTCGAGATTAGGCGAGGGTAACGCCAGAATCGGACGAGTTCAGTTCGACCCCTGGATCGATAGGGGGTTGAGGCCATCTCCAAATGAGGATGGTGTGGGAATTGAAGTGGCGCGGATTCGGAATTGATGCCTGATCAGATCTGCCTCAAATCCGGATTGGTGTGGAAATGGAAGTGGGTTGGGAATGAAATTGATGTGGAAATGAAACCGATTTTGCGGTGAAATAGGAAACTCGCTGTCGGAATTGCACCGAATTGGCCCGAATCTAGGCCCTTTAACCCCCTGATTCGCAGTGGAAATTAGGGCTTTTTCTCGACATTTGCTTATAAAGAACGGTCATTTCTTCTCGGATTAGATTCTAGGGCAATCCGCGATCGAATCGGAGCTGTTTCACACAACATCAACCACCGAGTACCAACAATTCTCCCATCCCACCCCACTCTCTCCGGCACACACCTGCTTCCGTCTGATAATAACGAACAACTCGAAGC
>DAHR01000003.1:35413-36108 GCA_002498525.1 Euryarchaeota archaeon UBA58
GTTAATTTGTCAATCCGCTTATCGGCCCTGCTGTGAAGACTACACCCTATAGGGTGGATTCCGATACCTTCTAAATGCAAGAATGACGTGGGAACCACATGGTTGCAGCCGTGCCGCTAACTATCAACACAAAGAATGACAGGTTTGACCTGACCACGACCGACTTGAGAAACGTCGCATTCGGCCTCTTTGCCGCTCTTGCTCTCATCATGGTTGCTGGATCTTTTTCCGATAGCGGTAGCGCTAGCGCTAGCGCTGAGGAACTCGAAGAACTTTCAGCAAAACGGTTTGCAGCAGCGTTCTCCAGCGTAGCTGCAACCGACGATACCTATGGAATAGGTGAATCTATCACAATCACCGTGACTTGGGATTCTGCGGTTAGTGTGACTGGTATTCCTACTTTAGTTCTCTCAAACGGAGACACAGCAACTTATTTCACTGGAACTGGCAGCACGGCATTATCCTTCCTCACTACTGTTGCTGAAGGCGATACTGATTCCAGCGATCTTTCAGTTTCTTCCTATGCTGGTACGATAACCGCAGACAATGACAATTCTGCTGCAGGCGCCGCCTCTGGTGACTTGGGTTCTGTCATCGTCGATGGGGACACGCCAGACATTACCGGATGCACCGCCTCCGACGACACCTATGGTATCGGCGAAGCCGTCTCCATCACCTGCACCTTCGACTCGTCA
>DAHR01000012.1:0-34754 GCA_002498525.1 Euryarchaeota archaeon UBA58
CGTTGTGCCAGATGACACGCCTCCCGACGTCCTCTCCTAGGCCCCTTGATTCGGTTTGGACCCTCGTGGGTCCGAACCCGCGAGGATTGCTCCATTGGAAATCAATGCCCGTCGTGTTCGAAGGAAGGCCACGATAGCGATGCAAAGCACTGCAAGTATTGCGCTGTTGAACTCTGAAACGGTCTTTGTGGCACGCTAAGTTTCATGCCTCGACGCAGAATCGCACCGTCACATCATCGACCTCAAAAGAGTTGGCCGCCGCATCCGCAGCGCCCTCGTTGAGTGCAGCACTTCCGGCGCGCACCTCCGTCTGCACGTGCGCCCAGTCTGTGGAGGCGAGGTCGAGCCCGCTGACCCAGACCGAGAGTCCGATAGTGGCCTCGACATCGAGGTCGAGCGCCTTTCGCTCAGCCTGCACCCGCCTGATGATGTCCCGAGCCAAGCCCTTCGAGAGCAAGTCTTCGTCGAGACTCATATCGAGAACCAGCGAGACATCGCCGACATTCTCGTCTGAGATTGTGGCGGCGGCGAAACCATCCTTCTCGACACGACGCGTTTCGATGTCGTCAAGAGTGATGTCGTAGCCTTCGATGAGGCAGATGCCGGCATCGATCTCAAGCAGGATGCTGTCGGGGTCAGCCTCTGCCAGCAACGCCAGCACCGCGGGCAGATCCTGCCTGCATTTTCGGCCCAAAGCTTTGCGGTTCGGCTCGATGACCACTCGCTGGAAGCGCTCAAGGTCATCCTCGGTGGTCAGCGACTCGACATTCAATTCCTCAGCCAGTAAATCGTGGAATCTCGAGATGTCGGGCCCGCCGACGATCCAACCGGCCCGACAAGGCAAACGCTGCCGTCGCCCCGCCTCAACACGAACCCGCCGACCACTCTCGGCAAGCGTGCGCACAAGTGCCATCTCCTGCTCGAGCCCATAATCCAGAGGCGGCAGATTCGCATCGACCAATTCAGAACCAACCGGCCAATCAGCGAGGTGAACCGATGCCCCAGTCAAGTCTCGGTGAATCCGCTCAGGCATGAAAGGAGCGACCGGCGCCATCAACCTGCAAACCGTCACGAGAACCTCGTGCAGAGTGTGCTGGCAGGCCCGCTTATCGCTGGAATCAGCCTCATCCCAAAGCCTGCGTCGACTCCGTCGAACGTACCAATTCGACAGATCATTGACAACGAAAGCCTCCAACTCCCGCCCGGCCTTGTGGAAATCCCAGGCCACAAAATGCTCGTGATAACCATTCGCGACCGTATTCAATCGTGACAGGATCCAACGGTCGAGCGGGCTGCGATTCCCAACCGCAACATAGCCCGCCTCATCATCCGCATCAAAACCATCCAGTGCAGCGTAGTCCGAATGGAAGCGGTGGACATTCCACAGGGTGAGGAACATCTTGGCGTAGGATTCGCGAACCCCCATGGGGTCGAAATTGGTCGGCGTCCACGGCGCGCTCTGGGTCATCATGTACCAGCGAATCGAATCCGAACCCTCCTTGTCGAAGTGGTCCCAAGGGTTCACGACATTGCCGCGTGATTTGCTCATCTTCTTGCCATCTTTATCGAGAATATGACCCAACGACAGGCAGCGACGATAGGTGATGCTGTCGAAAACCGTGGTTCCGATAGCCAGCAGCGAGTAGAACCAGCCGCGAGTCTGGTCGACCGCCTCGCAGATGTAATCGACTGGGAATGAGGCGTCGAAATCCTCCGAATTCTCGAACGGATGATGCCACTGCGCAAAGGAAGCACAGCCCGAATCGAACCAGCAATCCATCACGTAGGGCTCGCGAAGCATCTCTCCTGAGCAGCCGCTTTGCGGACAGTGCAACTTGACATCGTCGACATAAGGGCGATGCAGTTCTGGCGGAATCGGCGAATCATCAGTCTTCATCTCCAACATCTCAGCGATGCTGCCGACGCAGTGCTCGTGGCCACAATCTGCACAGATCCAGACCGGAATCGGCGTGCCCCAGTAGCGCGTGCGGCTGATGGCCCAATCCTTGATGTTGGAAAGCCACTCGCCCATGCGCTTGCTCCCTGTCCAATCAGGCGCCCATTCGACCTCAGAGTTGTGCAGCATGATCTGCTCCTTGACCGCCGTCATGCGCACGAACCAACTGTCCATCGCGTAGTAGAGCAGAGGATGGTCGGTGCGCCAGCAATGTGGGTAGTCGTGAGTGTAGATGTGCTCGCGGTAGAGTTTGTTCTCGTCGCTCAGAAGATCGATGATGTCCTCGTCACAATCCTTGACGTAGCGACCATCCAGCAATCGATGTGTTCCGGAGATGAAACTGCCATCTATGCCGACGGTATGCTGCGCTGGCAATCCTTCTTCCATACCCAGATTGTAGTCATCCTCACCGTACATCACGGCCGTGTGAACAACGCCAGTGCCGTCGCTCGTGGTGACGAAATCGGCGCCGACGACGGTCCACGCTGCAGAATGCGCGGAGCCATCGATGGCGTCAGGAAAAAGTGGCTTGTATGCCTTGCCGACGAGCTCAGATCCGGCGAACTCGTCGACCACCTCGACCTGATGCCGCAGCACAGCGCTGAGCAGGTCTTTGGCGAGGATCAACTCCTCGCCGACAACAGCACCACCGCGCCCTTCCCAAGCACCACTAGGTGCCTCGGTGACCCGAACTCGGCAATATGTCACATCGGGTCCGACGGCCAATCCGACATTGCCGGGCAAGGTCCACGGAGTGGTCGTCCAAGCGAGCACGCTGGCGTCGTCACCGGTGAGCTTGAATTTGATGAAAACCGCAGGTTCAGCCACTTCCTTGTAGCCCAGAGCGACCTCGTGGCTGGAGTAACTGGTGCCAGTCTGGGGGCAATAAGGCAGTACTTTGTGGCCCCGGAAGAGAAGTCCTTTGTCGAACATCTGTTTCAGCGACCACCACGCGGATTCGATGTAATCGTCGTGCAACGTCACGTAAGGATCGTCCATGTCGAGCCAGAATCCCATGCGCTCGGTCATCTCGCGCCATGCTGCTTCGTAAGTCCAGACGCTCTCCTTGCACTTTTGGTTGAAGGCTTCGATGCCATAGGCTTCGATGGCTTCGTTGCTCATCAGATCCAGTTTCTTCTGCACTTCGATCTCAACCGGTAAACCGTGCGTGTCCCAGCCTCCCTTACGCTCCACAATGTGGCCTTCCATCGTCTTCCAGCGGCAGACCAGATCCTTGAACAGGCGGGAGATCACATGGTGGATCCCTGGTTTGCCGTTCGCCGTCGGCGGGCCTTCGAGGAAGGTGAAGGGAGAGGCGTCGCCGCGGCGCGCCTCGATGCTGGTAGCGAAGGTCTTCTCATCGCTCCAGGTCTGCATCAAGGCTGTTTCGAGAGCGACCGGATCGAGGTCGCCCACGCTCTTGGGTACTGCCATCGGGCGGGCGACCTGCGGTCTTGTCTTGAAGTTGAGGGGGTCGCCCAAAGGGCGAGCCTCAGTGTTTGCAAGGTTTCAAAGCGGGCCAGCGATGGCATCGGCTCGATGACTGAGGCGATTCGGCTCGATGTCGGCGGAATGACCTGCGATGGCTGTGCCGGTCGCGTGCGCTCGGCTCTGGAGGAGCTGGACGGAGTGATTTCGGCCGCCGTCTCGCACGAGGCTGGATCGGCGGTCGTCGAGCACAGCGGAGTCGAACGAAATTCGATGGTTGCTGCAGTTCTTGGTACTGGATACACCGTCGATGGTCAAGTTGAGGAATATAGTTGGGGTGACGGCGCGACCTGGCGGCAGGCGGCGAACAACACCAAATGGTGCCTGATCGGCTGCTCCATCGGCGAGTTCGGGACGCTTGGCTACTACCAGTATGCTGGCTGGCCGCTTGAAGTGGCGGTCGGCACGACGCTGTTCTGGTTCCTAGTGGTGCTGCCGCTCATCAACGGGCTTGCGACCAGCGTCACGCTTGAGACGGTGCTGCTGATGCGCGGGCAGATGGATTTCTCCAACGCGCTCTCGACCGCGTTCGGGATGAGCTTCATCTCGATGCTGGGGATGGAAATCGCGATGGAAGCGACCGACTGGCTGTTGACCGGCGGCTTGGGCATGACTTGGTGGGTCATCCCGCCGATGCTCATCGTCGGCTTCCTGACGCCGTGGCCGTACAACTACTGGCGGCTGAAGAAGTTCGGTGTGGCTTGCCACTGATACTATCAGGCAATCTTCATTGGCTGAAGCAGGTTTGAATCAAACATGCGAGAAGCAGGTCTCTCGGCCATCATCGTCGCGGTGATTGTCGCTCTGCTTCTGCTTCTGGTCTCGAATCAACAGCTTCTGAATCTCGGCGGTTCGGCGGTGGATGGTAACCTCATGGTCGAATTGATTTCTCCTGTTGAGGGCGACTGGGTAGAGAGCACATTGACGGTAGAGGTCGAAACCACTGGATATGCTACGGACACGACCCTCGTACTCGTCATCAACGGCGAGATCAAGGGCTCAGATACCGCTTCGGGGACTGAACACACCTTCGAGCTGGACCTCAACCGATACGACGATGGCTCAGGCGCGCCGGTTGAACTTGAGATATTCGCGCGCGCCGAGGGTGTCACAAGCCGAACAGCGACGGTGACCGCCCTATACCCGCGGCAGATGACCGACGATACGGCCGAGGACATCCAGCCCGAGTGGAATTCGATAGGCGATATGCTGGTTTTCAAGTCCGCCAGAGGCCTTGAGACCGGCCTCTTCGAGATCTACACCATCCCGCGCGAGGGCGGCACTCCGACTCAGATTCCGACCGAGCGCGAATATCACGGATATCCGCATTTGTCCCCCACTGGAACCCATGTCGTCTTCAATTCCTGGGTTTACTCCGACGATGGCAGCCGGCAGATGGACATCTTCACCGCCGACGTCGAGAGCGGCGAGACGATCCAAGTCACCGCCGACCCAGCATTCGATGATTCCGGCCGCTGGTCGCCCGACGGGAATTCAATCATCTTCTACTCGAAAAGAGATGGTACGATGGACCTCTGGAAGGTCACAGTGAACGCAATCGGAGAACCCGCAGGCTCTCCGGAGAAACTCGTCGGCACACCTGCAAGAGAGCACTGTGGGAGGTGGTCGTTCGACGGTGAGATGATCGTTTACGAGTCTGATGAGGGTGGTAACAATGACCTCTGGTTGGTCGGCGCGAATGGTGGCGAAACGACAAAAATCACCTTCGATGAGTACCCTGACGGATACCCTGGATGGGCTCCTGATGGGGCGCATATCGTCTACAATTCGATACGCGACGAAAACGGCGATCTGTGGATTCTATCCCTCGAGAATAGCGCAATGCAGCGCCTCACTTCGCATGCAGCGATGGATGCTCATCCTACTTGGTCGGCTGACGGTCGCTTCATCGCATTCCATTCGGATCGGGCCGGGAATTCCGATATCTGGGTGGTCGAGGTTCCGCCTCTCGATGGCGTTGCTGGTTTCTCGACAATGGCTGTGTCGAGCGCGTTTGGCGGATTTTCATCAGGCTCACTCGCGCTCGTGGCGATAGCCGCTGGAATGCTCTTCGGCAAGGTTGAATGGGTGCGACGCTCTGAGTGATTCATGGGCGAGGTCACCATATCCTTCGGGCTGGAGCTCGGCGACGAGATATCAGCCTGGATTCGTGACTATGCCGAAAGGGCCGGGATCTCGACGCTGGTCGTAGGCGTCTCCGGAGGCATCGATTCGGCTGTGACCTCGACCCTTTGCGCAAAGACCGGGCTGCACACGATAGTCCTCAACTTGCCGATCCATCAGGCGCCGGATCAATACGACTTGTCGAATCGGCAGATCGACTGGCTGAAGTCAGACTGGGACAACGTCGAGAGCCGTTTGGTAGACCTCTCTGGAACCTTCGATTCGCTGATGCAGGAGTTGCGGGACGAGGGGCTATCGGATCTCGCTATGGCCAATTCGAGAGCGCGGCTGCGAATGATTACTCTCTACGCGATAGCATCCTCGACCAACGGAATCGTTGTCGGAACCGGCAACAAGGTCGAGGACTTCGGTGTTGGCTTCTTCACCAAGTACGGCGATGGTGGAGTCGATATCTCCCCCCTCGCCGACCTCTACAAGACTGAGGTCAAAGCTCTGGCTGAGTCTCTGGGTATCATCGAGGAGATTCGTTCTGCAGCCCCGACGGACGGTCTGTGGAACGACGGCCGTACTGATGAGGAGCAACTGGGGGCGACGTACGCGGAGTTGGAGTGGGCAATGGCGGAGATCGACGATCCATCGGCAGGGGAACTGACCGAAAGGCAGCACCAAGTCATGCAGATCTATCGGCGATTCAAGCAAGAAAATGCGCACAAGATGAATCCGATTCCGGTCTTCAAGAGGCAGAGTCTTCTCTGAGGTGAAGCGATTGTCGATGCAGCGCTGTGGACTGTCCGAGGTCTCAGCAGCGATGGATGTCGGTGAGGATATCTCTCTGATACTGGTCCGTCGAGATCACTCGAACCCTGATGTCGACGCATTTGTCAAACGTGCCCAAGCGATGAACATCCGAGTAACGGAGGGGTCGGAGAACGACCTCTGGCGTATGGCCAGAGACAATGCGGATGGCGCTCCGGATGTCCTCGCATTGGTGGGGCGTGAGCCTTCAGCAACCTTTGAAGAAGTACTCGCGAAGGGCGGCTTGATCTGGCTTCTTGATGGAGCGAAGTACCCTGTGAACATCGGCTTCTGCATACGCACGGCAGAGGTGTCAGGAGCAGACGCTGTAATCATCGATGGCGAACTCAACAATTCCGAGCGAAGCGCGGCTAAGCGTGCTTCGATGAAGGCTCACAGATTTCTTCCTGTTTTCTGGATGGAAGCGGTTGAGACAATCACCGCAGCCAAAGCTGCAGGTTTCCTGATCGTCGCCCTCGAAGACATCGGCACATCGGCGCCGTGGGAGGTCGATTTGACAGGTGACGTCATCATCATCGTCGGCGGTGAGAGAAGTGGCATCTCAGCCGAAGTTCTGGCATTAGCAAACGAAATCGTTCGAATCCCTATGACGGGATTCGTCCCTTCCTTCAATCTGCAAGCACCGCTCAGCGCGGTGGCCATCGAAGCTCAGCGGCAGCGCTCTCAGTGAAGGCCGAGATCGCCTGCGAAGAGGATGATTCCCAGCATCATCGCAGCGCCGAGCAGCACGTTGACCAGCGCCGCCCGACCAGTCTCCGGATTGTGGATATCTGGAAGCACATCGACGGTCGCGACATAGAGGAAAGTGCCACCGCTGAAGAGCATCACGAGGCCGAGCAGGTGCGCATCGAAGTCTTGCATCAAAGTGTAGGCGAGGATGATCATGACCGGAGTCGCCAAAGAGAAAACGAGCACATCTCGAAACGCTGATTTCGCCTCACCACGCTCGTGCAGGCTGAAGGCTCCAACGCTGAATGCCGTTGGGAATTTGTGCGCCAGCACGGCGAGCAGAACCAGCATCGTGACGCCGGGACTGGCGCTCGATACCGCCGCGCCGATGACCAGTCCATCTGTCGCGGCGTGTATCGTCAAACCGATTATCACCATCAAAGAGTTATTCGGGTGGTGGACATGATCGTGACCGTGTGAATGCGAGTGGTCATGGTGTTCCTCATGAACGGCATGGCCAATACCCGACCCTTCGAGAATCAGCATGAAAATGAAACCCGCAAGAACAGCACCACCCAATGCCAGTCCTTGGCTGTCATCGCCAGCGATGTGGAAGCCCTCCGGAATCACGACAAGAAGGGCAGAAGCGATCAGAACACCCGCTGCTATGCCAGTCAATCTCTGCAGCAGCGCACCACTGTTCGCTATCGCTCGCTGCAATGGAATGACTCCCGCGATGAGAGATACGGCCAATGTCAGAACCGCGAGATCGTAAGGAGTGGGCAAGATGGCCACAGCGACGCCTCTGGCGCGTGCCTATCTCAAGTTAGCGACGAATCCGGAGATGTTCTGGGTCGTCTTCAAGGAGTGTCGCGCGTGCGGACTCATCGTGGACATCCCCACAGAACTGCACGCGATGCTCGACGGTGAGCATGGTGGAACCAAGCAGAAGGCTGCTCGCCTCGTCGTCGATCTGGCCGCAGCCGCGGGCGCGAGAGAGTTCACCCGCTGCGAGCACGCCCACGTGTCCGGAGTCAGCGTCATCACCGGCGGACACGGACTTCGCAGATTTCTCTCAGACCTTTCGGGTGACCCACAGGGAGTGGTCGCGATTCCGACGACGCTCAATTCTGCCGGTTGCGACAGGGAGAAAATGGAAGAAATGGGTATCGATTATCCTGATTTTCTGAAGTATCAATTCGAGATAGTGCAAGCCTATTCGGAACTTGGGATCGAGGCGACCTTGTCTTGCACGCCCTATGATCGAGGCATCGAAATCGCCGAGGGGATCGGCTCGTGGGCTGAGTCGAATGCAGTCTGTTTCTCGAATTCCTACACCTCGCTCATCACCAACCGTGAGTCTGGTCTATCCGCACTCGCTACCGCCCTCACCGGATGGGCTCCACTCTGGGGTCTGCACATGGCGAAGAATCGAGTGCCGAACATTCTGGTTCGCGTCGAATGTGCGATGGATGACACGACTGATTGGTCGATTCTGGGCGATTGGATCGGCAAGCAGATTCGCCCTGAGTGGAGCCTTCCTTGGGGGGTGATGCCGTACATCACGGGGCTGCCGACGCCCGCGAGTTTCGAGATGCGAAAGGCGCTGACCTCGGCGGCGGCGAATTACGGCTGTCCGATGCTCTGGGCCGGTGGCCTGACAGCCGACCCACCGAAGGTGGAGTCATACGAGGGGGAATTGGTTTTCGGCGAGGAGGATTTAGCCGCTCGGTACGCCGATTTGGCACCGACCGGGGTGGTCGATTTGGTCGTTATCGGCTGCCCACAAGCTAGCGTTGGCGAGGGGCGCGCGACAGCCGCGGCTGTGCGCGGCTGGATGGAATTGGGCAAGCGGATTCCCGAGCGCCGACTCTGGCTCTTCACCAGTGCGACAAATCACGAGATTCTCGAAGCCGATGGAACTGTCGATTTGCTGGAGGAAGCAGGAGTTCTGGTGCTCAAAGACACATGCCCGGAGGTGACACCCTACAATCGTAATCGCTACAACCACATTCTGACGAATTCGCTCAAGGCAGAGCATTACCTGACGAGCGGTCTCAACCGCATGCCGACGAGTGTTGCCCCAATCGAGGAATGCGTCGCTAACGCCTTCGACCCGAAGCGAATCTCCGGGCCGAGACCGGTGATCGAAGGAAAGGGCGCGACGCCCTTGGCTTCGAATAAAACACACCGCGGAGGAGAGACGAGTCTGGCGGGTCAAGGGCTGCCTAGTCAATCGAATTGGAGTGTTCGAGGCAAGGCGTTGGTGACCGATGTTCCAATCACATATCTAGGCTACGTCAACAGCGATTCCGGCGTCATCGAAGAACCGGGCCACCCTCTCGATGGTGTTGCGATTGAAGACACGATTCTGGTCTATCCGAAGGGCTCTGGCTCGACGGTCGCACCCTTCGTTCTGATGGGATTGATCTACACCGGAAAGGGTCCGCGGGCGATAATCAACCGCGATGTCTGCCCGCTGACCCTTCCTGCTGCGTCGCTCTTAGGCGTTCCTTATGCTCACGGATTCGACGCCGACCCGACCCTCGAAATCAATTCAGGCGACGAGGTCGAAATATCACTTGACGAAGGAATTGTGACTCTCGATGTTCTCTCTCGCACGAGCGAGGCTTGATGACCACGCTGCTTTGCAGCGAGGCTGTGAGTGCACGCGAGGATCCTCAGCCCTGCCGCGAGCAGGACTTCGGAAAGTTCGAGGTCGTCGCTCGTGATGGTGCGGCTCGGCTCGGCCGGCTGCACACTCGGCACGGCGTGCTGGACACGCCGATGCTGCTGCCGGTAGTCAACCCGAATATCCGCACGATCGAACCGCGTGAGATGTGGGAGAAATACCACGTCGATGCGCTGATCACCAATTCCTATGTTGCTTGGAAGCATGAGAAATTGCGCGAGCCAGCGCTGGCAGACGGTATTCATGCGCTGCTCGACTTCCCCAGCGTCATCGTCACTGATTCGGGGACATTCCAATCCTATGTTTACGGAGATGTGGAGGTTGGAGTCGAGGAGATCATCGAGTTCCAGCGCGACATCGGCGTCGATATCGGAACCATGCTCGATGTTTTCGGAAGACCCGATATGAGCCGCGAAGAACTCGAGAATGCAGTAGCTGAAACCGCCGCTAGAGCTGAGGATTCATTGGTGGCGGCCGGTGAGAATCTGCTCTTGAATGGGCCTGTGCAAGGTGGTTTGCACGATGATCTGCGAGCACAGGCAGGTGAGTTGATGGGGGCAGCGAGAGGTGAGTTCCGAGGTTTTGCAGTTCATCCGATCGGCGGCATCGTGCCACTGATGGAGAAGCAGCGATATCGCGAATTGTTTGAGATTCTGCTCGCAGCCCGCTCGACGATTCCGCCCGACAGACCGGTCCATCTCTTCGGTTGTGGCCACCCGCTTCTGTTCCCGATGGCGATTGCTCTTGGCGCAGACCTCTTCGATTCTGCTGCCTATGCTCTATTCGCCCGCGACGACAGGCTATTGTCACCTCATGGTACAGTGAAATTGGCGGAGATCACCGAATGGCCAGTCCATTCGATCACTCTGTTTCCTCACACTCCTGCTCAAGTTCGAGCAATGGACAAGGATGAGCGCTCAGTTCTGCTCGCGCACCACAATCTCGAGATCACACAGGCAGAACTCGCTCGCTGTCGTGAGGCGGTTCGAAATGGGACCATCTGGCGACTAGCCGAACAGCGCAGCCATTGTTCGGCTCAATTGCGTGATGCCTTCCTCTGGTTGCTGGGGCAGATGGTGGATCCAGATGAAGGGCCAGTTGGACAGACGGTTCTGCGGCATATCGCCTCGACGAATCCGATAAGAGGTAATTCCGAGGTCTTTGGCGAGGAGATTGATTCCCGCCCTCACATTCTTCATTTGAACGCACTTCTGGCGATGCGTTGGAGACGCCCCGGTTCATGGTGGAACGGCGAAGATGGCTCTGCGAAGCGGGTTGTTCTATTGGTCGGTGCAGCGCCTCCGTGGCGTGATTCTGCGCTCGGCGATGCGATTTCGGCGCTTGCCGAGGAAGCAGCATCGATTATCTTGATCTCAACTCCTCTGGGCCCAGTCCCCTTCACTCTTGAAGATGTATCACCTTGGTGCCATATCGACGGTCCGGACGATCTATGGGAGTTGGTTCTGACCGAGGTTGAGATGGATGCTTGGATCGAGGATCTTGGATTGGCTGGCATCCCGATGGAAGTGCATGTCTGCGAGTCTTCTTCTGACGAGACCGAAGGCGGCGCCGAACGAGATGTGATTCGATCCTGGATCGATCGCTGCGCAGTCGTCGACAAACTCTCTCTGCTGTGCGGAATCGAGCCGGCTGCCGCCTGCGAACTGACTGAGGGGATGAGCAGCCGACGCTCACGCACAGACCGCATGGTCAACGTCTTCGTCGATGACGAGCACCTGTTCTCGCCGCGACTGACAGACGGCGCCCTCTCACTTACTCTGGCTGGTGCGCGGCGCCTCCACGCACTCAATCCAGGAACTCCGACTTGTTTCACTGAGGAAATCCCAGTCGAGGATCGAGATCATCCCGGGATTCCTCGAATTCTGCTGCTGGAGGATGCCATTCCCTTCGTCGGACAAGGCCGCAACGTCATGCATGGCTACATCCTTGGCGCTGATCCTCATGTCATCATCGGCCAGCCATGTCTCATCGTCGATGAGTCGGGCGAACTCGTCGCCCACGGTATCGCCAACGCCAGCGCCGACGACATGGCCTTCTTCAACAAGGGTATAGCAGTGAAGGTGAGAGACGGCGCCCGCCGTGACTGATGCCACCGGCGCAGCGCCGGGGATTCATTCAAGTGGATGTCACTACCACCTCGGGCCGACTCCCCTAAGGGAGTCGGGCTTGCGGTCGGTGATTGATTGAGCGAAGAATTCGTCATTCAAACCCGTGGACTGCGCAAGATGTACGGTCCGCATATGGCCCTCGACGATGTCAATCTCGACCTTCCGAGGGGTGCGATTGGCATCCTTGGACCGAATGGAGCAGGCAAATCGACCCTCTTCAAGTGCCTGCTCGGCTTGATCACGACGACTTCGGGTCAAGGCACTGTGCTCGGCTACGATGTCCGGACCCAGGGTGACCTCATTCGAGCACGAATAGGTTACATGCCGGAATATGATTCTCTCGACCCCGATCTCAATGCTATCGATCAGGTTCGATATTCAGGCGAATTGAGCGGTATGAATCCGGCAGCTGCAATGCAACGAGCTCATGAAGTCCTCGAATACGTCGGCCTGCGCGACCAACGCTACCGCAAGATTGAGACTTTCAGCACAGGCATGAAACAAGCCACTAAACTGGCCTGTGCCCTGGTTCACGATCCCGAGATTCTGATTTGCGACGAGCCGACGAATGGCTTGGATCAACGTGCTCGCCAGTTCATGCTGGAGACTCTGCAACGAACAGTCAAGGATGGAGGTGGCACTGTGCTGATGTCTAGTCATGTGATGGACGATGTGCAAGAGGTCTGCGACCAGATAGTGATGATCCATAAGGGTCGAGTCGTCGTCAATCGCTCGATTGTCGACCTCGCTCAACAGATCGAGAGAGAGGTAGAGGCTGTCATCTGGGGTGGTGCCAGCAAAATGGAAGATGCCCTTCTCGACGACGGTCTGAAGGTGAGAAGGCTCGGTCGAGTCATGCGGGTCACAATCGAGGATGAAGATACAATCCAAAGGATTCTGACCGTCGCTGCCGAGATTGGCGTTCAAGTCAGAGAATTGAGGGAGTACGAACCAGATCTCGAAGACATATTCCTGCTCATCATGGAGAAACTTGGCTCCGAGGTCAAAGGAACAGCTGATCTGATGACATCGGCGCACACCGGTGGTGATTCCAGATGAATGAGCAACCACGCGAAGGCTCATCCAGCGGTGAGGGAGGAATCAGTGAATCACCATTCGCAGAGGTTGAAGCGGCTGATTCGTCCGAGATGGACCTCGGCAGTGGTCAGACTCGGATGGAGGTGGCATTCGGCGCTGGAGACGGCGATGAAGATGCATCTGCAGTAGTCGCACAACGCGCCAGTCTAGGGATTCTCTTCGAGCAGATCTACCGCCCGTGGGATGGCGAATTAGGGCCGAGGTGGGTGAGGAATTATGCGATATTCCGGCACCATGTCTACGGTTTGTTCACGTCGAAGGGACATCGATACTACCACCCATTCGTTCGTCTTACAATCGTCGTCATCATGCTCGCTTCTCTGACTCCAATCGCCATGATATTCCTCTCTTCAACCATCGCGGGCTCTGGAGCTGGAT
Source organism: Euryarchaeota archaeon UBA58 (assembly GCA_002498525.1). Classification (GTDB taxonomy): domain Archaea; phylum Thermoplasmatota; class Poseidoniia; order Poseidoniales; family Thalassarchaeaceae; genus MGIIb-O1. The sequence continues at coordinate 13,373 of DAHR01000012.1, forward strand.
CCGATTGGCTGACTCGAATGTGGGGCGTGAATCGTTACAATCTCTGGGGGCAGGTGCTCGGATATTTCCCTCGGAATCTCTGTATGTGGCCTGTTCTCACAGCCCTCGTCGTCGGCGGGATGATCTCCGATGACCGTAAGAATGGCACCAGTGCAATCTACTTCTCTCGACCGGTGACTCGCATTGATTACACAGCGATGAAGTACCTCAGCGCCGCGGTCGTTCTCGGCTTCGTCATCATCTTCTCCTATGTCTTGTACTACACGACTTCCATCGTCTTCCGCGGCGAGGGATGGGCCTTCCTCATCGACACATTGCCAATATTCCTCGGAGGACTGATCGCAGGAATTCTGCTGGTCATCACCTATACCTCGATAGGAATGGCCCTGTCGAGTCTGAGCCAGAGCCGATTCTTCGCTGCGGTGGCTTTCCTAGCGATTATATTCGGTACCAAATTGGTCGCGCTGCTCGTCGACGTGCAGTTCGATACCTCGATTCTCTACATTTTCAGCCCCTACGACTCCTTGGCCCATGTCGGTCAATGGCTGGTTGGGATTCCACTGAATTATTCGCATCCACTGGCCTTCTCGATCGTCTCGATACTGGTTTTCAATGCAGTCAGCATCGGTATTCTGGTAAATCGAGTCAGTTCGTTGGAGGTGACTCGAGAATGAATTCACCCTCCAAGACACCAGCGGTTCTCATCGATCAATGCTCGAAGTGGTATGGGCAAGTCATCGGTCTCAACAATGTCTCGCTGGCCATCGACGGTGGTGTCACCGGCATTCTAGGACCGAATGGGGCTGGAAAATCGACCCTGTTCAAACTCTTGATGGGTCGACTGAAACCGAGCAGTGGCTCCGTTCGATTGTTCGGAATCGACCCTTGGGACAGTACTGCTCCTTACCGAAGAGTCGGCTATGTCGCAGAGACTGAGAGGATGTATGATTGGATGACTGGGCACGATTTCGTCACCACGCTGGCTCGGCTGCACGGCATGACCAGAGATGAGGCCAGCTCTCGTGCTGAGCATGTTCTCGATTTCGTCGGCCTGGCCGATGTACAACACAAGGAGCTCGGCAAATACAGCAAGGGCATGAGGCAGCGAGTCAAGATCGCTCACGCCCTCGTCCACGACCCCGACCTGATAATCCTCGACGAACCTCTGCACGGTTGCGACCCCATCGCTCGAACCAGCATCATGAGTGTGATTCGCGATCTTGGGGCTCAGGGAAAGACGGTCCTCATATCGAGCCACATTCTGGAAGAGATAGAGCGAATCACCGAGCAGATCGTCATCCTCCACAATGGCAGGCTGCTGGCCCTTGGAAATCTCCATGCCATCCGCGATCTGCTCGACAAACACCCGCATCGCATCCTCATCCGCTGCGATGACCCGCGTGCGCTGGCTGAATCATTCATTGAGAACGATGCTGTCTACGGGGTTGTCTTCCGCAGCGACGAGCATCTCGAGATAATGACCAATGATCTGTCAGCAGCACACAGCATTCTACCGCGAGTCATCGTCAATTCGGGAGTCAAGGTGCATACCATCGAGAATCCGGATGACAATCTCGATGCACTTCTTGGCTATCTCGTTGGAGGTGATTCGTGATGGATAGACAGGGCCGAGACCTCGCACAAACTGTCTGGACGCGCCTCGATCGGAAGGCAGGTGCAATCACCGAACTCACCATCCGACAATTGCGCCATCGAATGTCAACTTGGGTCGTGCTCGGCGTCGGAACACTGCTCATCCTGATGCTCCTGGCATTCTATGTCGATTCAGTTCGAGATGGATTCAAGCCTATCGACAATGATGGCGATTCCGTAGACAATGATGAAGATGGTTACCCATTCGGCCAAGAGAGGCGTTACGGTACTTCGGATTGGAATCCTCGTGAATATCCCGGCTCTGGATACTATGTTCAGGATGGTGAGATTTCTTGGAATGACGACGCCCGAGTGCATTCTGGGAATCATACTTGGAGGGGTGCGACAGGAATTTTCACTCCGGTCTGGTTGGACTCCTCCTACGAGGGCGATCGATGGAGTGGAATCATCGATTACGACTCTATCGAGGTTTGCCCAGATGAGGGTGATTTCGCCACCGACTGGTGGATTGAATGGGGTACTGCTTGTTCGGAAGAGAACGGAGACCTCGTGGTTCACTCTCTCGAATTCCGAGGTGAAGGCAGACTCGAGGTGACTGAAGACTGGGGTGCAGAATGGGGACACATCACCGATGTTTACGATGTCGAGCCTCAACCTGCCTCCGATTTCATCGATGAGGACGACATCGACTGGGATGGCAACATTCTGAGAGAGAGTCAAGGATACGACGACGATGGTGATTGTCGGCGAGTCGGTTGGCTCAGTGATGATTTCTGGTTCGAGAAGGACACCAATCGCAACAACATCGACTGTGACGTCAGGTGGATTCTCGGCTCGGACGGAGAGACCATCGTTTTCATCCAGGCTGACGAATATGTTGATGAAGATCCCGATGATGTTCGACTAGCAGGTGAAGGAATTCACCGAGGATTCATCATCGGGACGGCGAAAATCGCCTTCATCATGATTCTCTCGATCTTCCTGCCGTTATTCCTCGCTCTCGGTCTGGTCCGTGACGAGACCGAGAACGGCACTCTGCACTATCTGCTCTCGAAGCCGATCCATCGTGGCGAATTCATCACCTATCGACTCCTCGGTTACGTCATCGTCGCTGGAGGCTTCGTCATGGCTCTGGCGATGATCATGGCACTTGTCACATCGCTGATGGGTCCTGGAGATTCGCTGATTCGATTACGTGATATCGCGATGTGGATGGGCATCGGCTTCGCCACAGTACTCGCTCTGACAGCATACGGCGCGATTTTCAACACGCTGGGATTGGTTTCGTCGAAATACGGCGTTTACATTGCTTTGATCGTCGGCGTTTACGAGTTCATCATGGCAGTACTGACTCTCTTCGGCGCCTCCTTGGTGCCGGTGCTCTCGGTTTCGCACTGGACGCTGCAACTGGTCGATTCACTAGTTCTGATCATCTGGCCTGACACCTTGATGATGGAACTTCAAGCGAATGCTTTCGGGCTCAGCACTGGAATAGACCTGTTCTGGAATCCTCCGATTCATACCCTCGGAACCGACAATCCATTCATCTCAGCAATCATCTCCGTCGTCGTCCTCATATTCATCACCGTCTTCATGATCTGGTTCGGTCAGAGGCAATTCAGCCGCAGTGAGATCATGTGAGACTGCAGGAGTCACTAACATGGATGGATTTGGAGGCAATCTCAAAGATTTCTGGCGGCTGGATGCCCTGCCACCGATCAATCGTCTTTCTTGGTGGTGGTGGTGGGTGCTCGTACTCGTCCCCGACCCTGTACACCCTGAACGGTCACGCCAACTGATGGTTCTGTGGTCATCGAAGGAGACTCCAGCCATCCGCGTCAGTGGTCATTGGTGGGTGCCTGAGACTCGGATGCTGATCGACGAGGATGGTGGTCACATCGTGCCGGGGATGGTATGCGCGTGGTGGTACGATGGCGAGAAGATGCACGAACCGCTTCTGATGAAGGAGTGTAAGATGGCTGCCATCGACGATAAGCACCCGCTGTGGCCGGAGGAATCTCAAGGTGAGGGTGAGGGTGCGGGTGCGGTCATTCCTCTGACGGGTGAGGATCTGTCATTCGGCCTGCGGCCGGGCAAAACCGCATTCTGGTTGAATCTCACCGCCGATGCAGAGATGGTCGCAGGCGGTGCACCTAAGGATTTCAAAATTGAAATGACTCCTTGGTGGGAACGCTCCAGTTCGGCGCGGTACCACAATAATGTGTATAGTATGGGCATGGGTTACGATATCCTCAGGATCCATGGAATGAAAGCGACGATGCAGGTTGATGACGAGATTGTCGAAGGCTCAGCATACATCCAAAAAGTCAGTGTTCAAGCTCCTAGTTTCCCATGGTTCTGGGGCATGCTGCATTTCGATGATGGCTCATACCTCGACTGGTTCCTACCGCATGCCTCTCCATCGTTCACCATGAAGGATGACTCGCCTTGGTCGCTGAGAGATTTCGTCAGATGGCCGAATATAGGCACTGGCCTCTTCCACGATGCTTCACGCGATCGCACCGAGACTTTCCAGCGTTGCTCAGTCGAACTCGAGATGCAGGAAGGCGAGGATGCTCTGTTCGATGAGAGAGGCAACTCACTACCTCGATTCAGAATCAAAGTTTGGAATGGTCGAACGCAGATCTCGCTGATCGTGCGAGCGACGAATAGAGCCCGTTGGATGTTCGACCAGCCGACTCGCGCGGGCTTCGTCAGCCATCTGACCTACAATGAGTACCCGCTCGAAGTCGAGAAGATCGCCATTCTCGACGAGCAAGGCCTGCGGACCGCTGATGACTACGAATGGATTCGTGGTAATGGGGAACACGCATGGGGCTTGCTGAATTGAATTCGCGGCTGGCGATGATGGATGGAGGATTTGACCGCCGCACCGTTCATAACCAGAAGGCGGCCGACAGCCATTCCGAGGAATTGCCATGAACGATGAAGAGATTATCACAGAGGCGGCCCAACTCATCACAACTGGCGATTTCATCGCTGCGATGGCTGTCTTCGAAAGGCATATCGAAGCCAACCCCGATGATCCGGCGGGGTATCATGGATGGGCCGAGGCCGCGCTTTTCGAGATTCAGGAGAATGGCAATCTCGATGAATCTGGCAAGGACCGCATCAATGAGGGCATGGTCACCGCCTACCTGCGCAGGGCAGCTGGCCTAGCGCCAGACAATGCCGACTACAGTGCAGCCTACGCCAGCGCCTTGGTCGAGTTCGACAGGATTCCGATGGCGGTCCGCCAACTCCACAAACTCGTCGAGTTGGGCAAGGCGAGCGACGAAGTCGATGTCTCCATCCATCTCTATGAGGCGGCGCGCGGATTGATTGAAGCGATCGATCTGAAGACGAATTTCGACCGCAGCGCGCCAATCGCTCGGCAATACATTCGAGATGCAGTGGAATTCGCACTCCTCGGACTGGGATTCAGTTCGCCCGAGGAGGCGATCGAGTACCTCGCCCTCGAAGAGTGAGTGAGGGGTCATCTTGGCCAGCGACCTCGTGATGGTCGCTTTCGGCTACCACGGCGAGGCTTTCCATGGCTCGCAGATCCAACCCGATGTGAAGACTGTTCAAGGTGCCTTGATTCAAGCCCTTCGCCGTCTCACGTGGTGGAGTGAAGACTGTCTTGAGATGGCGAGCCGAACCGATGCCGGGGTCGATGTCAGGATGAATCTGGCGACAATCAGATTGCCCGCAGGACTCACCTCGACTCTCGACCCCAGCATCATCTCCCAGACTCTGAACGACCACACACCTGAGGATATGGTCGTATGGCGGACAGCATTCGTTCCTCAGGCCACTTGTTGCAGATTCGCAGAATCTAGAACCTATCTGTACCGAACCGAGATGATTCCAGATTGTCCAAGTGATGTCGACATCGAGAAGTTCACCAAAGCCTGTGCGATGGTCGAGGGGGAGCACGATTTCAGTAATTTCTGTAGACCGGACGTAAAGAGAAGTCCGATTAGAACGATTTCATCCTGTCAGCCCTGGTTAAGCAGCGACGGTCGTGTCATTGGTTTCTCGATTACTGGCGAATCATTCCTCTGGAACCAGATAAGGAGAATCGCATCTGCGTTCAACCGAATCGTCACCGGAGATTCTACCCTCGACGATTTTCGCGAGGCTCTCGACCAGCCCGAGAAGAGGATTGATCTCGGCCGCGCACCAGCCGACGGGCTGGTCCTCTGGTCAATCCAACATTCTGCTTTCGGAACCCATTCGTCAGCACCTCCAGATGCCAGCGGTTCCACCTCGCCACCCGATAATCGGCGCGCGCGAATCAGATGGTTGTCTTTGACGCGACTGGAGAACTCGGCGATGCTCGAGCGCGAATGGGTGAATCTGCTCAATCGAACCTGAGACTCACCAAGTCACCATCCTCACATGGCAATCTCTCTCGCAGGAAGGAACTTGAGATTACCTCGGCGGTCTCGGTGTGGCGAGTCAGATCTGGAATGAGCAGAGCGCATCGCCACCATTCTGTTCCATCGAGCGAGATTTCGGCGATGAAGGCCGTCGCTCCACCGAAGGATCGACCATCGCGCTCGAAACCAGCGATTCGCAGAGGTTCAGAACCGCCCTCCATCTCACCTTCATCAAGGCCAGCAAGAATTCTGAATCCGCGATACTCGTCGAGATTTTCACCGCTGAGTTTCACATTGAGAGTTCCAGGCCAGGCTCCTGCTCCGAGAATCGCCTTGAATTGGTCCTGATAGTGGGTTTGTGCCATGAAAATGTGAGCTCGGCCGAGGCCGCTAGCCACCGTCCCCGAGAAAGCCACGCATCTCGGCCGCGTTTATGGCAAATAAGCATCAGCATCGAGACTCAGAGGTTGACCGACCAGCCTCGTTCCGCTACCTTCCAGCCGAGGGATTCGAGATGCCGCCTCTCGCTGCTCTCGGGTTCGTTGAGAGGATTGCTGTGATTGAGGTGGATGAAGTGGATTTCTGGGTCGTCCCCTCGCCTTTCTCCTAGATTCTCCAAAGTCAGAGCGACGGGCGGGTGTGGCACATCCTCGGTATCGCGTCCGCTGAGTTCGCCCGAGTCCCAGAATGTTCCATCGACGAGGGCGTGATCCACTCTCAGTTCTTCCAGCCACGATCTGATGTCCTCGACGTGATGCAATGCCAAGGTCTGCGTCCAATCGTCGTGGTCGGGTAGGAAGAGGATGCTGCTGTTCGGTCCTCGGATGATGATCGCATGCGTGTCGGATTCTTCGTCACGGTGCGGAACTTGGACGAATTCGAAGGTGACTCTGGAGTCTTCGGTCAGCCTGTGAGTCGATCCCGATAGAATCGGTCGCGGCTCGAAGGCAGCAATCGAGCCACGCGACCGCAGGGCGTCAATCGCGGCTTGGCTGGCGATCAGAGGAAGGCCGGTCAAGCCCATCGCCTCGTTGCCGAATTGGCCGATTCCGTCAACATGACCGAGATGGACATGAGTCAGCAGAACACTGGTCGGGATGATGGGCGTCGAAGAATCGATGGCTTGCGCCCAGACATGCAGTTGGTCGGGCAGGGCCCGGGTCGCTTCGATGAGATGGAATCCGCCCGCTCCATCGGCGACGCCCGCAGCCACAGGAAATCGCCTGCGCGAATCATCCAGATGAGCAGAAGTGCAGTTCGAGCATGCACAACCGGCCTGCGGCACCCCACCATCCTGTGCTGTGCCGAGGAGGGTGAAGGTGGGAGATGGGGGTGACATCAGGAGCGTCGAGGGCTCGCTTGGGTGAAAGAGTCGTCGTGCGGGCGGGGCGAAAGAGTCGTCGCGTGAGGTCGTCGCGTGAGTGAGGTGGCGGGTCTCGTCGATGGAGGGATGTCTCTGTCGCCGATGAAATCATCAACATCCTACGGGTGTGGCAACCGATGGCTGATGACACGCGGTGGATGAGGGAGAGGTACGAATCACTCCGTGAACAGGGTCTCGACTGGAATCCACCGACCCTCGAGAGCGCCAATGAACCTCGAGTCAGCATCGGAGGACGTGAGATGATCATGCTCTCGGCGAATAATTACCTAAATCTCACTAATCATCCGAAAGTGGTCGGCGCCATGGTAGAGGCGACTCTGAAGTGGGGCGCCGGAAGCGGGTCTGTCCGAGCCATCGCAGGAACCATGGACATTCATCTGGCAGCCGAAGAAAAGGTCGCTGAATTCAAGGGAGTCGAGGCTGCGCTGATCTATTCGTCTGGCTATGCTGCCAATGTAGGGTTGATACCGACTCTGGTTCAAGGCAAAGGTGATGTCATCATCAGCGATGAGTTGAACCATGGCTCGATCATCGATGGTGTTCGCTTGACGAAGGCCCAACGTGGGCTTTACGCGCACAACGATATGGGCGCATTGGAAGTTGTATTACAGAATCATGCCGACGCTGAGAGGAAATTGATCATCACCGACGGTGTCTTCTCGATGGACGGCGACATAGCCCCTCTGGCCGAGATCACATCTCTCGCTTCCGAGTATGGCGCGATGGTCTTCGTCGACGATTGCCACGGCGAAGGTGTTCTTGGGGACGCTGGCGCAGGAATCGTCGACCACTTCAATCTACAAGGCAAGGTCGATTTCGAAATCGGATCATTCTCCAAAGCCCTTGGGGTTCAGGGTGGCATTGTCGCAGGTTCCGATGATGTTCGAACCCACGCTCTCAACCACTCCCGCTCGTGGCTTCTCTCCGGCAGCCAGCCACCTGGCGTGGCAGCCGCCCAGAAGGCGGCTGTCGAAGTTCTGATGAGCGAGCCTGAGCATCATGCTCGGCTCTGGGAGAACACGATCTATTTCCGAGCCGAATTGCAGTCCATGGGCTTCGACACAGGATTATCCGAGACTCCGATCATCCCTGTGATGTGCGGCGAGTCGGCAACGGCGAAAGCATTGTCTCGGAGTCTCGCTGACGAGGGTGTCTTGGCTGGCGCGATCGTCTTCCCGATGGTCGCTCGCAGCGGCGCAAGAGTACGCACACAGATGTCAGCAGGCCTGACGCGCGACGACTTGGACGAGGTTCTGAGGATTTTCGAGAAGGTTGGTCCTGAGTTGGCTCTAATCTGATGCTCAGAGCTCAGCAACGGCTTCGTCGAGAAGATCATCTGATTCACTCTCGACTTCACCTTTCGGAGGTGGGTCGATGGTCCGACTCATCCCTTCGAAGGGGTCTAGCCCGCGGTCGATGCGATCCAGTATCCTCCATCTTGGCGCATAGGAGAGGTGAATGTAGATCGGACCGGGGATTATTGCGAGCAACCAACCGAGTTGGGCGATCCAAGCAGGTGCATCATCAATCATCGACCAGGTTATCAGGATTAAGCCGATAAATGGGATGGGGAACAGATATCGCCGCCGATTCTCAAGACGAATCGGTGGGCGAAGCACGAGGGTCGATATCAGAAACGAGATTCCACTCAGAGCTGCTGTGAGGGCGACGAACATGATGCTCTTCGTCGCCCAATCATTGAATGAATCCTCGATTGGAATGGACTCCATCCAGCCGGCATATAAGGAGGGGAGAATGAAGGTGAGACTGACAAGAACTCCGTAGAAGGAGCCGACGAAGAGCGGATGACATAGCGTCAACGGGTATCTCAGGAAGAGCTGACTGAGAGAGCCGCCCTCGAGCATCAAGCGATGGTCGTCGTCGAGGTCTTCAAGCGCCTCACGCCAGCCAGCCATGAGTCGGGGCGAATGAGAATGCACTATGACCGTTGCGGGCTGAAATCGTGTGATTTTGCGCCATATTGACTCACTCATCGGGTGCCGAGCCGAACTTCGCTTGGATTCAGATCCCATGACGGTTCAGCCTCAGCAGCATCACGGATGTACGGTAGCAGATCGAGGCGAAGTTGAGCGACATCGATGCCCCAGATTCCATGTTGGACACCTGATAATCGAGCCAGAAGCTTGCTCGCCATGTTGACCACACCTCGGACTTTCCGTCGTTCGTAATTGTACAGCAGAGCAGCGCATTGGATGATACCTTGAATAGCATCGGTCTCAATTGGTCTGCCCATAGGTTTCAGAGATTTCCAGAGATCCTCCCAAGACTCGTGCGCGTGCCAGAATTGCGCTTCGTCGAACAGATCACAGCCCTCGATGAACTGTTGTTTCTGCTCATCATTCAGTTCCTGCCAAGCCAGAAGTCCAGCATCGTGAGGCGATGTTCGATGCGTACTCACCTGTCGTCCCTCGGTTACGCCTCGGGACGCAGACATTATGACGGGTTCCCCATCAAGTGAGAGCGATTGGAGTGCGACGCCGTGCCTGAGGACGATTCCCTGTTCACGATAACCGAGGCTCACCTCGACTCTGGAATGCGCGGGATTCCGGTCGGAACCTGCAGAACCTCATTCGTAGATCCCATCAAAGGAGTCCACTATGTGGGTTATCCAGTCGAGGATCTGGTCAATCTGGAGGAAGAGGATGTCATCTATCTGCTGATGAACAAGCGACTTCCTACCGAGGATGAATCGAAAACCTTCCGAGATGAATTGGTTCGGCGCGGTGAGAACATCCCGACGGGAGCCTTACGAGTTCTGGAATCGCTGACTCCTGGAAGCGGTCATCCGATGGATTGGTTGTCAATCGGGATAATGGCTCTGGGTACTGCGGAAACCACTGGCGACACACGCGGTGACGCGATGAATCTCATCGCTCGAATGCCTGAACTGATGGCTCGAATCTTCCGTTTGCGTAATGGCAAGCAAGAGCGACTTCGACCAAGAAAGCCTGAACTGGGCTTGGTCGAGAATTTCGTTCACATGATGGGGTATGAGGGTGAGAGGGCTGAGAGGGTCGCACGCGTACTGCGATTCTTCTTCATCCTTCACATGGATCATGGTGGCGGTAATCTATGCACATTCTCCGGTAAGGCAGTCGCCTCCGGTTGGGCCAGCATCTACTCGTCTCTGGCCAGTGCGATGAACGCATTGTCCGGTCCTTTGCACGGCCGGGCGAATCAGGCTTGCCTCGAATTCGTTCAGCGAATCGGAACCTCGGACCATGATGAGATAGAGGCATTCGTTCGGGAGGAGTTGGACAACAGACGCCCGATCTATGGTTTCGGTCATGGAGTGCTGCGCGCTGAGGATCCGCGCGCTCGGCTTCTGATAGAACTCGGTGAAGAGGTATGTCCAGAGGATGCGAACTTCCTCATTGTGAAGGCGCTTCGCGAGGTCATTCCTCCGATTCTCGGCGAGATTCCGAAGATCAGCAATCCCCATGCCAATGTCGACCTCGCAAGTGGCAGCCTGCTGCACTCAGTCGGATTCCGCTTACCGGAGTATTACACGACCTTCTTCGGCTGGGCGCGCGTCGCGGGCATCTGTGCTCAGATCATGGATGAGCGTAATTCGCGCGACGGCCGTGGCACACCGATCTACCGGCCGAAGTACATCCCCCGCAATCAGCCGCCGCGTCGGCTGGCGTGATCGATGTCCCATCCCGTCTCAGCGGTATTCGTGGGACTCACGATCTGTTGGTGCGTCCCGCACCACGATGCCCGATGAGCCTCACAGCCTCCCAGGGCATCGACGCCTCGCTGGTCTCCTCGAGCAGATGATCCATGCTGCGTGCCCAGTTCCAGCGAGTCTTCCAGGTTTCAATCTGAATCTGTCGTTCTGAGTCACTCAATTCATGCCACGGCGTCTTTCCATCCGGCATCGTTGCAGGTCTCAGTCGCCGTTGTTGTCCCGACGGTAGAATCTCGATCCCGGGGTCGAGATCATCGGTGATGACCGACATGCCGCCCTCGAGGAGTTCGTGTTCGAGGGCGAGACCAGCGGACCAGACGAAGACAGGGAATCCTGCTCTGCGCCGGTTGAATTTCTCGAGTTGGCTACCAGATATGCCGGCGGTCTGGCCCATCGTCAGGTGGCGCTTGAAGCCATGAATGTAGTCGATGGCAACGGGAAGCAACGGTGCTCCGGCCAATCGATGCGAATTGACAAGCCCGATCAATGAGTGCCCGATGAAAGAAGGAGTACTCACGATCTTCTGGACGAATGAACCACCCCATTGTCTCATATGGGGTTGTAGTCTTGCGAATTTGAGATCACTGCCCGACGTCTTCACAGCCTGGTCGAGGGTCGAGTCAAAGGAATAGACGACGCAGTTAGACTCGGGAACACCAATCTCATCCAGCATCTCATCGAGCCGCTCGATCATCCGCGTGAGATGCTCTCTACGGCCCACTTTGCTGGTCCAACCCCCGCCCTTCCCACTCGACGGATGCGGCGGCTTCAATTCGATGCAAACAAAACGAGCCTCCTCTACCCAAGGACGAGCGAAATCGCTCTGAGACAGTAACGACTCAAAGCTCTCCGCTTCGTCTGACAATTCTGACGAAGTATGCTGTTCGGGAAAGCGTCCCGTGGGGGTGCGGGGGTCGTGGTGTAAGACTAATTCTTCATCTGTAGTCAATCGGAGATCGAATTCAACCCCGTCACTGACCATCATCCCGTGGACCAATGCATCAACCGAATTCTCGCGAGGCTGAAGCCACTCTGCCCCCTCTGACACAGATGCTCGCAGGGCCTTTGGCGTAATGAAATCGAGCCTAACCTGGTTTTTTGTTCCGCCCCAATGCTAAAACCCTGACAAGCCCACCGAGCCGTAGGTATCACCATGTCAGCAGCAGTCGAACTAGACAGATCCTCAGACCCGAAAGCAGTGCGAGGATACGCATTCTATGATTGGGGGAAGTCTGCTTTCGAGACTAGCGTTACGACCGCCGTCGGACCTGCCTGGTTCGCCTATCTCTTCTTGAAAGCCAATGGATTGGAGGCGACGATAATTGGGCAGGACATGACTGCTGATGCAGTCTGGTCATTCGGAGTGACGATCGCCGCGCTCTTCGTCGCCGTCTTGAGTCCTTCTTTCGGCGTCATCGCCGATCGTCGAGCAATCAAGATGTGGTGGTTACGGATTCTGACGATAATCGGCGCGGGCTCTACTTTCCTTCTTGCCTTCGCGCCGATGTTCGGATTATCGATGCAATGGGTCTGGTTGATCATCATGTTCGTGGTCGCCAACGTCGGCCTGAATGGAGCTGGGGTATTCTACAATGCTCTGTTGCCACACATGGGTAGAAACGATGAGATGGACCGCATCTCGAATCTCGCTTATGCCTACGGTTACCTCGGTGGTGGCATATTATTGGCCATTCATCTCGTCATGGTCCTCTCAATCGATGGAGATTGGGTGATTCCATTCGTCATGGCTTCATCTGGGGTTTGGTGGATGGCATTCGCCATGATCACCTTCTCCTGGGTTCCCGAACCGCCCATCGAGAATGAGATGGAGAGCATGAGCATCGGTGAATCTGCCCGCTTGGCCATCCGTGAGTTGAAGAAGACTCTCGGAGAGGTCGAGAAGTTCCGAACCTTGTTCATCTACATGCTCGCTTTCTTCTTCTTCATCGATGGCATAAACTCCGTCACCGCGCTCGCGGGAATCTATGGCGTGACCGTCCTCGGCCTGACCACAACTGCGCTGATCACGACAATCCTCGTGATTCAATTCGTCGCTGCACCCTGCGCGATTGGATTCACGAAATTAGCCGAGAAAACATCGACAAAAGAGGCTCTCATGTTGTCGCTTGTGCTCTGGGTCGTGATGATCTTCGGCGCGATGTCATTCGCCCCGCTGAGCCTAGTGGCTCACGAGGATTATGACATCCAATTCGATTGGGATACCGATGGTGACGGCATCATGGATGCCGATGATGAGAACATCGATGGTGACTGGTTCAGCAATGAAGAGGAGATTGCTGCTGGCACCGACCCCTATGATGTGTCGAGTATGCCTGAGGGTATGACCTCTCGTTGGTTAGAGGAAAGGATGGCAGGAGCTGGGAGTTACTTGGTTCAGGCCGGACCTTCGGCTTACGCCAACGATTTGTCTCGGGACGAGGGTGAACAAGAATGGGCAGATACCTGGTCATCGATAATGCCGATTCATGTCAATGAGGATATCGATGAGCGTCGGATCTACAATTTCAACGATCCAGAAGAGGGTCCCATATCTGTCGCCGACACTGATTCTGTAACTCAATTCCTAGCCACTTTCGGAGATGGGAACAGATTCAGTGTCAGCGTTCGCGGTGGCGATGCAGATGGAGACTCTATCGGAAACGATCACCCAACGAGCCTCGGGGATGGTCCAATGGATGCCCTCCCTGCAGCAGTTCGTGGCGCAGTATGGGAACCACTAGGATTCGGTGTAACATTGCAATTCTTGCTTCTAGGATGCTTTGCTGGCGCCCTTCTAGGAGGCTCACAGGGCTTGTCTCGTTCAATTTTCGGCCAGATGGTACCCGAGACTAGAAGTGCTGAATTCTTCGGCTTCTTCGGCTTCTTTGGTAAAGTTGCAGCCCTAATGGGTCCACTGATTTACGGTATCTTGACTGTGATGTACGATAGCAGAGTCGGTGTCGCCAGCCTCAGCGTCTTGATTATCATAGGCACTTTGTTGATGCTCAAGGTTGATGTCGATGCTGGCGTTGCCGATGCTCAGGCAGAAGATGCGCGCAACCGCGGAATCGAAGTCTGAATGGCGTACGGCAGACGGCTGTGACCCGACACCTCGGGCTTCACTCGCCGCGAGTGAACCGGTCGTAGAGCAAGGCAAGTTCGAGCAGGATGAGCATAGGACCGCCGACGAGGAACATCGAGAGAGGGTCCGGTGGCGAGAGGAAAGCACCGATTGCAGCGGCGCAGAACCAGAGGATTCCTCGGTTCTCGGTGAAGGTTCTGCGCTCGACGATTCCAGCACGAACCAGCATCACAGCGAAGATCGGAACTTGAAAACTAACCACCGAGCCAAAGTAGAGGCCGGTGATGAAGCCGATCCAAGAGCGCAGTTGCCAAGTCGAATCAATTCCTGCAGCACTCGCATCGGCAGCTAGGTAATCAAGAAGGAAGGGAACCAGTATCATGTGTGCGTAGAGGCCGCCCAGAGCCCCCAATCCGAGCACAGCGATGAGAGCCTGCAATAATCGAGCAATGCCCCCTCCACTTCCAACCACCGCCATACGCTTGCCCTCGGCTATGATGCGGCGTCCGTTCCACGCGAGGTCGCCGATGAGGGTTGCAGCAAAGAGAGCGATGCCTATCTGGCTGGCGATCCTCAATTTCAGAAGGATGATCTCCATCGGTTGCAGGATGATGATTTCGACGCCTACAGGACGATAGCCTTCGGCCTCGATCAACCACTCGATGGCCCACTCAGCGGCTGGATAACCCGCGATGAAGCCGAAGATGAACATCCCAATCAGAAGGGAAGCACGTCCACGTAGGTGGGCGACGATGGCTCGGAGCTCAGCCCTCGGCAGCAGGTCGCCCGAAGCCGTCATGGCATCGCGTGAACCCACCCATAGGTGAAATCATCGCTGGATTAGACTCACTTTCTGATGATGATGGTCAGAAGGTCTTCGTCCTTCAACAGATGGTCGAGGCCGACACGCTGCCAGTCGAATTTCGCGCTCGGCCCCTTGACGCGCGCATAGCGGAACCTGCGGACGAAGTCGCGATGCAATTTGACGCAGACATCGCGAACGGTTGAGGTGTTCTTGACAATCAGGGGCTCGATGAGGTCAGCTTCCTGCCCCTGAGGTTTGAGATAGATCGACATAAAATGGAGATTATCGAAGATGAAATCCTTCATCGCCTCGATGCCCTCGCCGGTTAATGCCGAAACCGGCAGAACCGGCCAACCTATCGGCAATTGTTCACAGGTCTCGTCTAGTTCCGCCTTACTAGCGAGGTCGATCTTGTTGAGGATGACGACCGCATCCGAATAGACTCTGTTTCCAGCCAAGGTGTCGACGATATGGTCGTCGGTGACATCAGTTCTGAGAGTGATATTCGCAGAGACGATTCCGAAGCTTCTGATGATTCCTTGGATCTCCTCAGTCTCAAGATTTGTCTGTTCTAGCGTGGAGCGCACAACGATACCACCTCGCTCGGTCCTATCGATGAAAACCTGCGGCTTAGGGTCATTCAATCTCATCCCTGCATTCCATAATTCCTTGTCCAAGATGTGGAAATGTGAGCCTTGGAATGGGTCGATGACATACAGCACCATATCGCAACTGCGAATCACATTGAGAATCTCACGACCTCGACCTTTACCCTCGGAAGCGCCCTTGATGAGACCCGGTAGATCGAGAATCTGAATCGTCGCCCCGCGATGATGCAAGACTCCGGGAATGCAAGTCAGGGTAGTGAAAGCGAAACCACCGATATGAGAATCGGCATCAGTCAATTGCGAGATCAGACTGGATTTCCCGACGCTCGGAAAGCCAACCAGTGCAACCGAAGCGTCGCCCGATTTCCTGACCTCGAAACCAGGGCCCCCGCCGCTCGATTTCGCATGGGCCTGAGCCTTTTCCTTACGCACGCGGAGTGCTGCGATTTTTGCTTTGAGTTTGCCGATATGGCCTTGCGTAGCCTTGTTGTACTTGGTTTTGGAGATCTCCTCCTCAATGGATTTGATTTGATCCTCGATGGTCGCCACTCCAACACCTCCAATCCGACCACAGGGACGTTACCACGGGCCCGCGTGCAGTTCTTCAACCCGATGCAATCGAAGGGCTGACAGGTGGGGGAAGCGTTGTATTCGAGGCAATGCCTCGGCAACTCGATGGAATGGGTCAAGAATCCCACTCTGCTTCCTCTGTGGGACAGGCTTCGAGTAATCGCCAAAGAGCACGAGGGTGCGCTCGATCTGCTGAGGGATGATCCGGGATATTACAAATTGGTTCGAAAGCGATCTGGCTCGCAATTCGATCCGTTTCTGGCTATCTGCATTCAGCGGCAGCACGTCTCACTCTATCTGACGCCACTGTATCGGCATCCACACTTGACGAGTGAGATGCCGGCTGTTCTTCGGACTCACAAGACTGGGAAGTGCACTCTGCGTTTCTTCGCTGAGGATGATGCTGCGATCGAGCATGTGGGGGCGTTGTTGCAGAATTCTCTGATGGCGTGGGTAGAGGCTGGGCTGATACGTTAATCGAGGGCGGCGTGCAGGACTGAATGGAGGCGAGGTGATGGTCGATGTGATGCTGAGATTGGTCGACAAGGCGACTCTTGGTCGATTGCTTGAGATGCCGCTCAGTAGACTGGTTTCTGGTTTTGAGACGGGGGCTTTCAGAGATTTACGGCCCGAATCAGACCCACGTTACCATCGCGGCTTCGATGTCGACTTGGAGGGCGATTTTCTCGAGTGGATCGACAAGGCCGATGGCTTGGATCTGGGCGCTCCACTCGCTGATCAAGACATTTCTGTTAAATCCCAGTGCGTTGCCTTGCTACTGCTCGCAGAATGGTCGGTCAGCGCCGAATGGAGATGCTGGGATGGACGGCTCTTTCTCTATGTCGAGCCGATTCTAGGGGGGCGAATCGAGAGTGTTACCGAATTCCTCTCGGCCGATTTGTGGTATAGGTTCTCGGCTGCGATCTCCGCTTCCGATCGTGAATCTTACTCAGAATCCGTCATCCTCGATTGGATGGCTCGGCGGGAAGACCTCGACGAGACTCTGGATCCGAGCCAAGATCCGCGCATCCTACCGACGATGGAGTCTCACAAGAGCCTTACTGAGAGCCTCTTTGACTTTCTCGAAATGGCTCGAACAGAAGCCAACGCTCTGCTCATCGGTCGTGAGTTCCTGTCGGCTGATTCATGGGTGCTTGGCGGCCAGACTCTGGGTGAGAGGGCAGGGGTGAGTGAATGACAGACCTGCCGATGACCCCCGAGCCACCCGAGAATCCACCCATGGCCGGAATCGTGGTAATCGGCCGTTTCCAACCTCTGCATTTCGGCCATGCAATTCTCTTGCGAGCAGCTGCGGAACAGCGTGCTGCACATGCAGCGGATTCGACGCTGATAATCGGCATCGGCTCGGCAAACCGCCCCTCGACTCTGGCAAATCCGTGGACCGCTGAGGAGCGCGAGAGCATGGTCACTGCCTGGCTTGAGGCAGAAGGCATCGAGAACACCCACATCTGCTCGATTCCGGACATCGAAGATCCACCCAATTGGGTGCGGCATGCCGAACGATACCACGGTGAAGCTGGCTGCATCTTCACCACCGACTTCGACACTGCCGAACTCTACACAGCGGCAGGCTGGGATGTTGTTCTCCTGCCGCTCGAGCAACGTGAAAACTACGAAGGCTGGAGAGTTCGCGAGACTGCGCGTATGCTCAGCACCGTGCACGACGAAGAGGCGGTGCGCTCAGTGCTCGGCAGCCTGGTACCATCATCGGTTCTCGACCTTCTGATCAACACCGATTCCCTTGCCCGCCTAGCCTACATGGGCGAAGGTGGAGAGCCCGTCGGCTGATTATTCCCAAACGCCTTCAAAGGTGCAGGAATCGTCACAGGTATTCGTCACGATACCGCTCGATAAGTAATCGAATGCCATCGAATAAGCCTCTGGCACGGCAAGAACCTGACCGTGGGCATTTGAATGATAATCCATCGAACCAGCGAGGTTCTCCTCTGGCACCGCTGGGAATGAACCATCGAAGTAAGCAACTCCGGAACCTGTGATCGGCCCTTCACTCGACTCTACACCCCAAGGCTGCCAGGCCGAGGCCGCCAGATTCTGGATACCAGCGGTTCTTACGGCTCGATCGCAACTTAGAGTCGAGACTTGGAAATCATTTATCGAGGTGATGTAGAGCACCTCGAAGGGTAGCACCAGCCCCTCCAATCCATTCTCGTGGAATGGCAGATAAGTCTCTGCATCGGTGACATCCCAAATCGATTGCAATGCAGCGATCATCAAGCCGCGGTCCATTCTCGAAGGGTAGGCGATGCTCTCAGCGAAGAGCAACTCGAAGGTGCGATAATGCGTCGATCGCTCGATCTGATGAGTGAATGAAGAACCTCCAACCCACAACACACCGCGGTCGACCTCAGGAATCATCCCGAGAATCGAAGGACCGCGAAGTCCACCAAAGGAAACCCCCATGTAATCGACAGCCGAGACGTCGACCAAATTGACTCCACCATGAATGAATTCAGGTAATTCGGAGCAGACGCCGGTGAAGGTACGAATCATCGCGAGGTTGTTGATTATCGACTGGATGTGGCGTTCCTGTTGGTGCTGGAAGTACTCACCATTGATCAGTGAATAAGTCAGCGCATCGAAGTCGCCGTCAGAGCTCCAACCCTTGAAATCGGTCGCGATCATCACCCTGTCATACAATTGCGCATACTCTCGAAACCCGCTCACCATGCCCTTGCCATTACCCATGAAACCATGGCCGAGGAGCGTCATCTGACCCGCTCTCGATTCGTCGGCGAGAACCTGTGGGATGAGGATGGTGAATACCACTTCACGGAATTCGATGAATTCCGGGTCGCCCGCGTCTGTGCGTCGCATGCTAGCGGGTGGAAAATCAGATTCCATGTATTGTGGAGTTGTGAAAGTGCCGTGTATTCGGCGGAAAGTACTGTTGTCATCGCCGTAATCATCGATGACTTCTGTTACCTCGCAGGCGATGCCGTCCTCGCCCAAGCGCTCGGAAGCATCATCGCGTGCGGTGACTATGTCGGCGAGAATCGAAGCTGTCGAAGCGGTGTGGAAGTACCAGGCTGCTTGTAGGGTTCCACGCTCGACTCCGTGTTCGCCCAGAGCCGTGAAGAGGTTCTCGTACATGCCTCGCTGGGCTTCGATCTGTGGCGAGTCAGTGGTCTGGTCGTCTCGCAGTGCAGCGAATGCTGCTGATGCCTCGACCCATGTTCCCTCTGAGTCGAGGAGGTTTCTGTAAGCGACGCCGTAGAGCGTGTCGTGGTCGAGCCCGCGAGTCGTTCGGAGATAGACGAAGGTCGGCTCATCATCCTGTGTTCGAGCGTCGATCTCAACCCAATGGTAGAGTAATTCACCAGTGTCGAGGTTGATCAGAACCGTAGCGTGGTCGGCGGACAGGGAGTCTTCGATGGAGTTGTGTCCGGCGAGTCCCGAGATGTCCGGAGTCTGGTCGAATGTGGTGAAGATCTGAGTCGAGGGACTGTAGCCGTCGAGGCGATTGATCATGTGGAAGGCATTCGTGGGGCCAGATCCTGAGTCGGGAATCGCCTCGTCTGTGATCATCAGATTGTAGCCTGTGGTGCTGCTTGGATCGTCATTCAAGAATGCCGGTGCCGGAAATGGCAACATGCAGTGGTGGGGGTTGACATCGTCACAGAATTCGTTCTGTTCGATGGCTAGCGGTGAGGGGTCATCTGGAATCTCTCCGTCACCGTCATCGTAGAGGCAGGAGCGGTCTGCTTCAGTCGCATCTGGATTGTAATTGGTCGCGGTCTCATCCATGCATCCAGGGATGATTAGGGGGTCGGTTTCGACAGCGCCAGTACATCCCGAAAGGAACATCGATGCGACGAGTAGTAAGGCGATTCGGCGGCGGGAAACAGTGACCATCGTCGCCCTGAGTCCTGTCTCGGTTATCAAACCGCCACATAGGTCGTATCAGCCGATTGGTCAGCCTTCTGCGACGATGACTTTGGCAGGTCGAAGGACTCTGTCGTGTAGAGTGTAGCCGGCTTCGATGACTTCGATGACCGAGCCGGCGGCCGCGCCATCGGGCGCTGCAATGGTTGCAATCGCTTCCATGCAGGTCGGGTCGAACTCTGCTCCCTCGGCTTCCACTCGCGAGATTCCCTCGGCAGTGAGCGCTGCTCGCATGGCGTCGAGTGTCAGTCGGACACCGCTGAGAATAGCCTCTGAATCACCATCTCCATTGGCCAGCGCCTTCTCAAGCCCATCTATCGCTGGCAGAATCCGCACTGCCAGTCCGGCGCTGCCGAAGCGAATCGCCTCGGCCTTGTCGCGCTGCCCTCGGTGGCGAGCGTTCATCGTCTCAGCCCGCGCATATTGGAGGTCTGAGAGAAGTTCTGCGACCCTCGTCTCCAGTACTTCGATTGGGTCTTCGACAAGCTCTTCGACGACCTCGACGACCTCATCGGGCTGGGCGGCCGTCTCGATCTCGTCCTCAGACATGACTCACGCTCTCTGAGCAACCTTCAAGAATCCAATGGTTCGAGTCGCTCGTTCTTTGCTCATTCGACGTAGAAGTATTCACCGCTAGCCTTCTGCTCGCGATCCTTGCGGCTGTTCGGCTTGTTGATGCGCGGGCGGTGTGATTCGTGGTCGCGCCTGAAGGTGACATCGACATCGGCGAGGAAGCGATTCATGCCTTTTCGAAGTGACAGAGGTCCCTGTGCATTGCCATGCTTTCCTCCTTCTCCATCGAAGACGAGCAGCGAGTCGCTGACGATGTCGATGAAGTAGATGTCGTGGTCGATGACCATCGCCGCTTTCTCATTGCTCTCCATGGTGCGGCGTATCGCCTTCGCAGCCTCCATCCGAGCATTTGCGTCGAGATGTGCGCTCGGCTCATCAAGCAGATAGAGGTCGGCTTCCTTTCCAAGACAAATCGCGATACAGACAGCCTGCAACTCACCACCCGAGAGCTTCTTCGCGCGCAATTCAAGCAATTGATCGACCTGCAGCGGCCGAATTACCTGAGTATGGAATTCGCCGCTGCGCCAGCGTCCTCCAAGCTCGGTATCGAGCCAATCCTGGACGCTGCCATCGAAGTCGGTGGTGACGTGCTGCTGTTTGTACGAGACCGTTGCATCCATCGTGCACCAGCCCATGTCGGGCTCGATCTCACCAGCAATCATTCGCACCATGGTCGTCTTGCCGGTTGCATTTGGCCCGACGACTCCGACGACTTCGGCGCTGCG
>DAHR01000012.1:34880-46892 GCA_002498525.1 Euryarchaeota archaeon UBA58
ATCCGCACATTCTCTTCGGGTAGATATCCGTCGAGATAGGCGTTTATCGCGGCCCGCGTCGAGCGCGGCGGAGTGAAGATTCCGTATGCCGCGCGCTCGCCATAAACGATGTGAATCAGATCGCAGAGAACGTCGAGAATCGCCAGATCGTGTTCGACAACGAGGATTCGCTTTCCGCGCGCGACCATTCCTTGGATTATTCGCACTATGCGCAGGCGCTCGTGTATGTCGAGATAGGAGGATAATTCGTCGAAGAAGTAGACGTCGGCCTCTTTCAGCAGCGTTGCAGCGATCGCAACGCGCTGCAATTCACCGCCGGACAACTTGTCCAGTCGGCGGTTGAGCAGGTGGTCGATGGCCAGAAGTTCGGCGTAGTGGGCCAATTCATCTCGGTCGTCAACTCGCTTGAGGAGTTCCACGACTTCGCCTTGGAATATCTTGGGCAGTTTGTCGATGTACTGTGGTTTGACAGCGATTTTGACGCCGTCTTGTGCTACCATGCTGAGATAATCGCGCAATTCGCCGCGAGGGAATGATTCGACGATTTCTGCCCAATCCTTCCCTTGTATCGTCCAATCTCCGAGGTTCGGCCGTAACGAGCCTGACAGCAGATTTATCGCCGTCGACTTGCCCATTCCATTGGGTCCCAGAATGCCAACGATTTGCTCCTGGCGAGGTGAGGGCAGTCGAAACAGACGGAAGCCATTCTCACCGTAGCGGTGAGTCATCTCGCCCTCGAGTTCCTCGGGCAGATTAGTGATGATCAGCGCCTCGAATGGACATTTGACCACACAGATTCCGCAACCGATGCAGAGCGGCTCTGAAATCAGCGGCTTGCCGCTCGAATCATCGAGTACGATGCACTCGATGCCATTGCGAACCGGTGGGCAGAAAGCCCAACATTCGGCGTTGCACTTCTTGGGCTGACAGCGATCCTCGAGCAGAACTGCAACCCTCATCGACTCCCCTCCAATTCACTCTGCTCGATAATCTTCCCTTGAGGCTTGTCCAATGTAAGCCGCTTTTCGCTCAGACGGCGAGGAAGCGGTAACGCGCGTACACGTAGGCTGCGAGGGTAATCTTCTCAGCTTTCGAGAGTTGTACACGCTCGCTGAAGATATCGCCATCTTTCTTGTCGATCTTCTTCAGAATTGATTCGTAGAATGCCATCATCGCTGCTGGAGAATAACGCGATTGCTTGTCCAGCAGCGGCAGCAGCTTGAACGCCTTATCACGATAAGTCTCAGCCTTCGAGATGTAATCGTCGATGAAAGGCTTCCAACCAGGGTGATCGAGCAGGGATTCACCACCGCGCACATCCTGCTCGGTGATTCCAAAACGCTGCAGATCCTCGAGCGGTAGATAGATTCTGTCTCGCTCGGAATCCTCGACAACGTCGCGGATGATATTCGTCATCTGCATGAAGATCCCCCATGCCTCAGCGAACTCTCGCGCCGCAGGATCATCGTATCCGTAAATCTCGATGCAGACCAGCCCGACGGTTGAAGCGACGCGGTAGCAGTAGGAGTAGAGGTCCTCAAAGGTCTCGTAGCGGTTGTTGTGGAAGTCGTCCTCCATGCCGCTGATCATGTCGTCCAGAAGCTGTCGCGGGAGATTGTAGCGGTGAATCGTATCCTTCAGTGCGATGAAGATTGGATCGGTCGAAGTAATCGGCTCGTAAGCGGTTGAGAGCTTCTTTCTATAGTAGAATAATTGCGACATTCTGTCGTCATAATGCGAGCGGTCGACGACCGGAGATGTGCCGGTCAGTCGCTCGATATCGGCTCGGTATTCGATTGATTCAGGGTCGTCGGAGGAGCCGCCGGGAAAGTGGTCGACGAAGTCTCCGTCGGCGATGTCATCCGCTCGGCGGCAGAAGGCGTAGTAAGCGCAGATCGAACGTCGAGCATCGTCTGGCAGATACTTGAACGAGTGATGGAAATTGCCTGCTTCACGGCGAGTCAACTCCTCACAATAATCGTAAGCGCTCTCAATCATGTAATCGGGAACGGTGGCCTCAGACCAGATGGCTGCGTCGATATGACCGAAGGGATTGACGAGTTCACCGCGATTGCCGACGACGCCCATGAATCTCGCTCCCTCGCGAATCGTCTCCATCGCGGTGATGCTGATTGCCCGCGCCGCATCTCGAGTGATACCTACAGCAGCGCGAACCATATCGATCCGTTCGGGTTCGACATCGGCTTCGATGAGGGATATGCTCCGCTCGAGGTCATAGCGAATCCCGCTTGCGGAATCGGTCTTGCTTCGCTGAGTCATGGCCTTGTCAAACGCGAGCCCACATCATTCACTCTTGAACCTCACCCTCGCGCGCATGGGTGCTAAGTCAAACGGCGTGCTTCAGAGCAGCACGCCATTTTCGCCGTGCTTTCATCAGCAAGAAGAACTGTTTGAGTTTGCTGACTCTCGGCCGCTTGCGCCAAGTGTCGAATCCTTGTTTACGAATCGAGGCGAGAACCGCTTGTCCACCCCAGCTGAACATCATCAGGTCGACGGCGAGGCGCGGGTCGCAGCGCTGCCACAATTCCTCTCCTTTGTCGAACCATTCCTGCGCCCGCGCAACCTCGTCTGCGAGCAGGGCGCACCAGCGATCATCGGCGGTACGGGAGAGATAGTCGTCGTACGAATAACCGTGGCGAGTCATCGTGTCGGCTGGCAGATAGATGCGGTCTTGGTCCAGATCGCGAGCCACATCCTGCCAATGATTAGCCAATTGCAGAGCCGTGCAGGTCCAATCGGAAAGGGCTCGAAGTTCCTCGTCATCGTGCCCATAAACGTAGAGGAAAAGGTGGCCGACAGGGTCTGCGCTGTAAAAGCAATAGCGTCGTAGTTCATCGAAATCGGCATAACGCTTCTTGGTCTGGTCCATCTTGAAAGCTTGAATCAATTTCCAGAACGGCTGGCGTGGAATCCCCTTCTCGCGCGCCGTTGCTTGAATCGCTTTGAGTATCGGGTGTCGCGGGTTTCCGTTCCAATCGTCGCGGGCTGCTTCTGAGAGGTCTTGTTCCCATGCGTCGAGCAGTTTCCACCTGATCTCGTCGCTGAATGGTGCATCGTCTCCGAGGTCGTCGCCGTAGCGGCAGAAGGCGTAGATGTTCTGGATGTGTTCGACGTGTTCTGCCGGTGTGAATTGGTTGGTTACGACGAAGTTCTCATAATGCGATTCAGCGATTTTCTTGCAGAATGCTTGTGCTTCGTCGAGGTTCTGATGGGTATCCCAGCCGGCGAGCCGAGTGACTGAGCCATCCTCTGTGACTTCGTGCTCGCCGAAATCGAATTTCTCTGACATTTTTTTCGCTGCTCCCTCGCTTCTTTGGCCGTCTCTTCTGTTTCGCTTCACCACTCGCGCCAGCCCTCTGCACCTCTTCGTGGTGGTTCGGGCCAATCCGGCCAGTCATCGTCGTGCTGCCATCCTCTCATCAGAGAATCGCCTCTGTGGCCCAGAATCGTGGCAGCCGCTGAAAGTCCGGCGCGGGTCGCGCCTTCCATCGTGCTCGGCCAGTCGATGTCGAGCCAGTCTCCGCCGAGGATCACTCCTTCGCCAGCGTCAGAGGGGTCGGGTCGAAGCCTCTGCGATCCAACGGTCAGAGCCGTGGTCGCTCGCTTGACTCGGATGACGTGGAATTCTGTTATGGTGGGCGCATCGGGGAATGCAGCATAGACGACGCGCTCGTATTCGGTTCTCATCAACTCGTCATCCCAATCGAGGTATGGGTCTGCGTAGGAAACCGCTACCGAAATCCAGTGACCTGGAAGACCTTCTCGATTCTGCTCGTCCAATTCGCCGGTGCGGTCGAAGAGCATCTGGATCAGCGGCTCGTCACAACAGGTGACGAAGGGAATGCCGCTGGGCAAGACAGGGCCTTCGTGGAAGGCATGGATGCCGATGAGTGCAGTGTTGCCGAGCCTCGCCAGCCTAGCCGCGACTTCATGCGATGCGACGCTGGCCTCCGCGCCTGTCAGCAGGCGCGCTGTGGCAGCGATCGGGGTGCAGAGTACCACACTTGACGCTGTCAGCAATCCTTCACGGGTCATTACTCCTGCAACTCGACCTTCTTCGCGGAAGAGACCCGTGACGGGCAATGAGGTGCGGACCTCAACGCCGGTTCGAGCCAGTGTCCGGCGCAGTGCGGGTGAGATCGAGTCCGAGAGGTCCGAGGTGAAGGAACCGACATCGAAGGCATCGGGGTCGCCGAAGAGGCCGCGCCTGAAGAGGAAGCACGCGACCGAAGTGCTCGCTTGTTCGGAGTCGATGTTGAGCGCAGCCTTGACCAATGGATCCCAGAAGCGCCGAATCGCCCG
The DNA here is from genome assembly GCA_002498525.1 of Euryarchaeota archaeon UBA58. Classification (GTDB taxonomy): domain Archaea; phylum Thermoplasmatota; class Poseidoniia; order Poseidoniales; family Thalassarchaeaceae; genus MGIIb-O1. Next base: position 39,204 of record DAHR01000012.1, read on the forward strand.
TTCGGTCTGTCCATTTTCCTGCAGCCATTCGATGAATGGGGTATCGTCGAGAGAACGCCTCTTCTCCTCGCTCATCCGCTGTAATGCCTTGACCGCCTTCTGCATCGCCAACTTGTCACCTAGGCTTAGGAATTTTGCTTTCATCAAGGAGACTGCGAGGTGGTTTGGAGGCGGTAGCCGTCCCGATTGGACTATGCTGATTCGGCCCTTCTCCACCTCGAGATAGGGCAGAGTTGTACGCTTCTGAAGTTTGATTATTTCACGCGCATCGCAGGTGGCGAGCAATTGCAGGAACCTGCCGTAGACACGAAATGCAGCGTGTTGAGAATTGTCGATACCACGCTCCATTCCCTTGAGATTGACCGATTGAACCCGCCCACCGAGAGTTGAGCCGGCCTCGAGCAGAGTCACTTCCACGCCTCGGCCGGCGAGGCCGAGAGCGCAGGCACAGCCCGCGAGTCCGCCGCCGACGACCACGACGCGAGAATCAGCAGCCACGCCGCGTCGGCTGCGTCGCTCGGTCTAAGTCTCTCGCAATGCCGAGTGCTCGCGCGAGCGGTCTTCACAGAAGACCGGCTTCTGTCAGAGCCTGTCTCAGAACCTCACCGATCTCTGAGGGGTCTCGAGCGATATGGATGCCCGCAGCCTCGAAGGCGGCGAACTTCTCGGCTGCGGTTCCCTTGCCGCCTGAGATGATTGCACCGGCATGTCCCATGCGTTTTCCCGGCGGTGCGCTGGAGCCGGCGACGAAGCCGACGATCGGCTTGTTCATGTTGTCCGCAGCCCAAGCGGCTGCGTCCTCTTCAGCAGTGCCTCCAATCTCACCGATCAGAACCACAGCGACGGTCTGAGGGTCTGCTTCGAAGGCTTCTAGGCAATCGATGAAGCCGGTGCCGTTGACAGGATCTCCGCCGATGCCGATGCAGGTCGATTGCCCCTCGCCGATGCTCATTGTCTGAGCCACCGCTTCGTAGGTCAAAGTGCCCGATTTGGAGATGACTCCTATTCGGCCTTTGGCATGGATGTGGCCCGGCATAATGCCAATCTTGCTGCCTCCGTTTTCTCCCGGAGTGATGATGCCCGGGCAATTCGGCCCGATGAGTCGAATTCCTGACCGTTCGTCAACGAAAGCAACAGCCTTCACCATGTCGAGTGTGGGGATTCCTTCCGTGATGCAGACGACCACGCCCTCACCCTTCAGCCGGTCGAAGGCGTCGGCCGCCTCCATGATCGCTGCTGCAGCGAATCGAGGCGGGACGTAGATGACAGATGCATCGGCGTCGGTGGCTTCGATGGCTTCGACCATCGTGTTGTAGACCGCAATCGTCTCACCAGCGAGTTCGATAGTCTGCCCACCCTTTCCGGGTGTGACTCCACCGACCACGTCGGTGCCGTATTCGATCATCTTCTCACCGTGGAAGCTGCCTTGACTTCCGGTGATTCCCTGAATCAAGAGTTTCGCATCTTCGCCAATCCAGATCGCCATTCAGGCCTCACCTCCGATGAGTTCAACGATCGCTTTGGCGCCTTCAGCGAGAGTCTCGACCGAATGACAATCGAGATTCGAGGCATCGACGATGGCTCGTCCTTCCTCGAAGTTCGTACCCGAAAGTCGAATCACCAATGGAACGTCCAAGCCAATCGCCGCACTCGTTTCCAGCACCGCGTTCGCAACGATGTCACAGCGCTGTATTCCGCCGAAGATATTGACGAGGATGCCCTTCACATTGGGGTCCTCAAGGATGATTTTGAAAGCTTCGCGAATGGTAGCCTCGTCGGCCCCTCCTCCGATATCGAGGAAGTTAGCGGGCTCGCCGCCGTAGAGTTGGATGACGTCCATGGTCGCCATCGCTAGTCCAGCGCCATTGACGAGGCAACCGATCTCACCGTCCAATTTAACATAGGACAATCCAGCGGCCTTGGCGCGAATCTCAGTCGGTTCCTCCTCCGAGAGATCGCGCATCCCAGCCCATTCTGGATGCCTGAAAGATGCATTGTCATCGAATCCGACTTTGGCGTCGAGCGCGACCATCTCGCCGGCCGCATCGCGCACGAGTGGATTGATCTCAACCATCGAACAATCGTTATCGACGAAGACGTCGTACAAACTGCCGATCATCCCAATGAACGATTCCAGAGAAGTGCCAGAGAGGCCCAGCGCGATTCCAAGTTCGGTTTTTTGTGAGTCGAGCAGTCCTGAATCAGGCTCAACCCAGACTTTGTGTATGGCTTCTGGAGTCGTCTCAGCGACCTCTTCGATGTCCATTCCACCCTCGGTTGAAGCCATGATCAAGACCGATTTCGCCTCGCGGTCGACGAGCAGAGCGAGATAGTATTCGTGAGCGATGTCGCATCCTGACTCAACATAGAGATTGGAGACGATTTTGCCCTCCGATCCTGTCTGTTTGGTGACCAATCTGCGGCCGAGGATGTTCGCAGCATAAGTCTTGACATCCTCGCGCGAAAAAGCGATTTTGACTCCACCTTCCATCACGATTTCGCCAGATTCAACATCATAGAGAGTACCTTTACCACGCCCTCCAGCATGAATCTGGCTCTTCACGGCGACTACTTTCGAGCCCAGCGAATCGTATGCAGCCAGCGCTTGCTCGACACTCCGACAATGGACTCCTGCAAGCACCTTCACGCCGGCTTTGGCGAACAGTTGCTTGCCTTGGTACTCGTGAATGTTCATGATGACGGCCCGACCACCCGCCCGCCGTCTTTCAACGATGCGCCCGCCAGTTGTGACCGACTTGGACACGAAGTGCTCAAAGACAGGCCAAGTCCTCGACCCGCTATGGACGTCATCGTGCTCGCCGGTGGCTTCGGCACACGCCTGCGCCCGCTGACTGAAGGCCGTGCCAAACCGCTCTTGCCTGTTCTCGACCTGACTCTACTCGAACGTGTCGTCGAGGTCGTGCCCTCCGAGATGGTCAGTCGTGTTATCGTCGCAGCTGGTTATGGAACCGATGAGATGCGCGCTTGGGCTGCTTCTACGATGCTTCCCTACGAGGTCGTTCTCTCGGTTGAAGAGGATGCTTTGGGAACCGGAGGCGCGATTGCTCTAGCGCGTGAACACATGACTGGTAGTGGCCCTGTTCTAGTGCTGAATGGTGACTTGGTTTCGAGTGTTGATGTGGCCGCTTTGGCTGCTCATCACTCGGCTACAGGTGCTCTTGCTACGCTTTCGCTTTGGGAAGTGGAGGACCCGAGTCGTTTCGGTGTCTGTGAATTGGATGGTAAGGGGATGATTCGCCGCTTCCAAGAGAAGCCTGAAAGTGGAACAGAATTCTCAAATCTGATCAATGCTGGATGTTATCTGGTCGAGCGCGAGGTTCTCGATGAATTGAGTGTCGAGAAGCATTCAATGGAGCGCGAGGTCTTCCCCTCGATTGCCGAATCGGGAGGGATGGCAGGGCTTGTTTTCACTGGATATTTCGTCGATGCGGGGACTCCTGCTTCGTACATCGAGGCTGCTCAGGTCTGCATCGGGGCAGGTCGCTTTTCGACGGGTGAGGTCTGCTGCGATTCTTGGTTCGGCGACGGTGGTTCGATTGCGGAGGTGACCGGTTCTTCGATTGGGCGAGGTGTTCACATCGGTGCTGCTTCGACTGTCGAGAACAGTGTGGTTCTGGCTGGTGCTCAGATTGGCGCAGGATGTCATATATCTCGCTGTATAATCGGAGAGGGCGCGATTCTTGAGGATGGGGTTGAACTCTTCGATGCCGTCGTAGGTCATGCTTCGCGCGCGTGAGGGGAATCGCACATCTGCGAATGGAATCAAACATCTTTGACTTGCTTCGGGCATTAATGCGAGCCGTCAGCGTCAAAGCGATTCGTCAACTCGGCGATATGTGAGCCGACCGTTGGTGGTTGTCAATCTCAAGACATACGAGAGCGCCCATGGTGCTTCTGCTGAGGCTTTGGCGGAAGTGATGGCTGGTGTTCACACCGATGCGAGGCTGGTCGCTGCAGTCTCTGCTTTCGACCTCGCCGCGGTGGTCGCAGCCGCACCTGATCTCGAGGTCTGGTGCCAACATCTAGACCCGATTGAATTCGGTTCGTTCACCGGCTGGCTTCACCCTGCAACCGCCGTTGAGCGAGGGGCGAGTGGAACTCTCATCAATCACGCCGAACACAAGGTCAGCATCGAGCACGTGGCTATGCTGCTCGATCAGGTTCCGGAGGGCTTCACCGTCTGTGCTTGCGCTGCGGATATTGAGGAGGCTCGTGCTCTCTCTGCCCTGCAACCGGACTACGTCGCGGTCGAGCCGCCCGAACTGATCGGTGGCGACGTCTCAGTCACCTCGGCCGACCCCGAGATCATCAGGGCCACCGCTGCAGCCGTCCGTGAAATCTCAGAACAGGTCGGGATTCTTTGTGGGGCTGGTGTCAAGAGTGGAGCAGATGTCGCTGCTGCCATCGAACTCGGTACGACCGGTGTTCTATTGGCTAGTGGGGTCACACAAGCAGAGGATCCTGCTGCCGTCGTTTCTGACCTCGTCTCTGCCCTCTGACCTCAACGCCGGGACATTCGTCATTGAAGGCGCAGCGGGCACAGCGCCAGATGCTACGCGAGCGCGGTAGATCGTCGAGACTGCCATCGAAAATCATCAGGTGAGCCATCGCCTCGATATCCATCGCGATCATCGAGCGAGCCTGAGCAGCCCATTCGTTGGTGGCTTTCTTCGACCACTTGACCCAACGGGTACCAAGCCAACCGACCCGGACCACATCGATATCATCGACGGTGGCCTGAATCATCGGATTGCGTTCGGCCCACAGCAGCATCGAGCCGAGCTCCAATTCACCTGCTTTGTTGGGTGCGCGTGAAGGCAATTCCATTGCGAGGCGCACTAGACACAATCTGCTGCCGTTCTGTATCACGATATCGGGTGCCCCATATTGACGAGCCCCATCCAACAAGAGTGGTTGCAATCTATCGACCAGCCACATCTCCGCAGTCGACTTTCTGCGAATTCCGATGAGCGGGGCTGAGTCGAAGAGTCGAAGTCTGTGCATCATCAAATCCACGACTTCATTGACAGAATCATGCGGATTCTTATCCATCACTTCGCCGGCGATTATTGCTCGCAAGACATTGCGATAGATGATTGCGCGCAATTCATTCATCGAGGGATCGTCATCCTCGAGACGCGTCAGCAACGCGTCTCGTAGACCGAAACGCGCATGATCTTCGAGGCGTCGAATCTTCGATTTTCGTTTGACGAACTTATCGTTCGGTCCAATGACGTGCTCCAGCACGTATCTCCTCGAGCAGTTGTCGAGGAGCTTTCCACGGGTAGGGCTCCATGCTATTCTAGGTTGATTCCACATAGCCCCTGACATTGGGAGTGAGGGTCTTTGACGATTGCGGTGAAATGAGCAGTTGACTCATTGACGCGCTTGCTTGCGTGCCGCCTTCCGGCGTCGTAACTTCTTCTTTCGCCACTTCCAGCGTTGCTTTCCCGCCTTCTTCCACGCGCGGGAACCTCGCTTCATGCGGCCCGCCGACCTGCTCGCCATATATGATGGATTCGGAGTGTCCCTACGGGACAGCGATTTGGAGATGTGGTGGGCGCGCCAGGATTCGAACCCGGGTCGCCGGCTTAGAAGGCCAGCATGATATCCGCTACACCACGCACCCAGTCAAACGGCGGCGGTTACCCTTTGTGAATCCCCTAGTCGACGAATCCGAATCTCCGCCTTATCGTCGAAAGAGAAATCCAGAAATTTTTCGAAATGTGTTTCAGCTTTTTCCATTTGACTTCAAATCAGTCCTAGAACTGTAATTCAGGATGCCATCGTCAAGCATATCTTCGCGGATATCTGCAGTTTTCCGCCCCGTCTCTTTGGAAATTTTCTTGAGTTTCTTCTTCACTCTACGCTGCCCTCCAAACAGATCCTTCACGACGTGGCCTACACGCAGAACAGTCTCAAGAATCGAGAGGAGAATCAGGCTGTTGAGATAGGCATCAGCGAGTTCTGGTAGATTGCTGTAGAGAGCCTTGAACTCGCCGAAATTAACCGAAGTCGAACCCACCAGAAAGACACCGAGTACGGCGAAAGGAAGCATTTTTGCAACATCGCGCGAGAGGTCTTCGGTCCAGTAGGCGAGAATGCGAACCGCACCTACCACCGATGTTGCGATCATGGCGTTTCGGCTGTGGTCTGAACTGTCTGAGAGAAGGGTCAGAATCGTTGCCATGACGACAGTCCAGAAGCCGATCAGAATCGGAATCAACAAGACATATTGGGCGACGAACAAGAGGCTTCGGAAGAAGACTCTGATGCGGCCTGTCATCGAGTCTTCGTAACGTTTGAGATCGAGCGTGAGGAGGTCTCTTTTTGCCAGCAGCCGATAGAACATGAAGACGAATCCTGAGTAGGCAGCGATGGCGATGATCGCCATCAGAGTCGGGAAGGTGTCGGTGGCGAAATCACGTAGAATCAACAAGAGTTCATCCTGCGTGGTGGGAATGGCCATGAGGCTTCCAGACCGCCTCGTACACAAGAAACTGCCTTTCTAATCGAGAGAGGGAAAATGCGAGATTCATTGAGATGATATCCGCTCATGTCCGGGAGAAGGGCTTGGCACATTTCGGACATCGAGCCGGCATCGAAACCCGCAGCCGCTGCCAGGCGTATCCACAATCTCCGCAGATCCATTTTCTCTCCGGAAGTCCTTCGAGGACATCTCTCCTCATGCTGGTCAGAACTGGAGATTCGGAGAGCCTCGGGGCGGGGGCGATCTCGTTGACGATCTCTGCATGAATGCCTCCATGATCAATCAGACCTGCTGCGTGCAGGAGTTCATGCACCAGAGTGTGGAGATAGAGGAGTTCGTCGGCGTGCAGGCGTGGGTGAAGTGCTATTGTCACCGGTCCGGGTGAGCCGCGTAGACGTCGGCGGCGAAAGAGTTCGTGATGGTTGAATTCGAACCGGGTGATTCCAAGGCGATTCTCAGATTGCTCCATCCATTCCAGACTGAGATGTTCGCCGAGATGACGGAGGAATGGTGCCTCCTCTTTCTGCAGTCGAAGTCTGAGTCGGTCCAAGATGTCACTCGGCATCGGTGGGGTCTCTGGACGTATGTCACCGTCACCTGCTTCGTCCATGCCGGAGCCTGTGCCATTCTCCTTAAATGGGCGTCGCAGGTCGCCGGCTCACTGGGCGTGTGGCGCAGCTTGGAAGCGCGCTTCCTTGGCATGGAAGAGGCCCCGAGTTCAAATCTCGGCACGTCCACCATTGAATTCAAGCGAGAGGCGAGTTTGAACAAGGGTAACCTGTCTAATCCCAGTAAGACGACCGTTCGGACGGAGGTTCAAATCCTCGTATCTCGATTTTCGTGATATCGCCATTCCGTCTCTCTTCATTCAGAGATCCGAGGAAAAATTTATGGACAGAGGTGGTTGAATGGCGTTTTCAGACTCAATTGAGGTCGATTCTAAATACTTACACTTCCCCGAGATGCCTATGAGGTCTAGATTATCTGCCATACTTCTATGCACAATAATGATTGCGTCAACTCTTGCCGGGTGTCTCGGCGGGGATGACGAACCCGTGGACGATGACGTACTGGGATGCACCTATTCGGATGCAACCAACTACGACGCCGACGCCACCAAGGACGACGGTAGTTGTGCCTATGCGCCCGGTGAGGAGCCAGTTATGGGCTGCACCAAC
>DAHR01000012.1:47010-100700 GCA_002498525.1 Euryarchaeota archaeon UBA58
ATGGACCCGGCTGCTAACAACCATAACGCAGCGGCCGAAGACGATGACGGCTCTTGCGACTATGGTATGGCGCAGGCAGACATTATGGCAGCCTACTCGGCTGGCGATATGGAGTTCTCTGAGGCCCTCTACGAGTTAGAGAAGTCGAGGAAGTGCCGTGAGCAGGGGTCTAACAACCCTTGCGAGATAGTTGAGATGTCGATTGGCGACGCCTCGACAATCGACCCTCACGACGCATACGACTCGGCATCTGGAGACGTCATTGAGCAAGTCTATGACACGCTCTACCGCTACGCGGGTGACGGATCTGGAAACGCCATCATCGAGCCCCGCCTCGCCACTGGCTACACAGTCAGTGGAGACAGCCTGACCTACACGTTCGATCTACGAGATGACGTGTACTTCAGCAATGGTGACTTGATGGAGGCCTCTGACGTTGTGTACTCATGGTGCCGCGTTCTCGGGTATGGATCACCTGACAGCCACGTAGGCTGGATCCTAGAACAGAGCTTCGACTGCAACGACGCTGATGGTAACCACAGCGACACTGGCGGCCTGAGCTTATCAGTCCTCAGCCCGACCTCTTTCTCGGTCACCCTATTCGCCCCGTCCTCGGCATTCATCTCGACGATCGCTTACACGGTCGGCGCTGTGATTAACGCTGAGCTGTGCGAGGCCAACCGCGTCGATGCTGGCGGCGATGGCGATGACTACTGCCACGAGTGGATGGACGAGGCTCCCTTTGGAGCCGGAACCAACGCGTACGTGGTACAGTCATGGGTCCGCGAGGACCGACTGGTCCTCGTGCCGAACTGGATGTACTGGGAGAGCGGTGACTACAACGTCAACCGCCACACAGTGTCCATCGTGACCGAGGCTTCGACGAGGCTGCTGGCCTTCACCGACGGTGAGGTCGACTTCGGCAGCATCAACATCGAGCATTTGTCGAACTTCTGCGATAACTTGGATGACAAGCCAAACGTAGAGTCCAAGGAAGGATACATCTGCAGTTACAGGGAGACTTTCACTACGACCCTGTCGGCCTTCAACCTACACCCGAAGGCACTTGATGCAGGAGAGGACAACACCAACACTGGTGCTAACTCGTCCTTGATCATCAACCACGACTGTGATGGCGATGGCACCAATGACTGCAGCGTCATGGAGGTAGGAGCGGTCCGAGCGGCCATCTCCTACTCGTTCGACTACGAGACCCACCGGAGGGACACGTACGACAACTCTCTGGCACCGCAGTACGGGCCGATTCCGGCTGGCTTCCTGTATGCGGATACCCAGTACGAGGTCTTCACCTACGACCTGGCCTACGCTGAGCAGCTCCTAGAGGACGCTGGCTTCATCCGCCAGTACGACTGCTCCTCGCTGAGCCGCAGCGGTGCGGCAGACGTGGTCGCTGAGGCAGACAGAGACGGCACCGAGTGCCGCCTGCCGAACATCCTGGGCGTAATGGCCAACGAGGGCAACGACTACCGAATCGCCATGGCCGGCCAGCTCGCTGAGGCCCTGGGGACCATCGGAGTCGCCACCGCCGGAGACGCCAAGCCATGGGCAGAGTACCTGACCATGTACTACACCAGGACATGGGACATCAGGTTCAGCGGATGGGCTCCTGACTACCTCGACCCCGACAACTACTGGTCGCCGTTCGCCGGCGGTTACTCCATCGGCGGCGACGCCTATGGTACGGGTTACGAGAACGCGGACGTCAACGCCGCCCTACTCATCGGTAGGACTTCTCAGGATGATGCTGAGCGCAGGCAGGCGTACATCGATGCCTTCGAGGCATGGATTCTAGATCCTAACATGATCATCATTGGACAGTACAACGGTGTAGGTGTCAAGCACGACGACATCTGCAGCCCGGACTGGGTCGCCATTGGGTCCGCCCACTGGTTCGACTACGACAAGCTGCCAATGGTCAACGGCGAGTTAGTCGGCTCCTGCTGAATTAACGCCTAGAAAACGTAAGGCCGGCGGCGACCTCTCTCGGGAGGTTGCCGTCGTGCCGAGACTCTAGCTTCTGTCGGTTGATGATTGGCGGGAGGCAACTATGAAAGAGCCGTCTCAGCACGGCCCCAATGAGGCGTTACGATGAAACTGCACATGTTCATAGTACGACGCTTAATTCTGCTCGTGCCTGTAATAGTTGGAGTAACAATCCTGACCTTCACAATCTCTCATCTCATCCCCGCAGACGCCGCTGCAGCGCAGTGTGGTGACAAGTGTGGAATCGTCGTCGGTTACACCGATGATGGGGATCCGATAACCGCCTATGAGGCAAATCGGGAAAGGCTGGGGATGAATGAGCCGCTCATTATTCAATTCGGGCTTTACGTGACCCATCTCTATGAGGGCGATTGGGGGGAATCGAGCACATATCATCGACCAGTCGCAGATGTGGTTAAAGACGCGGCACCGATTACCTTAGAGATGGCTTTTCTAGCTCTATTCATTGCATATCCCTTAGGCATCATCCTCGGCATCATCAGCGCCGTAAGGCAGGACCGTATGTTCGATCACATCTCGCGTTTCTTCGCCATCGCGTTCGTCAGCTTACCGATATTCTGGTTCGCGATGGTTCTACAACTCGTTTTCGCCACGGGAACTGAAAGTTCAGGCATCTGCGACCCCCTCTTCGGCACCAGTGGGGGCTGCTTCCCTATCTACGGCAGGCACGACCCCAGTCTAACCTACCCCGTAGACGGATTCGCATCTTTCTACCCAGCGGGGGGAACTGGCTTCCACTTGATCGACAGCTGGTTCGTAACCGATGAGAAGTTGGCTACATTACCCGAGGGATGGAGTTCCAACTGGCTGCTTTTCAAGGACACCCTGTTGCACCTAGCTCTGCCATGTGCTGCTCTGGGGATCGCCTCCTCAGGCTCCTTGCTCAGGTACATGCGGGCCAGCCTTCTCGAAGTCCTGCACGAGGATTACGTGAGGACGGCCCGCGCTAAGGGGCTCTCAGAATTCAAAGTGGTCATCGTTCATGCATGCAGGAACGCTCTGGTCCCGATAGTCACTATTCTAGGATTCTCAATCGGCGGAGCGATAGGCGGAGCAGTTCTGACCGAGACGATTTTCGCCTTCAACGGCATGGGTAGGGTAGCTGTCAAGTCAATTCAGTACCTTGATTTCCCCGTCATCATGGGTGTGACGTTGATTACTGCCGCCATTTTCCTGCTGTCCAACTTGATTGTGGACATATTGTATGCAGTCATAGATCCGAGGGTGAGGCTTGAATGAGGGGCTGGGACGAAGGCGAAGAGGATCGCAAGGAGAACCTGAAGAGGCTGACCGAAGCAATATCTCAGTCCGGCAGCGATATTTGGCGGAGTTGGAGGATATACCGCCGGTCCCTGCTTGCAGTAGTAGGGCTCATGCTGGTCCTGTCCGTCGTCACGGTATCGATTTTCGCCGACGATATAGCAGTCGAGCACCCCTACCGAAACCTGCAGGACACGCAGTGGCTCTGGACCATCGACAACGAGCCCCAGAGGGCCCACCCGTTCTCGGAGGAGTGCGACTGGCACGAGCAGTCTATCTACGTGGACACCAGATCCCCATTCTTCTCGGAGACCGTAGTCGCCGTGTCAGACAACAAGGTAGGAGACGACAACAAGTACTACCGTGACACCCTCTCTGTAATCGAGCTGCTCAGCCTGAAGGACAACAAAGGCTACGACCTCAACATCTCATGGATAACCATAGACCCGAACAACTCCTCTATCCTCATCCTGTCCGAGGAGCTCTACAACAACTCGTCAATAACAGACAAGGTCTGGCTCACCTACGAGTTCGATAACGAGGCCATGCATCTCTCGTGGATGCCAGATGGCTATGACGTTTGCATCTTCGGAACCACCCATCAGGGGCAGGACCTGTTCAGCAAGGTCCTGTACGGTTCCAGAGTCTCTCTGAAGATTGGCATAACAGTAGCTCTACTCACTGTTACGATTGGGACCATTGTAGGAAGTGTAGCCGGCTACTTCGGAGGCAGGGTTGACGAGGTAATCATGAGGATATGTGACGTCTTCTTTGCTATACCTGGACTGATCCTCGCCATGGCTTTCGTCACGGCAATGTCTGCGATAACGAGCCTTACTATACCATTATGGTTGGGGATTCTGATTCCGATATTATTCTTGGCTGTGGTTTCCCGGACATATCTCACATCAACCATCCCTCAAGAGAATCAACTGAGCAGCCAAGTCATGGGGTCATTGGTCCGTAATCGGAACATTTTCCTCGGATTACTGGTATTCTTCTTCTTCGTTGGCTTGATTCCAGGTGTTTCCTGGTCTGAACTTTTCGGGCTCTCAGAAAGCCGAGAGTGGAGACTCTCGGCAGCCATCGGGATAATCCTCCTCTTAGGATTGATTGGGCTGGCAGACAAGCGCTTCATCGAGAAGTCCAGTTTCGATGGCGCAGGGGAACGTGTGAGCAAATCCCTTGATTGGACCAACCCTTGGAAGTACCTCACACTGAGGACGGTTGCGGTCTTCGTTGCCGCATTTTACCTCTTTGAATTCTCTGGCAGCACTGATGATGAGATAGTCGTTATCAAGACCTTCGATCGCCTCTGGAAAATACAGGCCGCCCTGATTTTCACCGGATGGCCAGGCTATGCCAGGCTGATCAGGGGACAGGTTCTGTATGTCAAGGAAATGACCTTCGTCGAGGCAGCTAAGAGTGTGGGTGCCCCTCCGGGGAGAATAATGTTCAGGCACATACTTCCCAATGCATGGGCCCCACTGCTAGTTGCCTTCACTCTCGACATTGGCGGGACCATCCTGTCTGCATCCGGACTGTCGTTCATCGGACTCGGGGCTGCCCCGGGCACAGCAGAGTGGGGCCTCCTCGTCTCGGACAGCAGGCAGTTCTTCGTCTTCGACCCGCACCTGATGCTCTTCCCTGGGCTCGCTATCGCAGTCACAACTCTTGGTTTCAATTTGCTAGGTGACGGGATAAGGGATGTACTCGATCCCAAGAACAGGAGGTGATATGATGCCAGGTAAATTGCTCGAAATTGAAGGTCTCAGAGTTCACTTTGACACTCTGGACGGCCCAATAGAGGCTCTGCATTCCGTGAACCTGAATGTTGACCAAGGCCAGATAATGGGGCTGGTCGGTGAATCGGGATGTGGTAAGTCAGTCACTTCATTGGTGACGATAGGCCTCGCTACCTGCGATATAGATGAGGGCAGCGTCAAGTACGAAGGGAAGGAATTACTTTTCAGTGATTCAGAGTCTGACAAGAAAATCCAAGAAATTTCAGGTCGGATAACCGCTGTTGGAGTCCTAGCATCAATAATATTCGTCTTTTGGGCCATTCTGATAGATCCTGTTCAGGGCGCAACCTTCCTCCTCGTTTTCTTGTTCGTGTCGATAGCATCGTGGCTAGTCGGATTTACTGGCAAAAGAGAATATCGACGCCATCAGAAATTCATGCGATGGGTGCGTGGAAACGAGATCAGCATGATATTCCAGGAGCCTATGACAGCCCTCAATCCTCTATACACAGTGGAGAAACAGATTTCTGAGGTGATGCGTGAGCATGATAGGCTTGTCAAGGCAGAAACTCCACGGTCATTCAGAGTCGCCCAGGCGCTTGTGAGCCCGCTCACGTTGGCGTTTCGCGCCATGAGGCTCAGACCCCAGTCTGCCTCAGCGATTCTAGCGGTCTTAGCGTTCGTCACCGTAGCGCATCTCAACGGTTTTGCAGATGACGCGAAGAACTGGGTTTTCCTTCTCGTGATAGTAATCCCTCTCTCGGCTTCGTGGACTTTGTTCAAGAATCACAACGCAGCCTTGAGGTCTGAAATTTCGGACACAGGTCACTCAACAAATCCATCTATTTCACAAAGACTCTTATCCGCGGCGTCAATTCTTCTCCCCCTTCTTCCTTTAGGAATCGCAGCAGCGCTGGTCATGTTCCTGATGCTCTGGATGCCGCTCTCCGCTCTCCTCGGCATGGTCGTAATCAGCACTCTTCTGGCCTTGCCGGTAATTATGGCCCTAGACTATCTGAAACTCGATCCTGCCCACACCCAACAGGTCATCAGCATCCTCGAGGCGGTCCGGATTCCGAATCCAATCGCAGTTGTGAATATGTACCCACACGAGCTCTCCGGTGGTATGCGCCAGAGGGTCATGATCGCCATGATGATGTCCTGCGAGCCTAAATTGCTCATCGCTGACGAACCGACAACCGCCCTCGACGTTACCATCCAAGCCCAGATTCTCCAATTGATGCGAGATCTACGTGACGAGAAGGGTACAGCTATCCTCCTGATCACCCACGACTTGGGGGTTATCGCCGAGATGTGTGACTCAGTAACCGTGATGTACGCCGGGTCGATTGTTGAGAAGGGCAGTATCGAGGCCATTCTCTCCAGACCTCGGATGCCATACACGATCGGTCTGCTACACAGCATTCCAACAATTGACGATGAATCAGAACACAGGGACGTGCTGCCAATCATCCCTGGACAGGTTCCTGACCCGAACCTACACTTCGATGGCTGCAGGTTCCATCCTCGTTGCCCCTTCGCGGACGAACTTTGCATCTCAACCCCTCCTCCGATGATCGAGGTCGAACCGGGTCACTTCGCGGCCTGCCACCACACCAACCGAACGGAAAACGTCGCAGATGTGCAAGGCTCATTCGACGTTTTCGCAGCAGAGTACGTATTGAAAGGAGTTGCATGAGATGACGCATGATAGCAAGACCGACGAGATCCTGCTCGACATAAAGGGACTGAGGAAATGGTTCCCTATCAAGAGCGGTATGCTCACGACTGTGAAGAGTTACGTTCGTGCTGTTGACGGCGTCGACCTACAGGTAATACGAGGCGAGACTCTTGGGATTGTCGGCGAGTCAGGTTGTGGAAAGACCACGTTGGGACGGGTCATTCTGGGACTCATCCCGATGACTGAAGGGTCGGTCCACTACGACGGCGAAGACATCCGGATGATGACGAACAGGGACCTCAGGAGGCGACTTCAGATTGTGTTTCAGGACCCCGGGGGGTCGATGAACCCGAGGATGTCGGTACGTTCCATCGTCGGGGAGCCACTTACAGTGAATGGAATTGCCGAGGGCGCAGAACTGACTCAGAGAGTGGCCGATTTACTTGCTTCTGTGGGTCTAAAGCGCGATCACATGAACAGATTCCCACACGAATTCTCTGGCGGACAGAAACAGCGGATAGCTCTAGCGAGGGCACTCTCTCTGGACCCCGAGTTCATTCTGCTAGACGAGCCAACCAGCGCCCTGGACGTGTCGGTTCAAGCCCAAGTCCTGAATCTGCTCGAGGAGATCCAGTCGAAACGCGACCTCACTTTCGTCTTCATCACTCACGCCCTCAACGTCGTCAACCACGTCTGCGAAAGAGTGGCAGTGATGTACCTAGGAAAGATTGTCGAAATAGCCAATACGAAGGATTTGTTCAGTAAGCCCGCTCACCCATATACGCATGCTCTGATGTCGGCAATCCCAGAGCCTTCTCTCGACAAGGTCGCTAGGAGGAGAATAGTTCTGAGTGGTGACGTACCCAGTCCTGCAAACCCTCCTCCCGGATGCAGGTTCCACACTCGTTGCCCAATCGCTGAGGAAGGGCTCTGCGATGTCGAGGAGCCGAAACTAGAGTCGATCGGTGAAGGTCATAGCGTGGCCTGTCACTTCCCATTAGGTCCCGGGATGACACTTCCGATCCTCGGCGATGACCAGAATCCCCCCGAGGATGACGACATGCCGAACACGGTCTTACTCTGAGGGAGAAGAATGGCTGAGAACGAAGCCGAGTCGAACGGAACCGAGCCCTCCCCGCCGCCGATGTTCGACAAGAAGGTAGAGGCCGATGCTGCATTTTGGAGGCTGAAGGAGGCTTCTGACGAATGGAGAGAGGAGCGAATCAAACGAGTCCTAGCCCAAGAGGGCGAAAGCATTCTGATTACACTCGGTAGAGTAATCTTCATCACGGTATGCATATTGATAGATGGAGTCGTGCTGACGGAAGTTCCAATCAGCATGGGCAAAACCCTTGCTGCTTGGTCTCTATATCTAGTTCTACTAATGGCCGCCATCAAGTTACAACGCGACCTCTATGAGAAGTGGTTCTCAGTGGATATCAGCCAGATCAACTTTGATCGGCAGTAATCGGAAATTGCTCAGTGCCGATTCGCTCGAAGCGCCTGAAGGACGGCACGACGATTCCAACGATTGACGACGCGACCATTATCGCTACCGCAACCATGAATGTCACTTCCAACCCCAGATCGCCAATCATTTTTCCCGCCAGAAGCATCGAGGGCGGGATCAGAAGGAATGAGCCGATCGCATCGATCGAATTCACGCGCCCTCGTAGATGCTGCTCGACACTGTCGCCGATCGTAGTGTTCCAGATCACGCTGAGGATGCCGACGATGAACCCCTGAATCACGGAGATGAGCAGAATCAAGCCGAACCATGGTACGAAGACGAAGAGCAGATCCAACCATGCTGCGAAGCTGACGGTGACATAGAAAACGGTCCCTCGAATTCGTTTCGAAATCGGATTCTGACCCGCGTAAAGGGCACCTAATGAGGCGCCGATCGGGAAGATCGCGCCCCAGAGCGCGTAATGCAATTCGTTCCAATCATTCCTCAGCGCGATTGACGGTATTCCGATATCGATCATGGCCCCACCGATGTGGAAGGCCATGAAAACCAGGATTCCAATGAAGAGCCATGGTTGACTGCGAGTGAAATCCAGTGCATGGAGCATCTCGGATCTGAAATCGGATTCCTCATCTCCATTTCTGATGATTGGCACTTCTTCCATGTTGTAGAGGACATAAGCACTGACGAGGAAGGTGACCATGTCGAGGAACAGTGTGGCTTCGATGCCGAACTGGTAGAGCACGATGCCTCCGAGGGTTCCACCGATCGCCCAGGCGATAGTCCTCATGGCATTGTGCAAGCCAGTCGCGGAGGCGAGAAGGTCCCTATCGACCAGATCGGGAATCAGCGCCTGGGTCGCAGGTATTGAGAAAGCGGTCGATGCACCCATCAGAAAGGCGGCTAGAACCAGAACTTTGGTGAGTGGAAAACCGCTCAGCAGCAGGAGGATGAAGAGCAGGGCGAAGCCCGCTTGAACGAAATCGGTGTAGAGGGCGACTGTGCGTCGCGGAATCCTGTCGACCAGCATCCCTCCGAAGGTCAGAAGCGGAATGTGGGCCATGAAGTAGGATATGCCGAAGAGGGCGAACCAGGTAGGGCCTCCCTCAAGATTGACCGTCCAACCAGCGGCGGTCATGAAGGCGGCTCGACCGATCTTACTGACCGAATCGCCGATGAGGAATCGACGTAAATCCCGAACCTCCCAAGCATCGGCCAAAGCCATATTCACGGCGCGTACTCCTACTGCTTTTCAAGTTGCTCACAGAGTCTCATTCACGGCCTTCGACAGCCTTCGATTCGTCGAATGACGAAGCCCTTATCCAAATCGTTAACTCCAATAATCATGCGTTCAACTATTTTCCCGAAAACTGTTTGAATGTTCATCTTCTTGCGAATAAACTCTATACAATAGCAATAATTCGGTCAATTCTTGTTCGTTTGCACTATGATTATATCCTGGCGATGATGGCCCTGACGCTATTGGGGTGAGCGTTGTGTTGGAGTCATCTGGACATCTCGGCGAGAGCGATGTCAGCAGCGCTCTGACATACGAGGAATTCGGCGCTGAATCAGCCCGCCTCGGAAGGCAGATCGCTGATCGTTATCAGCGCTATGAGATCGAGACGACAGAGGTCGACGACGTCGATCCTCTACCTCATCGATTCCTCGTCGAAGTCGGGAAGATAGGGCTGGCGAAATTCATCATCAAAGAGATGATTCACTACCGAGGACAAGTGGATATCATCCTCTCTCGCCCCTGCACCTACGGCGTCTTCTCGGGACCGGTCGGTGGCTTCGTCCCTCGTCCGAAACTCTGCGTCGGCTGTCTGCGATGTACGGTGCAGCACCCTGAGTTCGTCAGTGTGCTGCCGAATCCCGATAGGCTCAATCTCGGTGATTCGTACACCACGCATGGGCATATCGCAGCAATCGATGAGGAAGCGAAGAAGGGTATGGTGCCCGTGCGCGGCCAAGGCTACCGTGGTCGCTTCGGTGGCCCTGGCTTCGATGGAATGCTGACAGACATGTCGGAAATCGTTCGTCCAAGCCGTGATGGTATTCACGGCCGTGAACTGATCGGCACCAGCGTCGATATCGGCACCAAGCCGATGAATCTCTCCTTCGATTCATCAGGAAACCTCGTCGGCAGCAGCCCGCGGATGTTCAGCATCCAGGTCCCGTTCATATTCGATGTTCCTCCCGGCGACCTCGGCACGAGGCAGATGGCGAGAATCCTCGATTCGACCAGCAAGCGAATCGACACTCTGATCTGCCTGCCTGCGGCCAACGTCCTCGACTGGGAGATGGACTCAGCGAACATCGTTCCAGTCGTCCCCAAGTCACTTCCAGAGATGGTCAGCGAATTCGAGGCAGCCCGACTCATCGAATTGGATGGCTGGGACATTGCAGCGCTCGAGATCGCCAGAGCCGCGACGAATGCACTTCTCGGCGTGAGGATATCTTTCACAGATGGTTGGCAGGAGAGATTCAGCCAAGCTGTCAATCATGGTGTCGAGGTGATTCACTTGAACGCCGACCTGCACGGTCGTGGCTCCGATGGTCGCTTCGTCAGCGACCTCTTCAAGGAAGCACACATGATGCTCATCGACCAAGGCCGACGCGACGTTGTGACCCTCATCGGCTCGGGCGGAATCGTCGGAGCCGACCATGTCCCGAAGGCGGTGATCAGTGGACTTGACGCAGTCGCGCTCGACCTGCCCGTGCTTTTCGCGCTGCAAGGGCGATCCCACGGATCGATGACGGATCGAGGCGAAGTCCGAGGTACACTTCCTCGGAAGATGACTGATGAGTGGGCCGAGCAGCGTCTGGCCAATCTCTGTGCGAGTTGGCGCGACCAGCTGCTCGAGATTCTCGGCGCGATGGGCATTCGCGAGGTACGCCGACTACGAGGCGAATTCGGACGCTCCATGATAGTCCGACAATTGGAGGACGAGGCGTTCGCAGGAATAGAGGGTTATGTTTCAGGGGGTCCAGCGTGATGACTTTCAGCAAACCAAGTCAGGCTTTGATCGACAAGACGACGGGCTTGTTGCAATCGGGAATGAACGCCCGCGCATTTGGCGAGTATGGCGCTCCGGAGGCACTCGGCGACGCTCGCTGGACCGACGAACTGATTCTCTCCACATGGTACATGGCTGAGACCGGAAAACTCCCAGAAGGACTCAACCACAAGACCGGAAAGAGCGATGGCGGATTCGACAGACTCGACTTCAGATACCTGCCTGAAAGTGAATGGCTCGAGCACTCAGAAGCGCTCGACACGACGCTCGACCTCAACCGCCGCGGTGACGCGAAGCGGCGAATCAGCATCGATATCCCATGGTACGGCGGCGGCATGTCCTACGGCTCAGTCTCTCTCAATGTGATGATGTCGCGGGCCAGAGCCTACGCCAAATGGAATTCTTACATGTCCACGGGTGAGGGTGGTTATCCAATCGAGTTGATGGAGTGCAAGGAGAATGTCATCACACAGGTTGCTACGGGATATTTCGGCGTCGAGGAAGAGACGATTCAGGCGGCGCCGATCATTGAATTCAAGTACGCACAAGGTGCGAAACCAGGACTTGGAGGACATCTTCTGGCCGCGAAGGCTGGGGAGGAAGTCGCGAAGTTGCGCGGCAGTGTTCCATTCGTCAGCCTGTTCAGTCCATTCCCATTCCACTCGACCTATTCGGTCGAGGACCATTCGAAGCATCTCGACTGGGTCGAGACCATCAATCCGACGGCGTTGCTCGCTGTCAAGGTCAGCACCCCGCACGACGTCGACATGGTGGCTATCGGTTCTTACTACGCCGGGGCTCACATCATCCACCTCGATGGTTCGTACGGTGGCACCGGCGCCGCACCGGAAATCGCCAAGAAGAACATCGCCATGCCCATCGAGTTGGCGATTCCCAAGGTCCACAAGTTCCTCGAGAAGGAGGGCGTCAGGGATCGAGTCACACTCATCGCCAGCGGTGGCGTGCGCACTACAGATGACATCGCTAAGGCCATCGCTTTGGGCGCGGATGGCTGCGTCCTCGGTACCACCGACCTCGTTGGCCTCGGCTGCACCCGTTGCTCGAACTGCGAGGGTGGCCCTTCCGGTCGCGGCTGCCCCTGGGGCTTGACGACCACGGATGTTGAGCTGCAAGAATGGGTTCAGCCCGACTGGGCGGTTCAGCGCCTGGACAATCTCTACTCAGCGATGCAATACCGACTGCGCGATATTCTGCGCCAGCTCGGCCTTTCAAGTGTCACAGAGTTGCGCGGCCGCACCGATCTGCTGCGCTACATCGGCAAGGAGGAAGCCGAATGATCGACCCGAAGACGATCATCGACGCGCGCCGTCGAATGACCGCCTCACACCCGAAATTCGAGCGTCACGAAGAGGACGCAGCCGAGGGCGGCTGCGGCGTCGTCGGCCTCGCTTGCGAGATACCAGTCGCCGGCCGACACCTGTTCAAGTCCCTCGAACAGATGCGCAACCGAGGCAATGGCAAGGGCGGCGGAGTAGCCATGGTCGGCCTTGACCCAAGCCAATTCAACACCGACCAAGAGACCCTAGATTCGACCTTCCTCTACGCGGTCGCCTACCTCAACATCGATGTCAGAGAAGGAGTCGAAGCCCTCATCGAAGAAGCCTACGAACTGCATCACACCTTCGAATTCCCAACCCTTCAAACTTGGCAGACCGACCTGTCTGCTCTTGAAGTCAAACCACCAGCAGTAGTCTGCTACTTCGTCACTCCGAAGTCAACAAAGGTCGCGGAATTCATCGAAACCCAGCTCTCAGCAGTTATCGACGCAGCGGATATGGCCGCCGTCGAAGAAGAATACGTCTTCCACACCACACACGCGCTCAACGTCGAATTCTATGCTTCCGACGGGCGCACGGACGCATTCGTATTGAGCCACGGAAGGGACATTCTGATTCTGAAGATCGTTGGATATGCCGAGGATGTCATCCGCTACTACCAACTCGACAACATGACTGCCCACGTCTGGATTGGCCACCACCGCTACCCCACTCGCGGCAGAGTCACGCACCCGGGAGGCGCACATCCCTTTGGTCAGGGAATCGACTGCGCTCTGGTTCATAACGGAGATTTCTCGAATTATGTGTCGGTGACGGATTACTTGGCACAGCGAGGGATGGAACCTCTGTTCTTCACCGACACCGAGGTCGCTGCGCTGGCTTTCGATTTGCATCGTCGGGTTTACGGCTATTCGTTGGAGCATGTCATCGAGAGTCTCGCTCCGACCAGCGAACTCGACTTCCTGATGCTGCCAGAAGAGAAGCAATCTGTCTACGAGGCGATTCAGAAGACTCACATCCACGGCTCGCCCGATGGACCGTGGTTCTTCATCATCGCACAATCCGAGGGGGCTACTCATCGATTGCTCGGCATCACCGATACCTCGATGCTGCGGCCGCAGGTCTTCGCTTACCAGCGCGGCGAGGTCGGCATCGCCTTCTGTGGCTCTGAGAAACAGGTCATCGACGCGGTCCTCGAGTCGATGGCGGCCGAGGATTCGAGGTTCTGGCGGAAGGCCGACGAATACTGGAACGCACGAGGCGGTTCTTACACCGATGGCGGGGCCTTCATGTTCGATGTTCTGCCGAAAGCCGATGGTGGCAAGGAACTGGTTCTGTTCGACAAGTTCGGAGTGACTGTCGATACTCATCCAAAGGGAGAATTCACACTGGTTGCGGCAACGGAGTGCCCACTCTCGTTGCACGCCGATGCTCGTTCGACCTACGAGGCTGTGATTCACACCCTTCCGAAGATGGATTGGGGCGAGGCTCGTGCTACACTCGATGCTATCGAGACTGCTGCTGCACTCGAGAACAACGGCCGAACTTGGGGTTGGGATGTTCTGAGTTTACTACTAGACCGCCGCTACGATACCGGTGATCTTCGGGCCAGCCTCTGGTCTGACCTCGTCGAGACTCGGCTGGTTCGAATCATCGCTTCAGCCGCCAGTCATCCATGCACCGCTTATGCCGGCCAGAAGACACTCGGCCACCGGCCGGAGCCGACGAGTCTCGAGCAGACGATAGTGGTCGATGCTCGCCCTCACCCAATAGAAGGGATAGAATCCTTGGCTCGTGAATTAGTGGCGTTTCATCGTCTCGGCTGGAGGCGCTTCGCAGTCATCAATTGCCGAGGTCACCGCTTCATCGGGAATGGCTTCGGACCGGGCTGCTCGGGCGTGCGGATCGATGTCCTCGGGGCGGCCGGCGATTATCTCGGCAGTGGCAATGATGGCATGGAGATTCACATGCATGGCAATGGTCAGGACCAGATCGCGCAGATTCACAAGTCTGGGGAATTGGTCATCCACGGAGATGTAGGCCAGTGCTATGGATACGGCTCGAAAGGCGGGTTGATGTTTGTTCTCGGCAACGCTGCAGGGCGCCCGATGATTAACTCAGTTGGCTCACCTCGGCTGGTCATCAACGGTACTGCACTCGATTATCTGGCAGAGTCGTTCATGGCTGGCGACCCACTGGACGGCGGGGGCTTCGTCATTGTCAATGGTCTGAGATTCGACGACAAGGGTCGGATCGTTCCGTTGGAGACTCCATATCCTGGAAGCAATCTCTTCTCGCTTTCGAGCGGTGGCGCGATCTATATGCGGGATCCTTACGAGCGCCTCTCCTCCTCACAATTGAACGGCGGCGAATTCACCGAATTGACAGAGGCTGATTGGGCGGTCATCGAGCCGGTGCTATTGCGCAACGAAGTTCACTTCGACATCGCACTCGAAGATCTGCTGATGGTTGGAGGCCAGCGACGGAGCCCTTACGATGTATATCGGAAGATTATCCCTGTGAAGTCGAAAACGCTGCATGCGGAGGCTGCTTGGGCCGGTCATCAGGACTGACCGAGTTCTTCTACCAACCTTGCGACTTCATCAGCACATCCCCAGGACAACGTCACACCGGCTCCGCCGTGACCGTAGTTGTGGATGATGGTCTGTCCACCCAGAACCTCCTTCTCAAGTCGCACCTCATACCTCGAGGGGCGTAATCCGACCGCTCTTCCAACGATATTGGCCCGATCCAGTTCGGGCCAGAGTTCCTCGCACTTGGCGAGGATGTTTTCTTCGTCCGCCTCGCTGATCTCAAGGTTCCAATCTCCGACCTGCGCAGTTCCGCCGAGGACGGTGACATCACTGCGTGGAATCGTGTAAGTCAGAGTATCGGGTTGTTGGTCGAATTGTCCGATGCCCGGATCCTGTTTCAGATAGATGACTTGGCCCCGAATCGGTTCGAGTCGCTCATCGTCGCACAATTCGCGGGCGCCCATGCCCGTGCAGTTGACGATGACATCTGCCTCGATATCACCCAATGAGGCGACCGTGGCCGTCTCGATGATGCCCCCGAGTTCTCTCACGAGGCGCATCAACCAAGGTAGATAGAGCGGCATCTCGATGATGGGAGATTCGAACTCCCAGCCGTGGACATAACCCTTGGCCACTTCGCTCGGATCGAGGAGACGAAAATGTGTGATTTCGCTGGACCAGCCCGGAGACGGTACGACTTTGCGCAGATATTCTCGTCCGAGTCGCATTGAGATTCCAGCCTCGGGCGACTCGTGCATGATTCTCATCAACTCTCGATATGTATCGACTCCCCACCGATCAGTCTTCTCCACCGGCTGCACCAGAAATGGATACCAGATCGCAGCCGCGGTGTCCGAAACCGTATCCGGCGAGAATGATTCGGACACGAGCTTGACACTGTGTCCAGCCTCGAGCAGGCGAACAGCGCAGGACAAGCCTGAGACACCAGCTCCGATCACGAGACAATCCATGTTGCTTCCAACAGCTCCTAGCGAATCAGGTTCTCGGTGGGCAAGCGTCTTTCAATGGGGCCTGCCAGTCGAGTCCGGGTGTCGCATTGCCAAAGGTCAGGAAGCCGAAGAAGGGCTGGTTCGTTAAGCGTAAGAAAAAGCTTCGCGCTGGCCCTCGCGTGAACCCTAGCGAGCGTGGCCTTCCACCCTGTCCTGCCTGCGGAGAATGGAGCATGCAGAAGGACAACACCCGCGTCGAATTGTACTGCGGTGCTTGTGGAGCAATCATCGGAAAAGGCGGCTGAGGGAGGGCTGAACCCTATATGGGACCCTGCCCACCCACATCCGTCGCTGTGATGAGGAACCGCACCGGATGCCTCGGGCATCGCGAGTGATGGGCGATCTGAGCGGCATCAGGAGTCTCCATGCCTCGAATTATCGAAGACGGGGTCGGTAATCGCTACGCCTTGCAGGATCCTGTGGAGTTGACCACCGCTCCCGACGATGTTCGACTAGCGACCGAGAGCGAGCCCTGGAAGAATTACTGGCGTATGCTCGGCACTGTGTTGCTGGCCTTCCTCATTCTGTATTGGGGAATCCCTACTGTGATCATAGGAGTCCTCGTGGATGAGCCTATCGTTACTCTCATCGGAGGGGTCTGTTCGATTCTGCCCTTGCCTTTCCTCTTCCTGTTACACAAACCGAAGATGGTTCACGTTCGATTCGCCACGCCAGATTCTGCTGGGAAGAAATATCATCCTCTTCCTGAAGGGGGTTCTTTGTATACCTCCGAGCCAACCTCATTCAGCCGCTTCCTGACTCCGGATGACTCGATTCTAGACCTGCCACCACATAGACAGGTATGGGTGGTATTCACTCTTACCATCATCGTAGGCATTCTCGCGACGTTGCCCCTCTTGAACGAGTATACCGAAACAATTGGAATCCTCCTGTATCTCATATTGGCCCTGCCTCTTTGGGTCATCGGATTCTCGATACCGGTCTTCGCTTGGTGGGCAACCTCCTCGAAATGGTTAGGCTTGCCTACTCGGAGACGAGATGCTGAGGCGTGGCTCATCGCTGGAATGGCTTCAGCCCTTCCAGCATTGATGATCAATTCATTCATCTTCCCAACTTTGATGCCTTCTTCTCTCTCTGCTTCAACATTCAATTTTCTGATGGTGACCATCAGTGCCCCGATTGGTGAAGAAACGTGCAAATTGCTCGCAGTCTGCCTTTTCTTGACGGTGATTCGAAGTCCTCGCCACGGCTTCCAGGTCGGCTTCACCGTAGGACTCGGCTTCGCTCTGCTGGAGAATTGCGTCTATGTGATGGGAGGGATGTTCGGCGGCCCATTCAACATCACCTTGACCACTCTCGTGCGTGGAATAGGTTCGATTCCCGGACATGCCGTCTGGACTGGAGTCTCGGGCTTTGCAATCGGTTGCCTGGCTTCTGAAACAGACATTCATTCGAAGATTCGCTGGCGATTGAAAAAAGTCGGTATCGATGCCGTGGACATGGTCGAAGGTTGGGGCATCGATCTCGATGGAGATGGTGACACTTCAGGTTACGACCAATATCGCGAAACCCTCGAGGAGGCTCTGAACTCGGCACCGGAGGCGGCGAGCCCTTCGTGGATGTTGGTCGATGGGGAGACTGGCGAGATACATCAGGCTCAGGGTGTGGAAGACCTGACTCCGGTCGGGACGGCTATAGTGACAGCGACGGCAGCAGCTCAGATGCGGGTGACTGATGGTGTACACCTGCTGCCGCCACGAAATGTCTTTGCGGGGCTCGGATTAGCGATGTCAGGACACGCAATCTGGAATGGTAGCAGTTCTCTGGTCAGCCATCTGGGTCCTGCTATCGGTCTGGGATCGGGTGCAAGTCTTCTACTCGAATTGGCATGGATCGTAGTATTGGTCGCAACAGTATTGACTCTTGCAAAATTATTGATGAAATCGATCAGGACGATGCCAGCGAGTTGATCATGAGTCCTTCGCGGCGAATCCTTCATCACCCAGTCGCACCGAAACGAGGGCGGGGAAGCGCATGGAACTGACTCAGGACCAGATCATCGCAATCGCTCTCGTTGTCAGTCTGATGCTCATCGCTGGCTTGCGAGGCATGCTGAATCTGAGCGGCTTGCTCGCTGCTGCCATCGTTGGACTGTCGGTCTCTCTGCTCGGTCACTGGACTTGGCTCGCCATCTTGATGGTCTTCCTGATGATCGGTTCCATCGCCACAAATTGGAGGTACGAAGAGAAGAAGGCATTGCGTCTGGCCGAGGATAACGAAGGCACCAGAGGCTGGCGTAATGTGATGGCGAACGGTGCCGTCGCATCTCTTGTCTCAGTGCTGAATTTCGCCCTCGGAGGACCTGAGTGGACCTATCTGGCCGCCTCTGCCTCGATTGCCGTGGCCTCTTCAGACACACTGGCTTCTGAAATCGGCAGCCTCGATCCGAGGACACGTAGCATCCTCAATCTCGAGGCTGTTCCAGCCGGAACCAATGGGGGGATGTCGGTCACAGGCACCTTCGCCGCATTCTTCGGGGGACTGCTCATCGCAGTGATGGCGACGACTCTCTACTCCATCCATGGGGGTACGATTCCCCTCATATCGTTGATGATGTTCATCACTGTAATCGGTTGGTTAGGCTGCCAAGTAGATTCGATTCTAGGTGCATTATTGGAGAATGAGGGGTACATCGGCAAGCACACGGTGAATTTTCTCGCGACGCTCTCCGGCGCCCTCATGGCGTACCTCGCATATTGGCGCTTCCTCTAAACGAGGAAGCGTGGGTTTTGAATGGGCGCGGAACAGCGGGCACCATCGAGGAGCGAGGCTGGTGAAGGAAAGACGACTCCAGATTCTTCTGGTTCTGGCGATGCTGATCCTCGTGACAGCCTCCTCTTTCAGCGCCGCTCAGAGCAGGGCTGGATTCACCGGACCTGGGATTCACTGGGAATTCCCGGAGGAGCATCACCTCTTCTTGGCTGGCACTGAGGACGAACCTCTGATTCTTCGCAATTGGCCTACAGTGACCGGCATTCCACTCGGTTCGGCTGGATTCTCGAAGACGAGTTCAACCTTCTCGCAGAATCTCGTCACAATCGAATCAGCACCCGTCACCGAGGCACTCCTCTTCGTGGGAAATCTAACGGTCGATCTTTACGCATCACTCGAAGCCAAATCGCCGATCTGTCGCCAGACCAACGTGGTACCCGGCACCCCCGCGGGTGCAACAACCACCTTCGCAGTCAGTCTTTCATGGGGTGGATTTTCGATTCTCGATTCCGCTGAGACGAATAGCGTGACTATGGAGGAATCGTACACCAATGCACATCATTTCAGTGTCGAGGCCCGGGATATCAATGTCAGTCTGGGACCGGGTGACACATTCGCCTTGAGCATCGATGTTCGCCATGATTGTATCCAATCCGGAGTTCTATGGTGGGGTACCTTCGATGCTCGCAGCGGCATCACGCTCGATGGTGACCTCGTTGACCCGCAGATGGCTCTGGTGATCGATTCGAACCGTATGGCGAGAATTGAATTCACGCCGATTTCTCCTTGGGGCGGCGAGGATTTCTCAGGGCAGGTCCTCGAGATTGTCGGGCCGATGGATGACTGGAATTCGATGATTCATGGCTTCGGCCAGGAGGACGAACGAATCGAGCACTTTGAAACCCCTCATTCCTACCGGATCGGTGAAGCGAATCGTTCGGTCAGGACCTGGTCTGCCGAGAAGCCGCTTGAGTCTGGCAAATACATGGTCGATGCTTGTTTCACCCTCTCCGACCAGAATCCGGCTGATCTTTGTGACATCATCGCAGTGCTGCGCTTCGAAGTGCCCGAAGACCCTGCAGTTCTTCTGAACAGCACTTGGGTCGCGATTCTGATTCCTCTCGGCGTCCTCGTTTGGCTAGGGGCTGCAATCAAAGAGGCGATGTTGCCGCTGCCGGCTTATGCAGTGATTCTGGTTCTGGCGCTGGCAGCGGTCGGTCCTGCAATGAGTCTTCCAGACATCGAAGCCAATCAACCAAGAATTGACGGAGCCGCTCCGGCATTCGCTCTTCTCGAGCATGGCGGCGATGGTTCGGTTTCCCTCGCCGATCTACTCTCCGAGTCGGACGCGGTCGTCGTCGGCATGTTCGTCCCCGGGTCTCCCAATGCCTTGCGGCAGGCGAACGACTTCGAGATGGCTTCCTCATTGATCGGGACTGGTGCATCCTTCGTGCAGATAGCGACTGGCAAAGGTGTCAATGCTGTTGATCTCGATGTTCACGCTGCGATGCTGAACGAATCCTGGCCACTCTTGATGGATAGATCTGATTCCAGCGTCGGCAGAGCCTTTCCCAGCGGAGCCTCCGACGCTGTGATCATCATCGATGCTGGCGGCTTCGTCACGACCTGGCAACCCGGAACCCTGTCGAGCACTGAGATAGCAGAAGCCGTGAAAGACGCCAGCCGAGGTTCCGGCCATTCTATATTCACCCCGATCAATCTGCTCTGGGGAACCGCACTGCTCCCCCTCTTCGTGCTTGCAATGCCTCGCGAACGCCGCTATGAGGAACCCGATGAACCGCTCGTGCCCGGCGCAGGAGTCCTGTTGACTCTCTTGGGCGCAGGCGCGGGCTTCGCGCTCTGGGCCCTGCCAATTGCTCTGCTATCCGCTCTCGGTGCTGGAACATTCTGGATCTGGATCGAGGTTGTTTTGGCTGCCATCCTGGCCTACCACGGCATCCGAACTCTGCTCGACGGACGCATCTTCTCGATCGACAAGATATCAGGATTAATCCACTCGCGCCTACCCGAATCCTACCGTGGCTGGCGCCCCGCCGCATCGTTCAGCGACGATGTCCATCTCGGCCTCTGGGTCGCTTGGCTGATCTGGCTAAACACACCTGACTTGGTCGCACAAGGGGTCGGCTCGGTCGCCCGAACGGGCGCACTCGGAGTCATTCTGGCAATGGCGATGCTAGCTGGACTGACTCTCGCCGCGGGCCTGACTGTCGTATTCGCCCGCTTGGTGATCGGTATCACAGGCCCAATCCCTAGAACGCTTGGAAGCCTCAGTGTCGGTATCCGCCCACGCGCTTGGGGTTTGGCCAGTGCAATCATGGGTGGGTGGTTGTTGGTCAGTTTGGTTGTCGGTCCTGTCCTTGGGTCGCTTTGAGCACAGTCTTGCTGAACAGGACTTCACAAACACACGGTCTCCAGCATCTCGGTAGCACAGCACTCGACCGAGACCATCATAAGAGCAGGGACTCTCGTCAGTTTACTCCCTTGGGGGTATAGTATAACCTGGTAGTACCGCGGGCTCCAGTTGCACGGGAATGACGACGAGTGGGTAATCTGATGGTTTTGATGACCAACTGGAGCACCGACCCTTCGCAAACCGAGAGCGTGCATCTGCCAGGTGCACGCTAGGCGGAAGATACCCGCTGATCTGGGTTCGAATCCCAGTGCCCCCACCACTACTCCTTGAATCCGAGTTATCGCGCTCCGTAGAGCGCGACTGCGCTAAGTTGAGTCTGCTGCGCAGCCGACTGAACATGCTCTCGCTTGGACAGAAAATCGGATTCGTCGGAGGCAGCGAAATACGCTTTCGAACCAATTCTTCGCTGGCCGGATCCGATTTCGAAATCCGGTAATGTCGGGTTCCGAGAACCGAAGGGGTTGAAGGACTCCGCGCGTGCGCGGGAGAATAGATGAAGCGCAGTGTTTTGGCTTTGGTGCTCGTTGCTCTGATGGTTTTCCCATTGGCGGGCAGCATCGCTGCTCCGAGTCAGCGGGCTTTGTCCACCGAGGGCGTTCAGCTTATTGGTGTGGGTCAGACGACCGAGGTTCCTCTGCAGGCTGATATCTGGTGGGATACTACTCTCGATTGGTGGGAATACACCACTCTTGACGCTGACCGAAACGGCATCCACGACTCGTTGCAGACCGCTTTGGGGCCGGTCAACGTCGGACTCTCCTACGCGCGCGAGGTGACTCAAGCGAACCGCGACGACCTCGCGCGACTGGGTTTCGACATCCATCAGGAATTACCCATCGTCGACGCACTCCTCCTTGGCGACGTCGATGCGAGCCAAGTCTGGCTGCTCGCCGAACTCGATGGCGTCGTCATGGTTGAGCGCTACGGCTCGCTGATCTTCTACGGCGACATCCAGACACCCGCCGTCAAGGCGCGCAACTCGACCGAATATCCGATCGGCGCTTGGGATCTGGGCGTCACAGGCAAGGGCGTCAACATCGCCATGACCGACACCGGCGTCGACAACGAACACCCCGGCCTGAACCAGAAGTGGGTAGCGGGCTACGACGCCGTCTGCTACGTTACATCCGATCCGACTTGCATTCTGGCCGGCGGCAGGCAATCCGACGGCACATTCGACCCCGACGACGGCAACCAGCACGGCACCGCCTGCATGGGCATGGCTTCCTCGACAGGACTCGAAGCAGACGGCTCACAATCCGAATACTATGGCGCCGCCCCCGATGCCGGACTTGTCGACGTGCGTATCGGCACAGATGTAGGTGCAGGCCCCTTCGAGAATTACCTGCTTGAGCAGGAATTCTACGAATCCGCGATGAACGGCCTACAGTGGATCATCGATCACAAGGACGATGCCTGGCCGGGAGTCGATGAAGAGAGCCACGGCATCGATATCATCTCACTCTCATGGGGCATCACCAGTCACGAGAACGGTGGCTCGGACGGCTCCGACATGCACAGCCGAATCCTCGATGAAGCGATGCAGGCGGGTGTTGTGGTATCGAATGCAGCCGGCAACGATGGCGAGGACAACGATGGACTCTCGGGCATGAGCGCTTCTTCGCTTTCGGTCACGGTAGCAGCGACGGACGACCAGAACACTGTCAACCGCTCCGATGACACCATCGCCGGTTACTCCTCTCGCGGACCACGCAAGGACAATGGGGATGGAAATCCAGTTAACGAATTGGTTCCTGAGATCAGCGCACCAGGCTCGAACATCGTGCAGGCTGAAGGGTGCGTGACAAGTGGTGGCTGCAATAATTTCCTCGGCGGCGACGCTGCCGACAACTCCTACTCGGGCAGGGGTTCAGGGACTTCGTACGCGGCGCCTACGGTCAGCGGCGTGATTGCTCTGCTCATCGAGGCGAATGGCAATCTGACGCCGCTGCAGATCAAGGAAGTTCTGAAACAAACGGCGGAGCGCCGCGGTGAAGCGAGCGCCCCGGAAGTCGACCCCTACTGGAATCGCGAATTCGGCTATGGCATGGTCGATGCGCTGGCGGCAGTCGAATTGGCGATGTTCCTGCGCGCTTCAGGGCAATCTGCATCGATCGATGTGACTCTGCAGAATCATCTGTTGAATGTGACGAGTGCTGGTGTGATCAACATCACCGGTCATGCCTGGGGACAGAATGGTGCTGTCGAGCGAGTCGAATTCAGAATCAATGACGGCGAATGGAGGGAGGCGACCTACTCTGCGGTACCGGCCGAGGTCGGTGCACTGACTCCTTTCGATTGGCACGTGCTGCTCGATGCTGCCGAACTCAGCGCTGGTGAGCACACCATTGAGGTCCACGCGGCTACAGCCACCGGGCACTCTCTGCCGGTCTTCGCAACCATCCAAGGTGAGAGCAGTGCAGCGGCAGGCTTTACGATTCCACCATTCGCCTATCTCCTTGTAGCGGTCGTCGCAGTCGCTTGGATCGCTTCACTGGCCCTGCTGCGCTTGCGCTCCGACGACGAGATAGACGAGATGATTGCGAATATCCGGACTCGCGATGAAATCGACGAGGTCGTCGACGCAGAAATTATCGATTGATGTCCGTTTTACGCCGGCGCAAGGCCGATTCCGAAGGATTCCGGGGTGCCTCTTCAAATGCTCATCCGCTCGTCCGTAGGTCGTGGTGCGATTCTCGACGCGAGCAAATAGCATCCGTCCTACGGGAGTTCGGCGGATGTTTGACATGGCCGGCGATGACGCTGTGCAATTCGGTCTTGGCGAGCCGGACTTCCAACCACCAGACATCGCCATCGAGGCATTCTGCAAAGCGATGAAAGATGGTCATAACAAATACACGACCACCGCGGGGCTGCCAGCCCTGCGGCAGAAGATTGCCGAAGGCTGGCAACATCTGGTTCCCTCCCTCGACGCTTCGAGCGTCTGCATGACGATGAGTGGAACCAACGCTCTCCTCGACATCTTCCTCGCTTTGGTCGACCCTGCCGATGAGGTTCTTCTGCCCGAGCCGTATTTTCCACTCTATCCTACCGATGTGGTGATCTGTGGGGGCGAGCCTATCCTCTACCCCTGCCTCTTCGAACGCGGTTTCGTGCCGACAATCGAGGATCTGGAGTCGAGGGTGACTGACAAGACGGTGGCGATCCTCTACAATTTCCCTAGCAACCCCACAGGCGGGAACGTCACTGCCGAGGAGCGGGATGAATTGGTTGATTTCGCTCGCAGACATGATCTGTGGGTCATCACCGATGAGGTCTACGACCGAATCGTCTACGATACCGAGCATGTATCTTTCATCGGCGCTGGCTATGACAAAGTCATCATGATCAATTCATTCTCGAAGACCTTCGCCATGACCGGCTGGAGAATCGGCTACATTCTCTCTGAGAATGCCGAGGCGATGGAGCAAATTGCCAAGATGCAGTATTATGTCACCGCGTGCAGCAATGATGCGATGCAATACGCGGTGCTCGAGGCCTTGAACGAGGCCTCGGATTATCCTGAACACATGCGTGATGAATTCCAGGTGCGCAGGGATTTGATTTGCGAGCGCTTGAACGCCATGCCTGGCGTTTCCTGCCACATTCCGACCGGCGCTTTCTACGTCTTTCCGAAGGTCGAAGCTGCTGGTTTGAACAGCGAGGAAATCGCGTTGGCGCTGCTTGAAGGTGGTGTTTTGTGCAGTCCAGGCTCGGCTTTCGGCGCAGCTGGCGAAGGGCATCTCCGCTTCGCTTACACGATTGGACGCGAGGGGATTTCACGCGGCATGGATCGAGTCGAGAAGGTGCTGGCCGAGTTGCGGGGAGAATGAGGTGGCGAGATGCCAGTCACCCAGACTCTTTCTTTGGTCGAATTCCTTCTGGGCTTCGCTGCCAGCTATCTTCTGCCTCGACATCTGTCGAATCAGATGATGATGGCTTTCCTTGTCATACTCGGATTCTTACTCATCGTTCTTGGACCAGAGCCATCCGTATTGGGTGGTTTTATCGGGCTCGGCTGGATTCTCCTGAATGTCGCCGTCGACAGAGTATTTCCGATCGAATGATCGATTGATCAATCGTCGAAGAGGTCGAAAGGCAAGTCAATCATCCTCTTCCGACTTTCCTCTTCATCGTCCCCGTCCTCTTCGATAGTCTGATCTGAATCCTTGTGATTTCGCTTCCATTCAGGGAAATCGGCGAGCGGGTCGGGCTTCTCCTTTTCCTGCTCCTCATCCTCTTCGCTCGCTGTATTCTCATCGAGTAGGTTCTGGTCAAGTTTCTCGATCATATCCTCTTGATCCTTCATCCACTGTGGCATGTCGTGAGCCCCACCGAGGACAGAGATGGTGGTGAAGACCGCGACTGGCAGAACTGAGATGGCGACGAGGAAATCGATGATTGCTGCGTCGGGGATTTGTTCAACAGGCATTATCGTTTTCAACAGAACAGCTTCGAGTTGGACGTTATGCCAGACGGTGTAATCGACTTCGAGCCAGTTCAGCGCCAACTCGAGAAGAACCCTCGCACAGAACCAGAAGATGATGATGGGCAGTATCCAAGAGAACTTCGAGATCTTCGCAAGAATCTTCCTGAACCACGCTGCGATGCCGATGAGTCGACGGGAATAGACAGGTTGTATTCGTAAACCGAACCACAAGGCGATGAAGTAGCCCGCCATACCCAACTCGAATGCCTTCTCGGGATTGACGTATCGTTCGGGAATCCCCTCCATTATGATTAGTGGCACCGCTATCAGAACCACTTGAATCGGAACCGCGAGAATCTGCAGTCCGCCATGGATTGACAACAAGTCGAATTGCTCTGTTCGGGAACTGACGAGCCTTGCCATCTGACCATATGGGCTGCGATGGAGATTCAATCTTGCTCGATCGGTCAATTCTGCTGAATTCACTTTCCGTCGAAGGCCAAGGACGGTGAACCATCCACCGCGATCAGCCACACTCGTCGGGCGGTATCCGCCAGCGATCAGAGCCAGCATCAGAGAGAGGAATCCGTAAGTCAGGCCTGCGATGATTATCCAATCCAGTGATGCGAGGTCAACGTTGAACGAGAGCTGGTCATCGACTCTCTCGATCTTCAGCAGATAGGTCAACGAGAATCCGACAATCGGTGCGACAGTCACTTGACCGAGCACGATGGTGGCGAGCACCACCCTCGGAACAAGTGTGCCTCGGCTCCTTCCCATCGTCTCGTCGCGACTCGCAGCGAACATAAGCCCTTCATCGGCTGAGCCGAGGACGATACATGTTCAATGAGGTGAATCTCACCCTCCGTCAATCACCTAAGCAGCCGCCCGTAGGGCGGCGCGCACACTTAGCGAACCTTGATACACAAACCGATATCGCAAGAATTCGTTATCCATGCGTAGCCTCTCACCGCTTACACTCTTCGTCATCCTGATGTTGACGACTCTTTCACCGCTGGCTTTCAGTTCCGCATTGGATGATTCTCAACCCGCTCTACAAGTGGGACCTCGGGCTTTGATCGACTTCGAAGTCACCGAGATCGAGATCGGTAACGGCTCGCTTCAAGCCCATGAATGGACCAATCCTGACGGTAGCGTCGAAGAATATGTCATGCGAGATGAACTGATCCAGATCAATGTCACTTTCACTCAGGCTGGAACCTCGAGCCAGCCCTCAGCCGCGACCGGGAAATTGCAGATCTGGCACCCGGTCGGCTTCATGGTTCGAGAGTGGCAGGTCAACATGACACTCTCGGGATTTCAATCGCTTAGAGCCGTATTCTACTGGACTCCGAACGCGGCTCACAGCTCGCTTTCCGAGGATGGATATCTCGAAGGTGGAATCATCCTCAAGGGAATCATCGACGGCGGCCTCGCTGACGACAATCCCGACAACGATGTCTACGACCGGCCAGTGCCGGTCGCCGTCTGGGACGACCCGATGGATAACGGCGTCTGCGGCGATGTCGAT
Source organism: Euryarchaeota archaeon UBA58 (assembly GCA_002498525.1). Lineage (GTDB taxonomy): Archaea > Thermoplasmatota > Poseidoniia > Poseidoniales > Thalassarchaeaceae > MGIIb-O1. The sequence goes on from DAHR01000012.1 coordinate 74,182, forward strand.
GAGGACGGCACGGTCGATTGCCCGAATCAATTGAGCTATGGCAATCCGCTATGGGTCGGAGCTGGCTACGATGCGGATGGCACACTTTCGGATTATCCTGATTATTACGGTCACTGGCGGATGGATAACACCTCCAGTGCCATCGGTGACAGGCACTGGCGCGCCTCACGCGCGGGTTCAGATTACGCCAGTAACAGGCATGACCGGCTGTGGTGGGGTTGGTTGACGCCTTTCGACTCCTGCGACGACCCTGGACATGGATTAGGATACGGAACTCTCGACTCGGCTCTGTCCTCTGTCTATGCGAACAATTTCTGCCGAATCCGCCTCCGCGGATTCGATTACCTCTCGATGCAACTCGTCACCAATGCCTGGGGAGAGATGGGGGCTGGAGATCAGATTCGAATCGAAGCCGCCTCCGGGTCTGCTGAATACTACAATTACACAGCAATGGCTCTCTCGACGACCTATGGTGATTGGAGCCAGTTGGTCTGGAACATGTCCGAAGTCCACCCGACCGGTGAATACACCCTCTCTTTCCTCTTCGAATCGGACAGTTCCTATGCGACTCAAGGAATCCATCTCGACGGTTTCACGATGTTTGCGATTCAACGAGTGCCGCAATACACTCTCGATGTGCAATGCGATGACCCGCTGCCAAACGCCTACATCGTGGTTCCAGCCGATTCCCGACCACCCTCGCTGCACTGCAGCATCCACAACAACGGCTACGTCGACATCACCCTGAGACTCTACACCGAAGTCTCGAACCAGAGCTGGATGTGGGAGAACCCACTGCGAATCGATTCGAATCACCCTTCGGACCATGACAACAGCGTCGTCACCAAGGTCATCAAAGCGCTGCATAATATGGATGCCTGGTTCAATCTGACGATTCCTGATGGCGTTACCGTGCAAGAGGTCGACTGGTATGTCCACATCGGCGATGGCATCACCAATTTCACCAAGGCCGAGATGACTCTACCAGTCGATGTCACCGCTGCTTATTCGGCATATCTGACTCAAAAGACACTGAAGAATCCAGCCGCGACCCTCCTTCCCGGCACTTCGGGCAATATCACGATGACATTGAAGAACACTGGGAATCAAGTGGCGAATTGGAATCTCGGTGCGACTTATGGCGACAATCGCTGGGGACCTTCGAATCTACGATGGTTCAACGAAACGGGAGTCGAATTGACCAGTATCGAGATGGCGATTGGGGATAAGGTAGAGTTGAACGCCGAACTCACGGCACCCGCGCAAATCACTCCGGGCTCCTATCCGATAACCCTGCTCGCCAACGGACGTGCTCCTGCTAACTTCCAGACGGAATGGACGATCCAAATCGAGGTGCCTATCGATCATGCTCTGACTCTGGAGCCGGAGGTTCGCGAGATGATGGCTCCGGCCGACGGCACGCTGCGATGGATCGAGATTCGCTTGATCAATGATGGCAACGCCGAGGAGGCATTCGATCTGAGTCTCTCAGCAGATTGGCGCCTCGGGCTCAGCCTCAACGCAGAACAGACTCTCGGAATCGATCCGTTCGGCGGTGACACCAGTATCCTGCTGATGTTCCCGATGCCATATGGGATTGAGAACGAGACCTACCAGATCTGGGTTCATGCGAAGAGTCAGCTCGACCCTCAGTACCAACGAAGCATCCAGTTGCTGCTGACCGTACCAGAGACCTATCTGATCGAGGTGCCCGACCAGGATCTGACCGAGGATGTGTACCGTGGAGGTGACGCTCCTCGAACGATGCGTTGGGAGGTCTGGAACCGAGGCAACATGCCCGACCGCTTCCATATCTCCTTCGAGACCAGCCATTCTGATGTGACCGTCTTTGCTGAGGATCTTCAAGGTGGCCGAACCGCATGGATTCCGGCGGGGTCGTCTTGGAATCTGACTGTTAACTACGCCTTCGCTGCTGATGCTGATGGAGATCGTTCGGTCACCCTCATCGCGACGAGTCAGGAATCGGAGAGCATCGGGCAGAGCGTCTCCTCGTCAGGAACGGCTCTGTTCAAGGTGGGGAGAGTCGGCTGGTTGCTGGTGACCCCGCCGACCGGGACGCTGGTCGTCAACGAGAAGGGAACCTACGAGGTCATCTACACCGTGCAGAACCTGCATCCTGAGGATGAACAATTGATGCGTGCTGATGTCGACAGGAGCACCGAACCGGACCTGTTCTTCAACGTCATCGACGTTCGTGTCGACCGCGACGACAGGGACTTCGTTCTGGCAGCGGGTGAAAGCCGTGTGATCATAGTCGAGGTCGATGTCAGCCAGGAGAATCTGGATAATCTGGCTGCGGATAGTCAGTTCTTCAACGTGATTCTCGCTGTCGATTCTGATATCGACAAGGTCTCGACGCCTGCGTTGATCCAACTCATCAAGACCGAACCAATCGAGACCGGACCCGATACAGGTTGGTGGGCTCGGCTTATGGCGAATCTCGTCTTCTTCATCGGAGGACTGATCGCGATGGGAGTCGTTCTCGTCTTCACCTGGCGAATCGTCAAGGACGCGCGCGCACCAATCGAGGAGTATTCCAGTCTGGAGGATTATACTCCTAGTCTGAGCGGTTTCGGCGAGGATATTGCGATTCCAGCGGCGCCAGAACTGCCCGCCGCCGATGCGATTGCGAACTCGATGTACGGCGGCTCGCAGGAGATCTTTGAGAATCCGGCCGACATGCCGCCGCCGCCACTGCCGATTGAGCCAGACGCCATGCCAGAACCTGACAGGGCTCCCGAGCCAGAGAACGAGGCCGAGGTGGTTCCTGAGGTTGAGGAGGCAGCGGAACCAGAAACCGTCGACGAAACCCCCGAAGAATCAGTTGTGGAGCCTATTGACCAGCCGGTCGAGGTGCCAGCACCTGAGGAGTCGGCACTGCCTGACGGCGTCCCACCGATTCCTGAGTCCGGCCTCCCAGAAGGATGGACAATGGAGCAGTGGGCGTATTATGGGCAGAAGTGGATCGACCAGCACAAGGACGATTGAAGCCTGAATCACCGAAGTCTGATGAAATGTCCACACGCCTATGCGTGCGAGGCCTTATGACCCCCACTTGGGTCGGCGGATTGCCGGATTCCGGTGCGTGATTTCCGATGTACAACGGCCAACAACCTATCTTCATCCTCAAAGAAGGGACGACTCGAACGAGTGGCAAGACTGCTCAGAGCAACAATATCGCCGCTGCGAAGGCCGTCTCAGACGCGGTTCGAAGCACCCTTGGACCAAAGGGAATGGACAAGATGCTGGTCGATTCGATGGGTGATGTGGTGATCACCAACGACGGTGCCACGATCCTCAAGGAGATGGACATCGAGCACCCTGCTGCGAAGATGATCATCGAGATCGCCAAGACGCAGGAACAATATTGCTACGACGGCACCACAACTGCCGTCGTAATCGCTGGCGAGCTGCTCAAGCGCAGTGAGGACCTGATCGATCAGAATGTTCACCCGACGGTCATCTGCGAGGGCTTCAGGCTGGCTTCAGACAAGGCTTCCGAGCTCATCGATTCACACTCTATCAGTGTCGACAAAGCGATGCTCTACGAGGTCGCGAAGACCGCACTGACCGGCAAGAGTGCCGGTGCGGTCAAGGAATTCCTTGCTGAAATCAGCGTCGGCGCCGTCCTCGCTGTAGCTCGTGTGAACGGCGACGAGGTCGTCGTCGACCTCGACGACATCAAGGTCGAGAAGAAGCAGGGTGGTTCGATCAAGGACAGCACTCTCATCGATGGCATCATCCTCGATAAGGAGCGTGTTCATTCAGGAATGCCGCAATCTGTCGATGGCGCGAAAATCGCCCTGATCAATTCGGCCATCGAGGTAAAGAAGACCGAGGTCGATGCCAAGATCCAGATCACCGACCCGAACATGTTGGCACAGTTCCTCGACGAGGAGGAATCTTTCCTCAAGGGTCTCGTCGATAGCATAGTGGCAGCTGGCGCGAACGTCGTCATCTGCCAGAAGGGCATAGACGATCTCGCTCAGCATTACATGGCCAAAGCCGGCCTCTTCGCAATCCGCCGCGCCAAGAAGAGCGACATGGAAGCGCTCTCGAAGGCCACTGGTGGGAAAATCGTCACCAACATAGACGACCTCAGCGCCGACGACCTCGGTCAGGCGGCATCGGTCGACGAGCGCAAGATTGGTGATTCTGACATGGTCTTCATCACCGGTTGCCCACAAGCCAAGAGCGTCAGCGTCCTGCTGCGCGGCGGCACAGAGCATGTGGTCGATGAGATTCGCCGCGCCTTCGCCGACGCCATGGGCGTCGTGGCAGTGGCTTACGAGGACGGCGCAGTCCTGACCGGCGGCGGCTCAGTCCTCGCTGCGATCAGCCGCGACTTGCGCGCCTACGCAGAGGGAATCGGAGGCCGCGAACAGATGGCTATCGAGGCCTTCGCAGTAGCGCTCGAGGTCATCCCTCGGACGCTCGCAGAAAACGCCGGACTCGACCCAGTCAACACCATAATCGATCTGCGCAAAGCACACTCGGAAGGACGCTCTACGTACGGGGTGAATGTCTACGACGGAGGCGTTGTGGACATGACCAAAAGCAGCGTCTACGAACCCAGCAGGGTGGTCGAGCAAGCGGTTCAATCGGCTTCAGAGACCGCGGTGATGATCCTGCGCATCGACGATGTCATCTCCAGCAAGGGAGGCGGCGGAATGGACGGCGGCGACTTCGACGGCTTCGATATGTGAGGTCGATCACGACCGTAGGTCGTATCTCATATCTGCACCAAGTTCAAGAATCGATTTCGGCTGGCGAGTCCACCCGTCAGGGTCGAGTTGGAGCAATGGCCATCATCAGCGTCTGGATTGAGGAGGGCTGCATCACTTGTGATGTCTGCGAAGAGACTCTGCCCGAAGTCTTCGAAGTGACTGAGGATACCTGCTTCATCAAGGCTGAGTCACGAGTCGATGGCGGTCATGATTGCAACGAGGGTAAGGCCGAGCTGAAGCCCGAGATCATCGCTGAATTCCACGACGACCTACTGGACGCCGCCGATGGCTGCCCAGTCGATGTCATCATCATCGTCGAGAGCGGCGAGGCGGCGACCGTCGAGGTCGAAGAAGCAGCGATCTCAGAGGCAGAGGCGGTGACAGTGGCTGAGCCGATTGCTGCCGAGCCGATCGAGATTGCAGGTGACGATATCGAAGAGTTGCTGAGCGTCGGCGACCGCGGACTTTCGATTCTCTTTGGTTCTCAATCTGGCAATTCCGAGGAGTTAGCGGCGAAGTGGGCCAAGCTGGCTGCGAATTATGGGCTTGAGGGGGCTGTTCATGACATGGATGGCTTCGACCTCGCATCGCTATCGAGCATGAAGCGTGTTCTCATCGTCTGCTCGACATGGGGCGAGGGCGAGATGCCCGACAATGCCGAGGAATTGTGGCTGGCCGCCAATACGGCAGGCGCGCCTTCACTCGCCGGAGTCCACTTCTCCGTTTGCGCCTTGGGCGACACCAGTTACGAATTCTACTGCCAGTCCGGAATAGAATGGGACGAGCGCTTCGAGGCGCTCGGTGCGACGCGCTTGCTGGAGCGCGTCGATTGTGATGTTGATTACGATGCACCCGCAGCCGCTTGGGCATCCGATGCTCTGGCTGCGATGGCTGCGGTGGATGGTACTGGAGTCTTCCACGAGGATATGGTCGAGGCTGTCAAGGCCCACGCTGCTGGCGATGAGGGTGGTGCTGATGGCGAAGATGGATTCACCGTGCCGAATCTAGCCGCTGAGCCGCTTCACACAGAGATCTCGATCTTCCGCTACGACCCGACGGCAGCATCCACGGGCGTTGACACCTGGGTCTGCGCTCTACCAGGTCACATGAGTGTACTCGCTGCCCTCCGGGAGATCAAGAATACCCACGACGGCACGCTTTCCTTCAGGGATGGTGCCGTCGACGACCAGAGCACAGCAATCTGCGTCAATGGTCGACTGATCCTTCCAGGCAATGTCCGCCTCGACTCGGTCGCGCCGATTCGCGAAGGCACGCTTGCTTTGCGAATCGACCCACTTCCCGGCTTCGAAGTCATTCGCGACCTCGTCGTCGACCACTGGTCGCTCGAGCGCAAGCGCGAGTCGAGCAAGCCTTGGATGGTCGCCGCAACCCGTGAAGGGTTCGCGACCTCGCAAGCAACAATCGGCACGATGGACCCTGTGGTCGCCAATGCGCTGCACTCAATCACCGACTTCAGCAGCGCCCCACTCCTGCACGCATCCTCGGATGCGGTGCCTCATGCCAACGGATACCTCGGGCCCGCAGTGCTCGTCACAGCCTGGGCCCGCCGCAATGACCCACGCTCTTCGGACAACTCTGTGGCAAGCCTCGATACACTCCTCGGCTCCTCGAATGGAATCAAGGCGGAGACCGACCTCGTCAGCATCCGCCGACAGAATGGACAGGGCGTCGTCGTCGCCGATGCACTGCTCGACGCCAAGACCAGCGTCCTAGCCCAGAATGGCTTCAATGGACGCCACGGCAAGCATGTCTGGTGGTACACCTGGACGCTCAAGAGCAGTGGCAAGGTGAATGACACGGTGATTTATCGGCAAGTGCTCGGACCCGCTGGACTGCTTGGCAATCTGACCTCTGGAGTAACAGCTCGAATGGTCACTGGATTCACTCGAACCGGCGGCGATATGTTCTACGATATGCTGGCCTTGGTAGCGCCGCCGGCTGGGCTCGGAAAGATGCCTCGTCAATTCAATTCATCAGTCGATAAGCACCATGAAGTCGTGGCTATCTTCAACGAACTCGACGGGAGATTCTGAGGTGATTATCTGGCTTTGAAATACGCTTACCACCCCGGAAACGTCGCCCATAGCAGCGCCCCCGAAGTGGCCACAACGATGACTACGCTGTGCTACGCGCTCGGCATCGAACTGGTGCCGCTGGCGGGCGCCACCAGTTGCGGGGCTGGGATCGTCCGGCAGGCCAATCGAAGGCTGCAACTGACTCTCAATGCTCGCACTTTCGCGGCGGCAGAGGCCGCCGGATTGGACATCCTGACGCCGTGTGCAGCGACCGCCGGAAATCTGGCTGAGGATTTGGCGACGCTGAAGAGTGATCAGATTCTGCTGCAGGAGGTCAACGAGGTGTTGTCGAAGACCTGTGACCTGACGATGAGCGGCGAGGTTTCGGTGCACCATCTGCTCCACGTCTTGGTCGATGAGATTGGTCTCGACAAGGTGGAGGAGAAGGTCCGCAATCCGATCGATTTCGTCGTCGCCGGATATTACGGGCCGAACATGCAGCAGGCTGGCGCATGCGGCGGCGACGATGTCTACGACCCTGATTATTTCGAGCAACTGATTTCGATACTTGGCGGTACGCCAGTGCAGTGGGAAGGGCGAGTTCAGAGCGTTGGGGTTCCAGGGTTGTTTTCGGAGGAGCCGACGGTGTTGAAGCAGGCTGCCGAGGTTCTCTCCGAGGCTAAGGCTGAGGGTGCTGATCTGATTGTCAGCGCTTGCAATCTCTCGCACGGAGTCCTCGATGTCTATCAAGGCAAAGCCGGGCGAAACACGGGTCTTGCGACCAATATTCCAGTGATTCATCTCTGCGAGATGCTGTCTTTCGCTCTCGGGAATCACAATAATCGATTAGCCCAATTACGGACTCGAATCGCCGTCATCGGTGACTGATTCGCCGGTTTGAATCCGCGAGATTCGGAAATGCTGCGATTTTCGCTCGATCTGATCATTGATTGATGCGCTCGCCGGATCTGAAGGTCCGCCAGAGTTCGCGGACTTGAGTCTCGCTGATGCCGCTGACGCTGCGAATCTCGTCCTCATCGGCCCAGACCAGTCCTGCGATGGTCCCGAATTGGTCCATCAGGCGCATGGCGAGGTCATCGTCAACACTAGGAATCGCGATCAGAAGGGCTCTTGCCGCTGCTCGGTCATCGTCGTTTCGTTTTCGCAATTGTCGCGCCCCGGCAGCGGCTTGGCTGACTGGGTCGGTCCAGGATTCTGGTTTTACCGCCTCCAACCGGTCTCGCGCCGGAGGGCTGAGGCCGTCGAGCATGGATTCCTCTCGGCGCGAGGCGACGGCGAGAAATCTTGCTGTTTCTGCGCCATCTTTCGTCGTCACGACTGGGATGCCGAAGTCGAGAGTCAGCGTAGTCAGTGCTCCCATCAAAGCGTGGGGGTGGACTCTGGTCGAGTGGAAGAGGCCCTCGCCCTCGATCAGTATCAGGGATCTTGGTGCGGCTCCCACAAGGCGAGATGCTTGTTCGAGGAGTCGGCCATCGACCAGAGAGTCGACGAAATCGCGAACTGTCTTGCGCTCGACGAGGATGCGCTCGCCGATGCGGAAATCACCTGTCTTCAGTCGCTCGATCACGACTTCTGCGCCCAGAGCCTTGAGGCGAGCGACTACGGCGCTATTCAACTCGCGGTCATCGGCAGCGATGACTGAGCCCGGCACGTCTGGAAGGCTCGAATCCTCCAATGCGAGGAGGTCTTGGGCAATCGATACTGGATTCGCAGATTGGTTCTCAGGCTCAGGTTCGGTTTGGGTCTTCGCCTGAGCACCGGAATCCGACGCTTCGGGGCTTGGCTCGGGGGGAGCCCCCTCTCTCTTCGGAGCGCTTTTGAACTGCTCAAGGCCAGTCTGTCCTCGAGGTCTGAAAGTCGAGGGTGGGAGGATTGTTGGGGTGGTTGTTCGAGTTTCTTCTTCAGCTCTATCTTCCTCAACGATCTCGGGTCGATGTTCTTCGCGAATGGAGTTGACAAAATCTGCTGCGGAGATGACTTCCTCACCATCAACGACGCTGAACTCATCCAGATTCGAGAGGTCGAGATGGACGCTTCTCGAGAGTGATCTCCTGACTCGCTGGACGGCTCGGTGCATGTTCTCCTCCTTGCGCAGAGCAGCAGCTCTCGCTCCTTCATCGCGAGTATCTTCAGCAATCAGAACGACAACATCGCCATCCCTGTGCCTACCAGTTCTGCCGCGTCGCTGGATTGTTCTGATCTCACTCGGAACAGGCTCGTAGAATATGACCATATCAGCGGTCGGGATATCGAGCCCTTCCTCTCCGACCGAGGTGGCGATCAGAACATTGGCCGAGCCGCTACGGAACTCTTCGATTCTCGCCACCTGCTGTTTGGGTGTCAGTCCACCCGCACTGCTTTTTCTGCTCTGGCCGATGAATTGGATCGGGCGACAATCCTGCAAACCGGTCAATGCTTTCTCGAGGGCTCCGACCGAGTCTCTGAAGGTGGCGAAGATGATTATTCGGGCTTCTTCGTCGCGACGCAGTCTATCACGCACCAAACGCCTGACTGCGCCGACTTTGGAATGAATCTCGCCGATTTCAGCAAGGCTCTTTCTTAGGCTGCGGATCCTTGCGTCTCGAAGCAGATTCTTCGTCGATTTCTTCTCGACGTCTTCGCTGCCAGCCTTGCGGTCGAGGAACTGACGCGCAGCAGCGGTGCCTTGGCAGAGAAGATGGTTGATGAGATGGTGAAGTGTCATCGCCAAGGCGATCTGAGTCATCGAACGGTAGGCGTCAGATTCTCCACGACGAACGGCAGAATTTGCGCGCTCCATCGCATTGGCCAATCCTGCGTGGGTGATGGGGCCAGACATCACGTATCGGCCGAGCCTTCTCTCTCGGTCGACGATGCCTTCCTGCCAGCGCACGAAGGGCTCGGCCAATTCTCTGATCTCGACAGGTACTGCAACTCTCAATTCCTCGATGGCGAGGTTGGCCAGATGTCCTGCGAGCATCGGCTCATTCCCAGAACGGATGTGTATGCGATCCACATCGAGTCGACGGCAGACATCCTCCACCCTGTCGACATAGGATCCAGGACTCGCCGTCATTCCGAGGATAAGAGGTTCATCGGCCGAGGCCAGATACAGATCCGCGACCTGAGCCTCACCTCGTTCGCCGGTCGTGTGATGAGCTTCATCGACGACCAGAACGCAGCAATCCGCCAAGTCGAGAACACCCCGAATGACATCGTTCCGAACGACCTGTGGCGTCGAGACGACAAGTCGACTCCTGCCCCACATCGATTGGCGTTTAGCCGCAGGAATCGCACCACTCATAGCCACCGCTTCGATGCCCTGACCCGAGAATGCTTCAACCAGGCCATCGTGATGCTGCTTGACCAGAGCCACGGTCGGCGCTATCATCAAGGCCCATCCATCCGTGCGCCGTAACATCTCAGCCATCACCATCCACGCCACAGCGGTCTTGCCAGCCGCGGTCGGCAAGACCAACAGAGTCGAGCCGGAGAGCGTCTCGTCGACCGCCTCCAATTGGTAGGCTCGAGCTTCAAGCAGGCCCGAGGCGAGCAAGGAATGTCGAATTTCGCTCGCCATGGGCACTAACCTGTAAAGTCAGGGTTCTAAATCGTTGCACTGACTCCTTGCTCCAGTACCACCCCAGAGGGGTGTGAACCGAACGTTCCCGATTCTTTCATAAAGGGGGTGTAGGTCGCGAGGCTGCTCACTACGTGAGGCACCAGACACCATAGGGCTCTGTAACAACATCCCGGAACACTGGCTCCCAATCGGGAATCGGCGTTCGGTGTCACGGTTCCTCCCTAACGTGGTGGCCCGGTTCAAATCCGCTTCGGCGGCAAACAAATCGGTTAACACTGGAGGACACGCGAATGGCAGACCGACACCGCCCAAAACGAGGTAGCATGGGCTTCAGCCCTCGGAAGCGCGCCATTCGCCCATTCGCCCGAATCACCTCGTGGCCTGAGACAGAATCCTCGGAGATTCGCGTCCAAGGCTTCGCAGGCTGGAAGGCCGGAATGACCCACGTTCTGATGCGCGACACCAACCCTCACTCCACCTCCGCTGGCCAAGAGATCCGCAAGGCCGTCACCGTCGTCGAGGTTCCTCCAATGAAGGTCTTGGCCGTCCGTGGCTACCACATGACTCCTTACGGCATGCAGACCGCTGGTGAGATCTGGGCAGATTCTTCGAGTGGACCGGATGGCTTGATGCCACGCTTCGCCAACCAGACTCGTGGAGATCGTGATATCGAAGAGGGTCGCAAGCCGGCGAAGCGCGCCGGCCGGATTCCTGTTCGCGAGGGCGGAATGAACGGGGATGCACTCGCTGCCCTCACCGACTCGAACCTCTGTGAGGTTCGCCTCATCGTAGCAACTCAACCCGCTCTCGTCAAGAGTGTTCCATCCAAGACCCCCGTGATCATGGAAGTCGGGCTGGTCGGTGGCGACACAGGAGCCAAACTCGAGTGGGCGCATGAGCGTCTGGGTGGAGAGATTGGAATCGATGATGTCTATGAGGCTGGCAAGGAACTCGACGTCGTCGGCATCACAAAGGGGAAGGGCTGGCAAGGTGTCATCAAGCGATTCGGTGTCAAGTTGCTATCTCACAAGAACAGCAAGCGCCGCCGACAAATAGGAAACATGGGCGACTTCGGAACAGGCTATGTCAGGAAGACTATTCGTCAGGCAGGTCAGATGGGCTATCATAAGCGCACCGAACTCAACAAGCGCATTCTTCGCATCTCCAACCCCGGTGAGTCCGATGTGACTCCCGCTGGTGGCTTCCTCCATTATGGAGAAGTCACCAATCCATACATGGTGCTCGAGGGTAGTCTACCCGGACCAGCCAAGCGCCTTCTGCGCTTCCGTGATCCGGTTCGCCCACATACGAATGTCTTCGATGTCGATCTGACCTATGTCAGTACCTCGAGCAAGCAGGGAGTGTGATTTGATGAAGACGAAATCCTACAATCTGATCAACACCGTCGAGCAGGAGGAGATGGATGCTGGCCTGCTCGCCGAGTATTACACTGTTGAAGCGAAGAACGGCAAGGCCGTCACTCTTCCCGATGTTTTCAGCGGCGAGATTCGCGAGGATCTCATCCGCCGCGCCGTGCTCGCTTCCCGCGCCAACCGCAGGCAGTCCTACGGACACCGCGAGCACGATGGCAAGCGCAAGCCGCAAGCCGGCATGAAGCACTCCGTCGAATGGTGGGGCAAGGGTCGCGGCGTCTCGCGCATCATGCGTAAGGCAGGTCAGCGCACCGCCGCTCAGAATCCACACACGCGCGGCGGTCGCCGCGCTCACGGTCCCAAGGTCGACAAGGATTGGTCGCAGAAGATCAACAGCAAGGAGAACCGAATCGCGCGCGATTCAGCGATTGCAGCCAGTGCTTCATCCAATCTGGTCTCAGAGCGCGGTCACCGCTTCGAAGCCAGCCTGCGCTTCCCGATCATCATCGATGGATATGTCGAGTCGCGAGAAGGCGGCGACGAGAAGTACGATATCGAGAGCCTGCCTCTGCAGTACTCGACTCGCAAGTTCGTCGCCATGATGGAAGGACTAGGGCTCGGCGCGGACCTCGACCGCGCCCGCACCGGCCGCACCATCCGTGCTGGAAAGGGCACGATGCGCGGTCGCAAGTACCGTACACCGAAGAGCATCCTGCTCGTAGTCTCCCAAACGAACGGTCTCGCGAAGGCCGCTCGTAACATCCCGGGCGTCGACATCGTCGTCGCCAAGGACCTCTCAGCAGAGGATCTCGCACCCGGCGGCGACGCTGGGCGACTGACCGTCTGGACTAAGGCGGCAATAGGAGCGTTGGAGTGATTCCCATGATAGACCCGTACAGTGTCATCAAGATGCCGTGGATCACTGAGAAAACCCTCGAGGCGCGACGCGTCTCCGATAAAGAGGGCGGTTACCGCGAGAACAACAATCGCATCGAATTCATCGTCCGCCGAGAGACGACGAAGGCTGATATCAAGGCGGCCGTCGAGGAACTCCTCGACGTGCAGGTCGTGAAGGTCAACACCAGAATCACGATTACTGGCAAGCACGCCTCCGTGCGCCTTGCCGAAGGATACGACGCGGAGGATGCAGCGCTCAAGCTCGGAGCGTTCTGATGAGGTGATATCATGGGTAAGCGAACACGTTCACAACGCCGCGGGTCGAGCCCGAAGAACAGGGTCTCGAGCCACCGGTTCCCAGCCGCTAACAGACTGCCTCGCGTCAGTGAGAAGATGGCCAAGGTCACTGACCTTGTCCACAGCGCGGCTCACACTGCGCCCCTCGCGCGCATCAAATTCGAAGACGGCGAAATAGCGCACATCGCCGCACCCGAAGGCATTTCAGTCGGCCAGGAACTCGCCTTCGGCGACAAGGTCCGATTACGCCCCGGAAACGTCACAAAACTATCCTCGATTCCTGAGGGGACCCAGATCTGCAATATCGAAGCCAGACCTGGCGACGGTGGAAAGTTCGCTCGCTCGGGCGGCAACTCCGGAACTCTCGAGACCCGCATGGGCGACAAGGTCCGCATCCGCATGCCAAGCGGCGCGCTGAAGGATCTACCAGCCAATTGCCGAGCCACCATCGGCGTGCTCGGCGGTCACGGCCGTACCGAGAAGCCTCTGATGAAGGCCGGTGCAGCACATTATCGAGCCAAGGCTCGAGGCAAACCCTACCCGACCGTCAGCGGTGTCGCCATGAATCCGGTCGACCACCCACACGGTGGCGGAAACCATCAGGCTGTGCACGGACCGAACTCCGTCAGCCGCAACGCTCCACCCGGCCAGAAGGTCGGACACATCGCCCCAAGCCGAACCGGTCGTGGCAGGACGAGGGAGTCGTGAGGTGTGACATATGGCACGAAAATCGAAGAAGATGTTCCGCTCACCCAAGACTGCTCGCAGGCAGGCTCGTAAGCGCCGCTCGACCATCGCTGAGCGCCGCAAGAAGGAATTCCTCTGGCGTGGCATGACGATGGACGAACTTCTCGCTCTACCTCTCTATCCTCCTGAGGAGGAGCCGGACTCGCCCTGCATCGCGACTCTCATGCCTTCTCGCGCGAAGCGTTCTTTCTCGCGTGGTCTTTCCGAGGAATGCCAGCATTTCCTCGACAAGGTTCGCGGCAATGACGGCTCGAAGATCGTCAGAACCCATTGCCGCGGAATGTACATCCTTCCTGAGATGGTCGGCACGACCGTCGGAATTCACAACGGCCGCGATTTCATCAACGTCGAGGTCATCCCCGAGATGATCGGACACGCTCTTGGCGAATTCGCTCCGACTCGTCGATCCGTCACACACACCGGTCCTGGTGTTGGTGCAACGCGATCGAGTAAGCACGTGGCATTGAAGTGAGGTGAGATGGAATGAGTAGAGAAGCCGGTCAGCCCCAATCTGGATACACCCAACTACTCGAGGGCTCAAACCTCGCAACCGCCAGGTTGGTCAACGTCGACATGCACCACAAGCACTGCTATCAGGTCGCGAAATTCATCCGCGGGATGAACGTCATGGATGCGATTGACTATCTTGAGCGAGTCATCGACAAAAAGGTCGCGATTCCCTACACCCGCCGCTCTCGCAAGGGCAAGGGTGGCAACACGATGGCGGGCCACCGCAAGGGTAAGATGGGCCCTGGTCGCTACCCTAACAGAGCTTCGAAGGAATTCATCAAACTGATCAAAAGCGCGATGGAGAATGCTCGTCAGCGCTACGACACCATCGACGCTGAAGACATGGTGATTACTCATTGCGCCGCTCACCGCGGGCAGATCCACACCGGTTGGAGGCCTCGCGCGCGCGGCCGCGCTACACCGAAGAACCACTACCAGGTGAATCTCGAGATATTCCTCGAGCACTTCGGTGGCGAAGAGGAAGATGACGAATTCTGAGGTGATTATCATGAAGCGTCAGAGTAACACCATTCGCACTTTCATCAATCGTAACGTCGAGCGTCAGCTGGTCCGCGAATACCTTCTGCGCGAGACCGAGCGCGCCGGCTTCGGCGGTCTTGAATTCAATCGCACTCCTGAGGGCACGAAGGTCACTCTGTCAGCCGAGCAGGTCGGCCGAGTCATCGGCCGCAGAGGCAAGGTCATCCACGAGTTGCAGCACCGTCTGAAGAGCGACTTCAAGCTCGAGAATCCTCGACTCGAAGTCAACGAGATCGAGGAACCTCGACTAAACGCACAAGTCATGGCCAGCCGCCTCGCTTCTTCGCTCGAACGCGGCTGGTTCTTCCGCCGCGCTGGCCACAGCACGGCGCAGAACATCATGGACGCCGGCGCGCGCGGATGCCTCATTATCCTCAGCGGCAAGATTTCGGGCGCTCGCCACCGTGTGCAGAAATTCCAGCAAGGCCACATCAAGTTCTGCGGTGAGACCGCCCTGCAATTCATGGATGAAGGCTTCTCGACCGCCGTCAAGAAACTCGGAACGGTCGGTTGCACGGTCCGCATCATGCGGCCAGGTGTCAAACTCCCACACGAGATAGATATCATCGAGCGCGTCGATTCTGGCCTCGGTCCAATCGAGGAAGTATCGATGCTGGAGATTCCAGAAGAGAGCGAAGAGGCGGCACCGGTTGCAGCCGAAGAGAGTTCCGTCGATGCCGACGAGGTGATCGACAGCGTCGTCGAGAAGATGGCAGACCTCGAAGCGGCTTCCGAAACAGAAGCAGCAGAGGAAGTCACAGAAGAGACTGAAGAAGACTCGACCGAAGACTCAGCAGAGGAAGCATCCGAGGAAGCACCCGACGCAGCAACCGACGACTCACCAGCCGATTCGGCTGAAGAGAGCAAGGAGGGGGAGTGATACGATGACTCACATCAAATCCCGAGACATCGAGCAGATGAATCCCGAGCAGCGTCAGCGCCGCCTCGTGGAATTGAAGGAGGAACTTCTCCAACTTCGCGCTCAGCAGGCGCTGGGAGGATCCTCCTCCAACGCAGGAGCTTACAAGCAGACACGGCGAAGCATCGCGCGACTGCTCACCAAGATGTCCGAGGGGACGAAGGAGTAGAATCGAATGGCTGGAATCTGCAATCTCTGTGGACTACCCGATGAGCTGTGCATTTGCCAAGAAATAGCCAAAGAACAACAGAAAGCAATCATTTCAACAGTCAGAAGGAGGTATGGAAAAATTGTTACAATCGTTGAAGGAATCGATGATACCGCTATCGATATCGGCAAACTCGCCAAACTCCTCAAGGGCGCCTGCGCCAGTGGTGGCACCGTCAAGGGCCGTACCATCGAGTTGCAGGGCCAGCACAAGAAGCGCGTCGCAAAAGTGCTCGAACAGAACGGCTACCAAGTGGAGGTGCGCTGAATGAGCATTCTGAACGCACCATGGCTCGCTCGACAGATCGAGGTGATCGAGTCGAGCGACCCTACTCTGGTCGGTGTTTCGGGCATGATCGTCGAGGAGACTCGCCGGACTCTGCGCGTCAGGACGATGTCCGGCGAAGTCACCCTCGCCAAGGATGTCATCACATTCACCATCGATCCCGAGCAGCTCGCGATTGACGGCTCAACCGTTAAGCAGCGACCGGCAGATCGCATCAACCGCAGATACAGGAGGAACTGAAATGAGAGACATCGGAGTAGACATCGTAGCCCCAGAGGGCGATTGGGACGGCGACAAGAATTGCCCATTCTACGGCAGTTTGAGAGTTCGCGGTCAGATCATCGAAGGCACCGTCTCGATGACTGGGATGACCAATTCCATCGTCGTCAAACGCGAGGTCACGCGTTACATGAAGAAGTTTGAGCGCTATGAGAAGCGCACTCGCCGCTACGCCGCGCATCTGCCTTCCTGCATCGGCGAGGTCTCTTCAGGAGACCGGGTCCGCATCATGGAGTGCAGACCTCTGTCGAAGACCGTCAATTTCTGTGTCATCGAGAGGGAGGTGGCAGAATGAGGGGAATCGCAGGTCGAGTCACCAAGGCTCTACCGAGCATGGCGAGGATGGATTGCTGTGACAACACCGGCGCCAAGGTCGTGCAGTTGATCACCGTCCTCAACAAGGGCGGTGTCGCTCGTCGTTATCCTGCTGGCGGTGTCGGCGATATGATTCGAGTCACAGTGCGCCGAGGAACTCCTGAGACTCGTCGTCAGATCTTCAACGCGGTAATCGTGCGACAACGTCGCCCGTTCCGCCGCGTTGACGGAACCTGGGTTCAATTCGAGGATAACGCCTGTGTCCTCACCAACGAGCGTGGTGAGGTTCGCGGCTCCGATATCAAGGGACCAGTCAGCCGCGAGGCGGCTGAGCGCTGGCCAAGGATCGCTGCAACAGCGAAGCAGATTGTATGAGGTGGAATGAATGGTCAGCAAGAAAGCAGGAAAACAGCGTCAGGCACAGACCGACGCTCCAGTTCACGTACGGCGCAAGCGCATGCGTTCACGACTCATCAGCGACGAGCCCGATCTGCAATCGATCCGCTCCGTCACCATTCGCGTCGGCGACACGGTCGAGGTTCTTCGCGGAGATTTCGGCTTCCCCAACAGTGTCAAGGCTGACGCGCGCGGAAAGCGCCTCGGCCAATCGCGCGGTCGCTCAGGCGTCAAATCCACAATTGTCGGCGTCGACACCAAAAGCGGTTTCGTCTACGTCGATGGCGTCACGACGACGACTTCAGACGGCAAGGAGGAAGCTTTGCCTATCCACCCCTCTAATCTCGTGGTCACCAAGTTGTACGACGGTGACCCTCTGCGAATCAAGCGTATCACAGAGCGTTCCAACGGAGGTGCAGCAGAATGAGCAGTAGCCACATGAAGCGACTGACGATGCCACGCAGTTGGCCACTCACTCGCAAGACCGACATCTGGGTCCAGAAGCCCAATCCCGGCGGTCACAGCGATGAGATGTGCATGCCTCTCGGTGTGATTCTCCGCGATGTTCTCGACCTCGCTCATAATCTCCGCGAAGCCAAGCGCATGCTCGCGACCCGTCAGGTTCTGGTCGATGGCCGTATCGAGACGGACCTCGGCCGCGGCGTCGGTCTGATGGATGTCCTGACGGTCGGCGAAGACAGCTTCCGCTGCATTCTCGACGTCAACGGGAAACTCCGCTACCGCTCCATCTCGGACAAGGCAGCCGCTAGCAAACTCTGCCGCGTGATGGGCAAGTCCACCATCACTGACGGCAAGACACAGATTCACCTGCACGACGGGCGCAACATCCTCGTGAGCGATGCCAAGCTGTACGACAGCGGCGACACACTCGTCATCTCTCTGCCCGATCAGTCGGTCGCTGGCCACCATCCATTCTCGAAAGGCGCGACTGCCTATCTGACTGGTGGCAGCCACATCGGGATCACAGCCAAGGTCGTCTCCCGCGACATCAAGCGCTCATCGAAGCCGAACGAAGTGCAATTCCCAGACTTCGGCACAGTTGCCGATTATGTCTTCATCATCGGCGCTGACAAAGACCTACCACTGGAGGTGAAGGCTTGAACGAGAATACCAACCCGATGCTGACTCCACGCATCACCAAGGTCACCGTCAACATCGGTGTCGGTGAGGGTGGATCGCGTCTGCAACTCGCCGAGCGAGTCCTCGAACTGCTGACCGGCCTGAAGCCGATCCGCACCATCTCGAGGATGACCAACCGCGACCTCGGCACTCGACTCGGCGCACCGATCGGCTGCAAGGTCACCATCCGCGACGCCGACAAGGTGCATTCCTTCCTCAAGGACGCCTTCTGGGTCCGCGAGAACACTCTACCGTCGTATAATTTCGACCAATCAGGCAACCTCTCATTCGGCATCGCCGACTATACCGACTTCCCTGCCCAGAAGTACGATCCCGACATCGGCATCTATGGCATGGACGTCAATGTCGTACTCGAACGCCCCGGTCACAGGGTATCGCGTCGTCGCCGACGCGGTGTGAAGGTCGGTGTTGAGCACCGCGTAGGCAAGGATGAGTCAAAGGCCTGGTTCAAGGATCAGTTCGGACTGACCATCGTGGAGGAGTGAAGTATGGCTAGAGATCATGGAGAAGCAATCGGACGGAGCAATGGCTGCCGCCGCTGCGGACGCAAGCGCGGCATGATTCGCCGTCACGGCCTCCGGCTCTGCCGCCAATGCTTCCGTGACGTTGCTCCGGAAATAGGATTCAAGAAATATTCGTGAGGTGAAAAAGATGCAATTCGACCCACTCAGTGATGCTTTCGTCCGCATTTTCAATGCGGAGCAAGCCGGCCATTACGAAGTGACAGTGAGCCCTGCCAGCAAATTACTCGGCAATATGCTCTCGATCATGCAAGTGTCCGGCTACGTAGGAGAATACCAACAGGTAGAGGATGGACGAGGCGGTTCATTCCGCGTTGAGTTGATCGGCGCGATCAACCGCTGCGGCGTCATCAAGCCTCGTCACTCGGTTCGCCGAACCGATTTCGACAAGTGGGAGTCGCGCTATCTGCCGGCTCAGGATTTCGGCTTGTTGATTCTCACCACTAATCAAGGAATCATGAATCACCATGATGCCAAGAAGGAGCGAGTAGGTGGGAGATTGCTCGCTTACATTTTCTGAGGAGGGAGAAGAATGCCGAAGCTTGATCACATCGCGCACAAGATATCCCTACCGGAGGGTGTCACCGCTGCCGTCAACGGTAACGACGTCACTGTCGCCAAGGATGGCAATTCCTTGACGCGTGAATTCCGTCACCCTCGCATCGAAGTTCGCGACTCCTCGGGTGAGCTCGAGGTCTTCGTCAATCTGCCTCGCAAGAAGGAGAAGGCTCTGGCTGGAACCTGGGCTGCTCACCTCACCAACATGGCACGAGGAGTCGACTCCGGCTTCGAGTACAAGCTCAAAGCCGTCTATTCTCACTTCCCGATGACCATCAGGGTCAACGGGAATCAGATGACCATCACCAATCTCTTCGGAGAGAAGGTTCCGCGCGTCGCGGCTCTGCCGTGGAGCCCAGCGGAGGTCGAGGTCAAGGTGCAGAACAAGACCGATGTCACCGTATCAGGCGCGGACCGCGAGAAAGTCGGCCAGACGGCCGCCAACATCGAGCGCTCCTGCCGCATCAAGAACCGAGACCGACGTGTCTTCCAAGATGGAATCTACATCGTCTCGAAAGGGAACTTAAGAGGAGGGATATGAATGGACTACGATGATTTGACCGTCGCTGAACTGAAGGATCTGCTCCGCGCAGCAAGCCTGCCCGTCTCGGGCAAGAAGGCAGAGCTCATCGTCCGCCTGACTGAGGCTGGCGATGACAGTCCCGCTGAGGAGGCGGCTGAAGCCGACCTCGATGAGGCGATCGACGACGTCGATGCAGACATCGATGAGGCAGTCGACTCCGACGACCTCGACGAAGACCTCGACGACGATTTCGAGGGCGATGACATCTTCGAGGACGAATGGGACGATTTCCACACTGCTCGCCAGAAGCCAGTCCTCGATGACGAAACCAAGGAATTGCTCAAACTTCGAGCATCGCAGATGAAGCAGCAACCGAAGTTCCGCCGTCAGGAATGGTTCCGCTACAAGCGCCTGTCGCGGACTGGCTGGAAGAAGCCTCGCGGCGACGATTCCAGCCAGCGCAAGAACCGCAGGTACCGCTCGCCAATGGTACGCATCGGCTACGGTAAAGTCGCCGAGGTCCGTGGACTCCACCCGTCCGGATTCGAGGAGAGATTGGTCCATGTGGCATCCGACCTCGAAGGCCTCGACCCTGAGCGCGAGGCGGTTCGAATCGCCGCATCTGTGGGTAACCGCAAGCGCATGAGCATTCACGACCGCGCAGACGACTTGGGTCTGCGCGTTCTCAACAGGCGCCCCATCGAGCGCAAGGGGGACTTGCAATGATGATCACCAACCAGAAGCGCCTCGCTGCTCAGATTTTCTCCAAGCGTGAGGGACGACCAGTCGGTGTCCACCGAGTCTGGGTCGATCCTCAGAAGTTGGACGATGTCTCCGACGCCGTCCAGAAGGAAGACGTACGCCGGCTCATCGATGAAGGCGTCATCAAGGCCCGGCCCTTCGTCGGAACCAGTCGTTCACGAGCCCGCAAGGCAGCTGCTCAGAAGGCCAAGGGTCGGAGATCCGGTCAGGGTTCGAGAAAGGGTTCAGCGAATGCGAGGAATCCGCGTAAGTCCCGCTGGATGAGGACGATTCGTGCCCAGCGCAAGGAACTCAAAGGGATGCGTGAAGATGACTCGATCAGCTCTTCAGAATATCGTTACTACTACCGCAAGGCGAAGGGCGGTTCCTACCGCTCGATCGCCCATATGCGCTCCAATATGGAGATAGATGGAATTGAACTCGGAGGTGAGCAGTAAATGGCACATGGTAAGAATCAGAGGCTTCGCTTCAAGCGTCGCCGGACTGGAGAGACGGATTATCGCCGCCGCATGCGAATGCTGCGTGGCGGCGCGACAAGGGCTGTCGTTCGAGTATCGAATACTCAGACGACCTGCCAATTGATCAATTACGATTCTACCGGCGACGAGGTCATGATCTCGGTCACTGGCAAGACCCTCGTCGACAGATTTGGCTGGCCTCTCGACGCTTCGAGAAAATCCGTACCAGCGAGTTATCTGACCGGCTTCGCACTGGCGAAGGCGGCGATTGCTGCAGGTCACTCGGAAGCGGTTCTCGACGTCGGTCTCGCTGCTGCAACGTCTGGCAACCGCGTCTTCGCCGCCCTGCGCGGCATGGTCGACGCAGGCTTGGACATCCCGCATGGCGCGGATGTCCTGCCGAGCGACGAGCGCATCCACGGATCACACATCGATGATTCGCTCGCATCTGCGGTCGAGTCAACCAGAACCGCGATTGAGGAGGCGAGCGCGTGAGCGAGGAAGCATCCGATATCGTAGAGGACGCACCGGCCATCGCGCCCGGGCTCGCTCTGGCTATGGCTGAACAACAGGAACCTGCCGACGGCCGCCGCCGCCGCGGCCCTGACCCACTCGCAGCACTGCGCTCATGGCAGCCTCGCACCCGACTCGGCCACATGGTCGCTGAGGGCAAGATCCTCTCCTACGAAGAAGCCCTAGCGACCGGCCTTCCGATTCGCGAGGTCGAGATCGTCGACGCCCTCCTTCCGGGACTGGACGACGACGTACTTGCAGTCAACATGATTCAGCGAATGACCGATTCCGGTCGCCGTGTTCGATTCAACGTGCTCTGCGTCGTCGGTAACAGTGACGGCTATGTTGGCCTTGCTATATGCAAGGGCAAGGAAGTCGCCAGCACGATTCGCAAGGCCATCGACAAGGCCAAACTCAACATGATTCCGGTCATGCGCGGTAACGGCTCTTGGGAATCTGGTGGCGGCCCTGGAACCAGCGTGCCGCTGAAGATCACCGGCCGCTCCGGCTCGACTCGAGTCACCCTCATGCCCGCTCCTGCCGGCAAGGGACTGGTCGTCAGCGACTACGGTCGGCGTGTTCTGACCCTCGCGGGAGTGACCGATGTCTGGAGCCGATCAGCCGGCCAGACTCGTACGACAATCAACTATGCTCAGGCGACTTTCAACGCTCTGGTCGCTCTCAACAAGGTCAGAATCAGCGATGCTGACAAGCGTCGCCTGTACATCACCAGCGGGAGGCGGGAACTGTGACTTTCCTCGTCATCCGCGTACGTAGCGACCGCGGCGTCGAGCGCAGCATCCGTGACACCATGGCGATGCTCAACCTGACTCGCATCAACCACGCGACGATCGTCCCCGAGAGCGCAACCTACTCTGGAATGCTGCAGAAGTCAAAGGATTTCGTCACCTGGGGTGAGGTCGATGCTGACTCGATCGAGAACCTGCTCAAGGAGCGGGGTCGAATGGTCGGCGACAACCCTGTCAACGATGCAGCGATCAAGTCTGGAAGCGAATTCAAGACCGTCAAGTCATTCGCCAAGGCTCTGGCCTCAGGCGATGCTTCGATGAAGTCCGTCGAGGGTCTCAAGCCAGTCCTCCGCCTGCACCCGCCTCGTGGCGCCAAGGGCTGGGGCGGCATCAAGCGATCCTACATCGTGGGAGGCGCTCTTGGATTCCGTGGGGAAGCCATCGGTGCTCTCGCAGAGAGAATGATATGAGGTGAGATGAATGGTATCACGTACTAACAAATTCCGCGGTCGAAGCCGTTACCACGGTCGAGGCAAGAAGGCTGGCCGAGGCGCTGGACTGCGCGGTGGCCGCGGCAATGCGGGAATCAACAAGCATCGAGTGATGTTTCGAAACAAGTACATGCCAGGGCACTGGGGGATGCACGGTTTCAATCGTCACCCAAGCCTTCGCAAAGTCAACATCAGCATCAATGTCTCAGAAGTCTGCAGACTCACTGAGGACGATGACATCAACCTCGGAGCCTTCGGCTACGACAAGTTGCTTGGCAGCGGCCGCATGGACAAGGCACTCAACATCACAGTCTCAGCAGCCAGCGCGCGTGCGATCGAGAAGGTCGAAGCCGCCGGCGGTTCCGTCATCCTCGTAGAGGCTGACGAGAACGACTGGGAAGAGGAGTGAGCCGGCGATTCGGCTCGATTCGACGAAATAGAGGAATTCTGCGGCGCTGGTGAACGAAATGGTCGACCGACGCCCCTCTGTTTTCGGAACCGCGCTGATGGCTGCGGTTTACTGGGGAGCGCTGATCTGGTGGCAGAAGGAATATCTCTTCGGAGAAGACGCCATCGCGCAGATGAAAGCTCTCAAGATGGTCATCGTCTCCTTCATCTACGTCGGATTCGTAATCTGGGCGACCATGACGGATCTGCCTGAGGACATCAAGGAGATTCCATACTTAGGTCGTCTCATCAAGCCTCTGACTTGGCTCGTCTTCGTCATCGGACTCGCCGTCTGGGGCTGGGTAGATCCCTCGGTGGTCGGCTTCCTACTCGTCGGCATCGCCCTTCTGGGGCTCGGTGCTGCACTCGCTCTCTGTTGCCTGATGTACGGCGGCTCCGAGTCGAGTCGGCTCTATGCCCTCGAGCGACTTGTCGACGTCTATCCTTCGATCACCAAACCCGAGGGTCACGTCCGCTTCAATCAGAAACTCTGGACCACCACTCTCGTGCTGATCATCTACTTCATGATGACCAATGTGATGATCTACGGGATGTCGGACACGACCCTCGATGTCTTCTCGTCATTCCGAGCGATCATGGCCGGTGCCTCCGGTTCAGTGATGCATCTGGGCATCGGCCCGATCGTCACCGCTTCGATCATAATGCAACTCTTCGCTGGCGCGAAGATCATTCAACTCGATCTGCAGGACTCAGCTGACAAGCGCCTCTACCAAGGCGTTCAGAAGATCCTCGTCCTGCTGATGATTCCAATCGAATCAATTCCTCAGGTCTACGGATTCCTCGACCCCCACGAAACCATGATCCTGCAATACGGAATCGGTTGGGCGAACGCGCTCATCGTCGCACAACTCTTCGTCGGCTCGTACCTCGTCTTCCTGCTCGATGAGCTGGTCAGCAAGTGGGGAATCGGCAGCGGTATCTCGCTCTTCATCGCTGCCGGCGTAGCCCAGTCGACATTCGTCGGAACCCTCTCACCGCTGGCAACCGTCCAAGGCTCACCACTCTCGCTGCAGAACCCGCCATCGGGAACTCTGCCGATGATATTCTACACGCTGCGGACGGCGACGAATACCGAATTGGTTTCTCAGAACGGTTTCGAAGCCATATTGCTCAATCACGCGAATCCTCTGGCGGCTCTGGTTTCCTCGATCGTCGTCTTCCTCGTCGTCGCCTATGCAGAGTCGAGCAAGCTCGAGTTGCCGTTGACACATGGAAAGGTCAGAGGCCACCGCGGCCAATACCCGATCCGACTCGTCTACGCGAGTAACATCCCAGTGATTCTGATGGCCGCACTGCTGGCCAACGTCAACATGTTCACACTGCTATTCTGGAGTCATCCGGTGCTGTCTAGTGTTCCGATATTGGGTCGTAACGGTCTGTGGAGCAAAGCGGAGTGGTTCGGTTCGTATGAGATCGGTGCGACGACGCCTTCGGGAGGTTTCGCATGGTACTCGTCGATGGTCAACGGGGTCGGTGATTGGCTGCTGCCATTGCTGAATCAATCATCCGATGCTTACGGGCATTCACTTGGTCAGATCATGGTCCACGTCTTCACCTACGTCTTCTTCATGACTGCGGGCTCAACTGTCTTCGCGAAGTTCTGGATCGAGACCACGAACATGGGTTCGAAGGATGTCGCCAAGCAGATCGAGCGGACAGGAATGCAGATTCCTGGATTCCGCAAGAATCCTGTCGTTCTCGAGAAGATTCTGGAGCGCTACATTCCTCCTGTGACCCTCTTTTCCGGTGCCTTCGTCGGTCTTCTCGCTTCTGGCGCCGACTTGCTTGGAACGGTTGGAAATGCATCGGGAACCGGATTGCTGCTGGCCGTAGGTATCATCCTGCGCACCTATGAACAGATTCAGAAGGAGCAGGCGATGGAGATGCATCCGATGCTCAGAGAGTTCTTCGGCACAGAATGATTTATCTGAATCATTTCTCATCCAAATCATTCGTCGCCTCAGACCGACTGTCGATTGAATCCGGGGATGTGTCCGCACTGGTTTCAGCGGTGGTGATCTGGGTTTAGTGTCGAGGCGATTTCTCGCCCACAGATTGCACCAAATCATCCTAGTTTTGGAAATATATTTCACTCGATATCAGAGAGGTTCAGCCCTAATTATTTGGGTGAATTCCAGATTTAATTGTAGTTTGAATAGTTGCTTCGAAAGAGATGAAATCCGAGGCGCAAGGCTGATATTGAATTCCGCCTCGACTGAGGCGCAGTGCGTCGATTGTCTGCCCGGCCTCACTCGTCACTTTCATATACCGGTGGACGGTCGGCGGGCTGCTACGTCAGACTGGCGTTGGAGACCGAGGACCAATAGGTCCGATGAAGTTCTCCATCATGTCCGACGCAGCCGAAGAAATGCTGCCGTGAACTTTGGTTCATGGTAAAGAGGTGAACACGTTAAAACTTGACCCCCGACATAGGGGGTGCAAGAAGCAGATTATTTCGATTCAAATTCAAAAAAGAATCGGTGTATCCTGCGTCAATTTACAATAAGAATCAGCAAAAACTTGTGATCCACTCGATACTTCCGATAGGATATGTGATTCCGCTCACGCGAAATCCGGTTGATCCTGCCGGAGGCTACCGCTATTGGAGTTCGATTAAGCCATGCGAGTCGAGAGTCTTAGGGACTCGGCGTACCGCTCAGTAACACGTGGGTAACCTGCCCTATGCTGGGGAATAACCTCGGGAAACTGAGAATAATGCCCCATAGTTCACTACGCCTGGAACGGTGAGTGGATGAAAGCTCCGGCGGCATAGGATGGGCCTGCGGCGTATCAGGTCGTAGGGGGTGTAACGTACCCTCTAGCCATCGACGCGTACGGGTGTTGAGAGACATAGCCCGGAGATGGATTCTGAGACACGAATCCAGACCCTACGGGGTGCAGCAGGCGCGAAAACTTGGCAATGCGAGAAATCGTGACCAGGGAACTCCAAGTGGCTGGGGTAAGACCCAGTCTTTTCTTGACTCTTCAAAGGTCTTGGAATAAGAGGTGGGTAAGGACGGTGCCAGCCGCCGCGGTAATACCGGCGCCTCAAGTGGTAGTCGATTTTATTGGGCCTAAAACGTCCGTAGCCTGTTTGGTACATTCGTGGGTAAATCAACCAGCTCAACTGGTTGAATTCTGCGAGCACGGCCAGACTTGGGACCGGGAGAGGTGTGGGGTAC
>DAHR01000012.1:100988-101136 GCA_002498525.1 Euryarchaeota archaeon UBA58
ATTCAACGCCGGAAAACTCACCAGTGCCGACGGACAGATGAAAGCCAGTGTGATGAGCTTGCTGGATTGTTCGAGAGGTAGTGCATGGCCGCCGTCAGTTCGTACCGTAAGGCGTTCTGTTAAGTCAGATAACGAACGAGACCCTCAT
>DAHR01000019.1:0-121307 GCA_002498525.1 Euryarchaeota archaeon UBA58
GCAACCTCCTCCAAGCAGTCCTGCCACTGCTCCGAGCAGAAAACCTGCCCTACGTCCAAATCGTCCCATGAATAATGAAACTGGACCCGCCGAAAGCATCGAAGCGAGAAGCATGACCGAGATCGGCAATGTCGCCAATGCTTTGTTGCCGGCAAGAGCGTATCCAGCTAGCCCGCCGAGGATGATATTGATCGATTGTTGTGAACCGAGAATCGCCTGTGCGTAGAACAAGACAGCGACATTTCGCTTAGCTTGGCGATTGTCGACATTGATTTGCACTGTTGTCATTCACTCACCAGTAGAATCTCTCAAAGTTCAGAAAACAATGTCGTATATCTTGGTTGGAGCATTAACGATTGAGAATATATTCCAGATTGGCATAGATTCAGTCATTCCATTTTTCCACACTGCTTCATTCGTCAGTCACCATCATTCGTAAGGCACGGCAATCGAGCCTTAGCCTTTGGTAGAGTGCTAGGTCGCCTCGGGGCGGCACAACGCTCAATGCAGATACTGAGTATCCTTGCTCTGATGGAGAGGCGTCGGGAATCCATTCTAGCGTTATTGCTGGTTGCCGCGATGCCGACGACTTCGATTGTATTTGCACTTCAAGTGTCAGATTCAGAATTCTTGACACAGGTTTTTTTCATCTTTGCGAAAATCTGGATAATTGCTATTTCACTTTACTGGCTATATCGGGTGGACAATTCAAAGTTCAGTCTACAAAGAACTCGTGAGGGGGAGAGATCAGGCCTAATCATCGGTTCAGGGATGTTTTTCATCATCCTCGCAACTTACACGATTCTAGGCGAATCCATAGATATCGAGAAGATGCGTGCTGAGATTAGCTCGACCGGGTTACTAGATCGCAACACATTCCTCATCGGAGTGGTCTATTGGGTCATCTTCAACAGTCTCGTCGAGGAGTTCGTCTTCAGGAAATTCGTCGGTGAGCGGTTGCTTGAACTGACTGGCAGTCAAACCTTGAGTATCATCGGTTCAGCCGCGATATTCACGCTTCACCACACAGTCGCTCTCAGTTTCTATTTCGTCTGGTGGCAGACTCTTCTCGCCACGATAGGAATCCTCGTCGCTGGTGGAATCTGGTCGTGGTTGTATCTCAGATATTATTCACTCTCAGCCTGCTGGATCTCCCACGCAATCGCTGACGTGGCCGTCTTCGGGACCGCCTATCTGATACTCTTCTGAGTGGCTTCGTTGACGCGTTTCGGGTGTGGTTGCAGAACTGCGGCATCCGTTTGATTCAATAATCGAGTGCGGGTCGCTCGCTTCATCCTGCATGAGCCATAGGCTC
The DNA here is from genome assembly GCA_002498525.1 of Euryarchaeota archaeon UBA58. GTDB lineage: Archaea > Thermoplasmatota > Poseidoniia > Poseidoniales > Thalassarchaeaceae > MGIIb-O1. The sequence goes on from DAHR01000019.1 coordinate 1,316, forward strand.
ATCTTGGGCGTGTGATTGTATGAGATTGGGAGTCCTGACAGAACCTGAGGGTGAGAATCGAGTCGCAATCGTTCCGAATTCTGTGAAGAAACTCGCTAAATCCGGATTTGAAGTCATCGTAGAATCCGGAGCTGGACGACTCGCCGGTCATAGCGATGCTGAGTACGAGTCGATCGGTGCTGCGGTGGTGACTCGAGACGAGGCGATTGCCGCCCCCCTCATCATTGCAATCGCCCTTCCCGATGTCAACGAATTGACAGAGGGACAGACTGTCGCTTGCGTGGCCGATCCATTCCGCAATCCAGAAGTCGTGAGAGACTGCCTGAGCGCTGGCATCACACTTCTTTCGATGGACATGATACCTCGGCGCCTCTCTCGTGCCCAGTCGATGGACGTCAATTCAAGTCAGGACAATCTCGCCGGGTACAAGGCAGTCCTGCTCGGTGCGTCCCACGTCTCCAAGAGCATCCCGATGATGACCACTTCAGCCGGTACCGTCCGGCCCGCGAAATTCGTCATAATGGGCAGCGGCGTCGCCGGTCTGCAAGCCATCGCCACCGCCAAGCGACTCGGTGCAATCGTTTACGCCTCAGATGTACGCAAGTCGGCCGCCGAGCAGATCGAATCGGTCGGAGGCCGATTCATCGAAGTCGAAGGGATGGATGATTTCGAGGATGAATCAGGCTATGCTAAGCCCCTGACCGCCGAATTCATCCAGAAGGTCAACGACACCGTCTGTGCCGTTGCTCAGGATGCTGACATCATCGTCACCACCGCCAGAATCTTCGGGCGACCCGCACCAATCACAGTGCCTGCCAGCGCAGTCGCGGACTTCCGAGCTGGCGCAGTCATCGTCGACATGAATGCTGATGTTGGTGGAAATTGTGAATTGACCCGTGTCGATGAGATCTATACCACTGACAATGGCGTGACCATCGTCGGCACGACCAACCTTCCCGGCACGATGGCCACGACTTCAAGCATGTTTTATTCCAACAATCTGACTAATTTCATCACCTCCATCTTCAATGAGGGTGAACTCGACATCAGCGAGGATGATGATGTCCTCGTCGGCGCCCCAGATGGCTCCGACTTCCACATCCCAGGCATGGGTGGCGTGCTCATCTGCATGGCAGGCGAGATCCACCACAAGCAGACTCGCCTCGCGGGGGTGGTGAATTGAGTCTCACACTAGCCGCTTTGGTCGGAAGCATCACTGTATTCATCTTGGCAATCTTCCTGGGTTTTGAATTGATCAGCAAGGTTCCTGCAACTCTTCACACCCCGCTGATGTCGGGTGCGAATGCGATTTCGGGAATCACCATCGTCGGCGCCCTGATTCTCTCCAACGCAGAATTCAACGGCGGAAACCCCGACACTGCGGCCCTGTTGGCCTTTGTGGCTCTGGTCATGGCCACGATCAATGTGGTCGGCGGCTTCATGGTCACAAATCGCATGCTCGAGATGATTGCTGGCCGTCGCCGAAAGGGAGGTAAGTGAATGGTAGACCCAGTTGTTTGGGACATTGGATACCTCGTATCCGCCTCACTCTTCATTCTTGGAATCAAGAAGCTCTCAAGCCCGAAAACAGCTCCCGATGGCAATCGGCTCGGCGCCTTGGGTATGTTGCTCGCCGTCCTCGTCACCTTGGCGAAATTGCAGACTGAAGGGGTGATTGGCTGGGAGTTGATTATCGCTGGACTGGCCGTTGGCGGCATCATTGGTGTGGTGATGGCCACGAGGGTCGAGATGACAGGAATGCCCGAACTCGTAGCTATGTTCAACGGCTTCGGAGGAGGCGCTTCCGCTCTCGTCGGCATGTCCGAAGCACTTCGGGCCATTAAATCAGATTCGATACCTGAACTTCCAACTGAGTTCTACGCAACTTGGGTCGCAATCGGCCTGACCGCTCTCATCGGCTGGATCACATTGACTGGATCTCTGGTCGCGATGATGAAGTTGAAGGGCGGCTTCACCATTCCACTCAGTGGCAAGTGGGTGCGCTTCCCCACCTGGGGTCCGATTTGGTTGAATCCAGTCAAGATCTTGCTTCTAGCCAGCGCCTTCTGGCTCATCTGGATGACGATTCAAGATCCCGCGAACGAACAATGGATCTATGCCTTGCTGGGCGTCTCCTGTCTTCTGGGAATTCTCTTCGTTCTGCCGATCGGCGGCGCCGATATGCCCGTAGTCGTCAGTCTGTTGAATTCACTCTCAGGAATCGCCGCCGCTTTCACCGGTTTCGTCATCGGCAACAATGTTCTGATCATCGCCGGCTCGATGGTCGGCGCAGCAGGACTCGTCTTGACCTTCATCATGTGTAAGGCGATGAATCGTGAGCTGTTCGATGTTCTCTTCAAGTCCTTCGGCAGCTTTGCTGAGACGGCGACCTTGACGCGTACCAAGGTCGGCAGCGACGCCGAAGAGGTTGCGATGATGATCGATGGTGCACAGAAAGTGATCATCATCCCAGGCTATGGAATGGCAGTCAGTCAATGTCAGCATCAAGTCAAGGAATTCGCTGACCTCGTCTCCGAGAAATTCGATACCGAGGTCAAATACGCCATCCACCCGGTTGCCGGAAGGATGCCCGGTCACATGAACGTCCTGCTTGCAGAAGCCAACGTGCCCTATGAGCAGTTGATCGAGATGGACGATATCAATCCCGAGATGCACGAGGCTGATGTGGCACTGATCATTGGTGCCAACGACACCACGAATCCGGTCGCACGCAGTGGTGAAGGGCCCCTTGCTGGGATGCCGATCATCAATGCTGATGCCGCGCGTACCGTGGTCATCATCAAGCGCGGCCTTTCGGTTGGTTACGCTGGAGTCGACAATGATCTGTTCTACATGGACAAGACGATGATGCTCTTCGGTGATGGCAAGAAGATGATGAACGAACTGAACTCGGCCATCAAGGACCTCTGAGATGCCCGCCTCCCTGAGGGAGGCGAGCGAGCAACGGTTATGAGACGGTTGATGGTCGAGGTGAACGTAGGTGGTGCCATGAACATCCGTTCGCCAAGGTTGATGATTGCAGTCTTCCTGATCTGCCTGCTGGCTATTCCAGTCATCGGATTCAGTCAAGGCCCACCCGCGCTCAATGCAGAGGAAGATCCGACGGTCCGATTCGGTTGCACCTGCCACGGCAATGCTGCCCCCGGAGTTCGAGCGATAGTGATGATTACTGGAATTCCGGTGATGTACGAGACGGACCAAGCTTACGAGTTCACCATCAACGTCGCAGATTCTGTGACTCTCTCCGGCTCGGATGGTAACACGGAGGCTGGATTCCTCTTCTCTTCGAATGCGGTCGGTGATTTCTCCTGGGATGAGAGTCAGAATCTACGAGATGCCGTCGACAACGAGGACGATGTCTCTCATTCTGAACCGGGAAGTGGGACTTGGACACTGATTTGGACAGCGCCAGCCGAGGATGTCGGTGCGATTCACTTCTGGCTGGTCGGCAATTCCGTCGATGGAAGCGGCCTTCCCGATGAAGGAGATTATTGGAATATTCTGACCTTCACGATCAATGCTCCGGGAACCATCGTTTCTGGAGACAGCGATGCGACATTGCAGACGAGGACCATCGCTGTTGGTGATTATGACACCTTGTTCCTAGTTGAAGAGAGTGAAGCGGAGAAGAGGGCGGAGGCTCAGAAGAGATTGTCGGACGCCATCTTCTCGAAGGGGAATCTGTTCTATTGGACCACATTGACTGCTCTCATCGTCGGCGCGGTCTATCAGAGGGAGATTCTGGAGCGCCGCTACGGTCCCGGACCTGAGCATCTGGCGATGGAACTCGCATATCCTCAAGGCATTCGAAGAAGCCTGACCTCGATTATCGCTTTCGTCATCGCAGTCGATTGGACAGCAAACGGCTCACAGACCGACTTCTTCATCGGCATCGCTTGGTTCGTCGCCTTCTGGGCTGCATATGGTGTCTATCGGACCTATCGTTCTGCAATGGTAGAGGCGACTGTTCCCGACGTGATGTGAGATGTCACATCGGCTTTCGTCCGACCGACTGAGACCGATTGACGAGCACTTATTCGAGTTGCATTCGGTGTTTCGACAGAGCGCGCTCGCATTATTGGTATCGGCCGCAATCTGGTCGTTCTTCGTCGATGACATGCTGGGACTGTGGACGATGTCACATTCACCTTCTGGGGCCCTCTCGATCTATGGGCCGTACGATTGGCTGGAGATGCGCTGGACCGCCATCCTGCTGCTCGCGACTCTGACATCTCTGCCCTACTTTTTCTGGTGTCTCCGCCGCTTCGCCAACGCCGGTTTGCTTGAAAACGAAAAGAATTGGTTGAATTTGTTTCTTGTCGGGAACGCTATTGGCGTTCCCGCGGTTCTGTGGTTCGTCTGGTTTGCCATGATCCCCGGTTATCTTGAAACCGCTGAAGTTCTCGAGTCTATCGAGGGCGTGACCGCTCACTATGATGCTCGGGAATTGTTCACGTTGGCATCTGGGATATCGTGGATTCTCGTGGTCGGCGTGATAATGTCATTCGCCCTTGGTTTATCTCAGCTGCTCGGAGTGTTCGGAGCCGATTCGGCTTCGTTCAGATGGCGAATCCTCGCGATTGGCGGTGGCGTGTTGGTGCTGACTATGCCGGAGGTTTTCGAGGGACTGCGCGTTTTGATAGCCTTGTCGACGATGGCACTGGCCGATGGAATCGCTCGAACCACGCCAGTCGCGCCGCTTGGTGCTCGCCGATTCCTCGTCTCCGATTTCAAGGGAATCGATGGCACGATCGAGCGCATCGCCGTGCTCGATTGCTCTTGCGAGGGTGCCTGCCCCAGTGCTGCGCATGTTCGACTCAGGCCGGGCGTAGCCAGACCGAGGTGTGCAGCACTCTGTCTCGAACCCTGTGAGCAGGACAAGATATTGGAATTGGTTAGTCGTTCAGGGCTCACCAGATTGGTCATCACGGGATGCGACGGCTCACCTGTGCCGTCACGATTGACCGAATCACTGGCTGAGTCTGATTGTCTGCTGCAAGGAATGGGTTGGCTCGACATTCCTAATGCCTCGAACGAATCTTGGCGTCGTCAGTCCCTAATGACTCATTTCTCGCAATTCGAGGACATCGTCGGAAAATGATGCAAGTAGGTTCGTCAATCCGTTCCCTTCAAGGGAACGGGGCTTTCCGCAGAAGTGATGAGAGGCGGTAGGGTTGTCCTCAGCATCGCCCTTCTTATCGCTGCATTATTCGTCAATATGAATGCGGAATTGGTCGATTCATGGGCCGATCGTCCGGTTGCTGTACAACAGGATCAAGACTACGAACTGATGACCATCCAATCGACAGAGGAATGGCTCGTTCTGCAGGTCGAATTCCCCGACAATCCCTATTCAACCAGCAAGGCGACAGGATTACTCGAAGGAGATGGATCTGCCGAGCAGTACATCGAACAGATGACCAATGGCATGACAACTCTCGAAGTGACTCTCTATGAGGAGGTGTGGACGGCTCCGCACAATGTCAAGCGTTGGGGGGAGGATATCGAAGGAGAACACGATTCCAGTGCAGATGGTTCAGGTGCAGAGGAACTGGTCAGAGATGTCGTACTCGATCTACTCAGCGGTGAGGATCTCAGTCGATGGGATATCGATGGTGATGGTGTGATCGATCGATTATTGCTTCTGCATTCGGCTCAACCGCAGGAATCAGGCGGTAATTCGAATTCACTCTGGAGTCATTTCTCTGGTATGCAGGAGAGTCTCGAGATAGGGGAGTGGACGATTGAACACTACACCATAGCCTCAGTTGATGCTGGCTTGGGTACGGTGGTCCACGAGATGCTGCATCAGATGGGGGCGCTCGACCTCTACGATGTCCATAGTGAACTTCCGAGTAACAACTGGAACGGCATCGGCGATTGGGGAATCATGGCGAGCGGCAACTGGAATGACGGTGGCGATACTCCTGCGATGCCGTCGGCGGCGACGATGGCTCTGATTGGAGTCGATAGAGAAGTCCACATTGATGCATCGATGGATGAGACGCATCAACTCTCGCCGATAACCGAGGGAGGATATTCACTGAGGATCGAGATAGCCCCGGATGAGTGGATATTGGTGACACACAGGGGCGATTCAGGCTTCGACTCCGCACTCCCCGGTCATGGTTTGCTGGTCGAGCAGCAGGACCGGAACAATGGCGACGAAGCGAATAATCTCGTCAATACCGACCCCGATACCGCTTGGGTGAAGGTCATTGAGGCAGATGGCGATGCCGCGATGGCGAGAGGACGGGATTCGGGCGCTCCGGGCGATGTCTTCAGTGAAGACTCGAAATTCGGAGCGGAAGGCATGATCATCCGCGACAGCAGAGGTCGTCTGGTCAGTTGGACGGCGACTGTCACTTTCCTGAGCGCCGAGTCGGCGACGATATTCTTCGATTTCCCAGAGACAGCCCCCTCGATAGAGCTTCTGCCGCCTCGCGGCCCTCTGGAAATCATCACCGGCGAGGCGGTTCATGCGACGGTGACAGCCAAGAGCTCATGCGATCTGGAGATTGATATACGATCTTCATCAAGTTCCGCAGAATCCTCACCTCGAGTGATTCCGATACCTGCCGGCGAGAGCATAGTGCCTATTCTGCAAGCGACCGAGATGACGGATGACCTCGGCAATCTTCGTGGAACCGTCGGTTGCGCGGGTGAGACAGCCTTCGACATAGATCTCGATTGGTATGTCATCGGACACAGATTCTACACCGACCCTCTCGAGGAGGTAATCGCTTGGGACGAAACCTCGACCATCTTCCTCTCGCCGAGTTGCTTCGGTTCCGGTCCGCGAACATATTCCATAGTCGTTGAAGGAGCCGCCTCACGCATTGCCAGCGTCCGAACACAGGGTGAATTAGCAGCCTGTTCAGAGATTCAACTGGACATCGATCCCGATGGTCTTCTGACTCCTGGAATGGTTGCCAACGGTGAATTGATCTTCGTCGATCAATTCGGTCTTGAACAGAGGATCCCACTGGTCTTGACCGCCCAATCATCCTTCAACGGTGACAGTCCTCTGGCTTGGTTGAACCACCCCAGTAATTCGATAATGATCATCTTGCTGCTGGTCGCGATATCTGTGGTTTCTGGCGGCCGCAGGAGCGCGACAGTCACTCAGGGGAATCCAGACGTTGCTGCAGATGAACCCCCTCAGCAGTGGCCCGATTGACTTCTCTACCGACTCTTCGGCTGCTGAAAGTGAAAGATTGAGATGAATCCATCAGTTCACTTTGAGTCGCAGCCGTCGAATCGTTGGGATTCAGCCATGAATCCCATTCACTTTCAGCGATTACCAAAGGCATGCGATTGTGGATGTCTGCGATCGATTCGATCGCAGGCCGCGTGATGATGGTGAATCGTCTGCCTTGCTCATCACTCTCCCAGAGTCCTGCCAATGCGATTATCCGTTCTGTTGCATTGATGTGATGCGGGTCCTTTCCATCGCCAGACTGAGTCCATTCGTACCAACCAGTGGCGGGAATGAGACATCGGTTCCACATCGCTGCACTCCTGAACATCCACTTACTGGTCACGCTCTCAACGCGGGCGTTGATGGCGAGTCCTTTGCGGCTTGGGAAGGGAAAGCCCCATTTTGCTGAGAGCATACGGCGGCCATCTCCTTCGTTGAGGATTATCGGAGCCGAATCTGTAGGAGCGATATTCCATCTGGGTGCAGGAGTCAATTCGGGTACCTGGACGTCGAATCTGAAGCCGATTTCCTCTGGGTCAGCACCTATCGCGAACCTGCCGCACATCGATTACCGAAATGAGCCATTGCGCTTGATGATTTCTTCACTTTCACCTTAGTTTCATTTCTCTTCGCTTCAGTTTCACTATGCTTCGTCACTCCCCTCCCTCCCCTTCTCTGTTTGATAGGCTGATGGGCGCGGGTGGAGTCATGACTGAGTCCCGAGCGCGTGACATCTCCTTGTCGTGGGGGGATGGCATGATCGATCTGGCTCTACCTCGGCCTAATCTCGGCTCGCTGCTTCTGGTCGAGCAGGACAAACGGGAGTTTCGAGGCGTGCTGTTGCGCATGGTTGCCGATGAATTGGTCGCTGGGCGGCCGGTGCATTGGATCGATGGTGGGATGGGATTCGATCCCTCTCCTTTGCTTCCTCTCCTGCGCATACGTGGATGCTTCGACAAGACAGCACTGCGCCGTTTCCACATCTGTCGTGGGTTCACGGCGCATCAGACCGCTGCGATTATTGCTCGGCTCGCCGATGAAGCGTCTGCTAGCGATCCACCAAACAGGCTCTCAGCGGGGCGACTGATTATCACCTCCAACCTTGCGCGCATGTTCATGGACACGCAGTTGAAGCGCGCTGAAGGGCGCTCATTGCTGCGAGGCGCGCTGACGGACCTGCGCCGACTCAGCTCAGCCTCTGAGTCTTTGCTCATCATCACTTCACGGCGTCACTCATCTCCTCCGATAAGCAAGGACCTGCGTGCCCTGCTGATCTCGCAGGTCGATGATAAGCTGAGTGTTATTCCAGCAGGGCGCGGCAGTCACAGAAGAGGAATCAGCAGCATGCGATTGCATCTCGCTTCAGTCGACCGCAGCATCACTTGGGCGAGGCTTCCACAAGGACAGACCTCATTGCTCGATTTCCGTCATATCCATGCCTCGAGACATGTCTGTATCGACGAGCCGCCTTTGATCATCTCATCATTCCAGCCAAAAGGAGAGAGCAGAGCACTGGCGGCTCGAATGGCGAGCGGGGTGTAGAATTCACAATCTCCACGCTCGCCCGATATCGCAGTGGTGCCAGACTCGACCTCGGACTGCAAGCGGATCCTGTCAGCAGGGTCGGGTCTCGTCCAACCGGTCACAGCGAAGCGAACCTTGCGACCGGGTGGTGTTCTCTGACCGAGGTCGCGAGCGCGAAGCAGAGCGCCCGCGGTCAGGTTGACGACGCGGTGTTCGCCGGTCTCTCTTCGGACACGTCGTCCAATCACTAGTTCTCTGAGAGGTACTTCACCGCGGTGCAGTCGTTTGATTTCTTCTTCAACACGCTGTGCAGCAATCGTAGGTCCAGCACCGAAAGGCTCGCTGGCCAGATCCTCCAGCATCTCTTCTTGTAGATTGCGAATCCAGTCGCAAGTCGAGTGCTGACGCAATTCGATGCCTCGCACCTTCCATTCTCCATTCATTCGCGCGAAGTACTTCGTCAGAGCTCCAACGCCGGTCGTGCGATTAGGGATGAAGGCGATCCAATCGTATTCATTCTCGAATTCCAGCGGTATTCCCACGAGCGCATCTACTCGATTCATCAAGCGCTCGATGGACTCGCGACGCTTGGATGCGTCGCGATCCTCGCGATCGACTATCCAGACTGCATCGACGATCGCGTGCAAGCAATCCCAACCCTCCTTGTCGGCCTCGTCAATCGTTGTCAGCAGGATGTCGCGGGACCAGGCACAGATGGCTTCGTGGCATTCGATGCGGCCGAAGCGGGCGTTGCGGTAGCCGGTGTAGCCGAAGCAGCAGACGAGAATCCATTTCAGCACGTTCTGCCTCCTGTCCCACATGTCCCCCTTCACTTCCCGCTTCACTTTCAGGGCGTTACGGCGCTCAATGATGGGCGCAACGACCCTTGCTAGGAAGCCGTGCCTGCGCGTGCAGACGTGCAGTCCCAGCTCAGGCACGATCAATCGTCTGACTTCGTCGCAGTCAGCCCGCCTTTCGATTTCAGAAGCGGCGCGGGCGGTTGCGAGTGGCAGGCGACCATCTCTCCTGCTGCCGTCGTCGTCAGAAGGGTCGCAGCAGGAGCAGTTCATGGTTTCAGGACTGATGTTGCGAGTCGCGATGATGCTCGGGAAGAGACTCGCGAAATCGAGTTCGACGACGTTGCGGTGGACTCCTACAACAGGATCGAGATAGAGTCCACCGCGGTCGGCGAGCATGATTTGCTCGCCGTTCTTCATGTCTTCAGGGCGGTTCTTCTTCCACGGGATCAGCACGCCATCCTCCATCGATTGACGAATCTGCATGGCGGAGATCGCTGAGCCTGGCGAGAGGCGGGAGAGGTCTGCGGCAGGAAGGCCTGAGGTTCGAGCCAACTCCAACAAGCCTTCGATGCCGCCTTCTTTGCCAATGAAGGAGCGTCCCATGTCGATGTGGAGGCGCCCCTCAAGCGCGTGGTAGGCCTCTTTGCGCAGGAGACGGCCATAACTCCATGCGACACTGGCTTGACTTCGAGGAGTTCCGTCATGGGTGCTGCGACTCAATCTCAGTGGGATTCCAGCATCATCAGCGAGTCGTCGCAGCGCCGGCAGGTCGATGTCGTCGCCATCGTGTGTGATGACGACATCGGGGTCGATTCCAGCCACGATACGGTGCATCTCGCTGAGTAGGTGAGCAGCACAGGTGTGAGCCTCTGCGATGAGGATGTGATCAACATAATCATCGTCGTGAGTCAATCGACCCTTGTCGGTCAATGTGATGCACGAAATCGGCGCTCTAGCACTGCGTTTTCCGTGAGTGTCGTGGCAAGTGACGCGAATCTCCATGATGCGTAATGGTGGTAAAGGCCAGTCAACCTCGGTTCGCGAGTCGAGAGGAATCAACCGCTCATCCTCGATTCGAACCCTTCCAAAGGGGTGCGTACCGAGTTCGAGGAGGAATCGCTGAGTGATTTTCGGATCGACAGAAAAGAGTTCCAGATAACGCCAAGAGCCGTTACCATCGATCATCTCAGCCACTCTACGCACCTGCGAGGGACGTTGCACTCGAACGGCGAGAACCTCGACGGGTTCCATGCGCTCGTGGCTGATGCGACGCATTTGACGGGTAACACCCAATGCGCCGCACGGGCGTTGATATTCAGGGCGCAGCAAAGCCCGTCCCAATTCATCCAAGCGATGAGATTCACCGTGAACATGCACGGTGAAGGACCATGGTAGAGCGAAACTGGAGGTGCGACCACAGTCGTGTTTGATCCACAGTACCATGCATTCATTCTCGCGATCGAGATGGCAATCAAGTACCCAGCCATCACTCATCAGTGCCCACACCATTCTGCAGAGCCTCTTCGAGTCTCGCGATGCGATCGTAAGCCTCCACCAGCATCGCGAGGAGAATCGGTTCCATCGGATCGACAGCAGGTATCATGCCGCCTGCTGCTGCACGGGACCGGGCGGCATGCAGCATTCGCCGAAACGCCACCCTGTCACGTGGCCTCAAAACCCTTCTGAACGGACCCCAAGCCTCGATTCGCCTCTCGATCCGAGCTCGCCATGTTGCAACAGTTCTTCCCATAGGCCTCGCTGAACCTCCGAGAAGGTCCACCTCCATTGCGCAGAGAGGGAGAGAGTCCACGACTGAAAGTGAAAGTGCTCAAAATGACCTTCCTAAGATGTGTGGTGCGGCGGCGAGAAATTGATGGGTGAGCATAGTAAGAAGTTGAAGATAGGGGCGCTGGAAGAGTCTGAAAGTGATCAGCGTCGTTGTGGATTTGACCAACGTGAATCCGCAGGCGGGCGAGTCACTGCGAGATAGCACCATGAGCCCTCGTCATTCGTTGGAAGCAACCAGGTCTTGTTGACTCCTGCGGCGAGCCTGGAAGCCAGACAAGCGCCAGCCCAATCGGTTGGCGCTTGTTCGGGGAGAACAATCAGGAATGGAGCGTGGTCCTCTCCCAATGGCTTGTCGTAGCAGCGCCAGCGCGTTCCGTATTTGAAGCCAGGGCGAGGGTGCAGGCCTCGTGAAAGAAGATCCGCGAGTATTTCTCCTCCGACTGAAAGTCCAGATGGTGAATCGATCAGTTCACAAGTCAGATCATCGACGAAGACGCCACCGTCTGTGGGAATTCCCACTTGTTGGATATTCCAGTCATCTGCACCATAAAGGCGGCCTCCATTCATCGCGATCCCGCCTGAAAGAGAATTCAGTGAGTCCTGCAACCCATCTGCTTCGATGCTGCCCTGAGGAGAAGCATCGGTCAGACGATAGGTGACGACGCTGAATTCATCATCGACGACCAGAGCCTCAGCGATTCGACCGGCCGCGGACACGCTCTGAGCCCATTTCAGCAGATCATCGACATCAAGCGAATCCGTCGCCATGAACCAGCGAATCTCTGCGACGGCAGCCGAATCACGAGGATGTGAATCAGAGGGCCAGCGAGCAGCCCAGGATCTCTCATCGGCGGAGTGCTCGACCGATTGAAGATTAACAGAGAGAACTACTTTGTTCCCAGGCACTCGCAGTGCTTCCAGTACAGCATATTCGTGTAACAGTTCCCCATCGGAGGAAATCGAGGAATCCATCCAGTCTTGTGACGGGAAATCCAGATTCCGGTGATGATGACAGAACAGAATCTCGGCGGCAGAAAGCATCAGAGAACCCTCTGCCGCTCGCCTGCCGATTGCAGACTTATGCCACAACCTGTCAGCGGCGGGACCATCGTAGGGCCAACCAAGAGAAGCGGTGGGCATGGGGCGGCGTTGGACCACCATCCCTTGAGTGCGTCGGTTCCCAATAGCAGATCTGGCTTTGGTTCCCCAAACCTCATGCGCTTCAGGCTTCACGCAGGTTCGATGACGATGGATGAGGAACAGAAGTCGCGGACGGATACGCTGCGCAGGCTACGAACCTCCCTCGATGAAATGGCAGGCTCGCGTGTCACTCTGATTGGCGACGTCATGCTGGATCGGTATCACCACGGCTATGCGAACAACCTCAATTCGATAGCGCCTGTTCCGGTGCTGAAGATATTCCAGACGGATGAGAGTCCTGGTGCTGCTGCGCACATTGCCCGCGGCTTGAATTCAATCGGACTCGACGTCGATTTCCACACTTGCGTGGGTGATGACAGAGAGGGTAAGACGATTGTCGAGATGCTTGCACAGGATGGCATAACCACCGCTGGTATCGAGAGCGTGGCGGGACGGCACACTCTCGTGAAGATCCGTTTCTTCGGCAGCAGGGAGAGTCTTCTTGACGAGGATCAGATACTTCTGCAGGCTGACCGAGGTCCACTCGATGCGATGGATGATTCAGTCAGTGAATCATTGACGGCGAGCGCCCTCGCATCACTGGACCAGAGTTGTGCTCTCGTCATTTCTGATTATGACAAGGGGGCTGTGACGGTTTTAGGTGCTTCCCAGTTGATCAGCGCTGCTAGGGAGCACAAGATTCCAGTGATTGTCGACCCCAAACTCACTGGCCTCGACAGGAGTCGGGGCGCGACTGTGGTCCTGGTCGAGATGCGTGGCATGGAACTGATGCGGCGTAGAATGGGTGGTGAAGATGCTCAGAGCGCCGCTGAGGAATTGATTGAGACCTACGAGTGGGACGCACTCGTCGTTCTCGGCGGAGTGCATGGGGTGACCCTGTACCAAGCCGCAGGCGAGACTGTCCACATCGATTGCAGCGCCTCTACTCCCAAGCAGCAGATAGGTCTGCACGACGCCGCAGCGACTGCCCTCGCAGTTGCATTAGGCCATGGTCATTCGATGGAGGATGCTGCATTATTGGCGGCTGCAGCTTGTGATTGCATTCTGACGGCTGCAGCGAGCCATGAGTTCCTCGATAGAGAGACGCTTGGAACATGGCTCGACGAGTTGTCCTGGCAATTGCAAATCTCGGATCGTTGATTCAAACGATTTGCCATGAGGTTCAAAACGGCAATCGAGGCCCGAGGTCTGTGAAGCCCGCAGGTTTCCTGATTCTCCTGCTCCTCGTCGCAGGATTCGCCACCACAGTGCCTGCGGTGCAAGCAGATGATGAGGGGGCCGATGATCCAGCCCTCATCAGCATCGATGTCGAGAATGGTGCATCCGCCCATGATATCATCACTTTCTCGGGCATCGTCGAAGATGAGACGATGCCCAATAGAGTCTACTGGCGAGTTTCTAAGAATGGTTCACAATTCGACGGTGGAGACCTCAAACCCTTGTTGACAGCGATATCGAGTACCAGCAGTCGACCGCAATGGTCATGGTCATTCGATCTGGAAATCTCTGCTACTGGAGGTTGTTATTGCTACGTCACGGTCTATGCCGAAGAATCGAGTGGCGCCGTAAATCTAGAGACGAGAATGGTCTACATGATTCCACAAGGAGTCGCATATCCTGCTTCTGGCTTCTTGATCTATGGTCCTGAAGCCGGTTCCTGGGCCACAGGCATCATCCAAGTCAGCGGTTGGGCAGCTTCCAGCACGCCTTCTTTCATGGTCGTTGATAAGCAGATCACACCATCTTTCTTCGAACCCAGCATTCTTCCCGAGACAGTTGAAGACTGCCAGCCGACGACTAGTATCGCCGAGAATAGAAACGGCGATTTCACCTTGGACATAGATGTCAGTGGTTGGTTGGATGGCTGGTATCGGGTCGATATTCTGCTCTGCGATGATGTTCTACTGGGTGGAGTGAATCTGATGCACTCACTCTCTCTTCGAATCAACAACGCTGCTCCGATCGTCAAACTGGTTGGAATCAAATTTGCGATGGAGTCTGATGAATGGCATATCTTCGATGCTACCGAGACTGAGGATCCATACTGGGGGAAAGGCGATTTGTACTATATCTGGACTCTGCGTAGACCCTCTCAGACAGGCTCGGTTCCGATGGATGTTCAGATGGGAGTAGACATTCGCAGTTATGCTGTTTCGGCATCCTTGAGTGGTAATTACACACTCTCGCTCACTGTCTATGACGAGGGCGGACTGTCTTCGACGAAGGTGGTCTATTTCGACATCCAGAATGAATTTCCGACAGTATCTCTGATGATTGATGGCGTGATTGTCGAGGCCGGGCAATCTGTCAAATTGTTAGACGCTCAGAATACTCAGATCGATGGCACTGGAAGTCACGATAGCGTGAATGATGTAGGAAGGCTGCGATGTGTATGGTCCTTCGATGGCACTCTGATGTATGAGGGCTGCCAACGGACATTCTCATGGCCTGATGATTCCACTTACCGAGCTATGCTTACCTTGGAAATCATCGATGATGATGGTGACAGTTCGACGATTATGGTTGAACTGGTGCATCCTGATGAAGTCAGACCATTTCCCGTTGCCATCTTGTTGCTCGTATTCTCCTTGCTGTTCCTGTCTTATGCAGTAGTACATCGAATGCGGGCTGATGATGAACTCAACATTCCGAAGTGGAAGGCTGAGTAGAATCATGCCCTCAATCGATATCACAATGGCTCTCGGCCGACATCCCACAGTCTCAAGAACGACTCAACCTTCCCGCAGGTGTGAGTGACATGGCAGGCTTGCCATTTGATGAGGCGGAATATCGCGGCCGGCAGGCGCGTTTCCTCGAGCAGATTCCTGCCGATGGTCTGGTTCTGATTCCAACCAATCCCTCTTCGATGCGTTCGAATGATGTCACTCATCCATATCGCGCGAGTTCCTACATGCTCTACCTCTGTGGTTGGAGGCATCCAGAGTCCGTTCTGATGGCAAAGCATCGAGAAGATGGCTGGTTCGTTTCTCTGTTCGTTCAGCCAAGAGACACCGATGCTGAGATATGGGAAGGGAGAAGAATCGGTGTCGAGGGTGCTGTCAATGGCTGGCCCATCGATGAGGCACTCTCCCTTGATGATCTGGATTCTATGATCGCTGAGGCTCTGAAAGATTGTAAATCAGTGCATCTCATTCAGAAGCTCAATCCACAGATCGATCGACTTGTCAATTCAGCGTTGACGACGAAGTCTCGAGCGAGAAATGTGCACGGCAGAGGTCCGGTTTCAATTTCCGACCCTGCTTCCATCCTCGATGAGATGCGGATCTGCAAGTCTGAATCTGAAATCGAGATGATGCAATCTGCCGCGAACATCGCCGCTGATGCGCATATCGCTGCCATGCGAGTGACATATTCTGGAATTGGGGAATGGCAGATCCAAGCAGCGGTCGAAGGGCACTTCATGGCCTCGAAGAGCCGTTGGAGTTATCCTTCGATAGTCGGGGGTGGGGACAATGCGACTGTGCTTCATTATGATTCGAATGATTGTGAAATCACCGACGGCGACTTGGTTCTGGTCGACGCTGGCTGCGAAGTGAATGGCTATGCGTCGGATATCACGAGAACCTGGCCCGTCAACGGCAGGTTCTCGGAGGCTCAGAAGGAGATTTATGAATTGGTGTTGAGGGCGGAGTTAGCCGGTATCGAAGCAGCTGTGGTAGGAGCGCCTTGGAAAGCTTCTCACAAAGCGACGATGGAAGTGATTTCGCAGGGGTTGATCGATCTTGCTATCCTCGACTGTTCTCTCAAAGAAGCGATGGGAGAGGATCTGGATGGAAAAACACGCCAATTCTTCATGCACGGGACCAGCCATTCTCTCGGCCTCGATGTACACGATGTTGGCGTGACCCTTCCAGACGGTGAAGAATCTGGACGAGAGTTGGAAGCTGGCATGGTGCTGACAATCGAGCCTGGACTGTACTTTGGTTCTTGGCGCTCCGATATCAAGATTCCAGAGCGATATGCCGGAATCGGAATTCGCATTGAAGACGATATTCTGATTACCGACGATGGACCGGTGGTTCTGACTGCTGGATGCCCCAAGGCTGTCGTTGAAATCGAGTCTCTGGTAGGTTCCGGAGTGTGAATTCATGACTGATTCAAGGAAGATACTCGCCATTCAATCTGCTGTCGATCCTCCCCGTCTGAGCATCGAGGAAGCAACCATTCTCTATGATGAGGCAGAGTTCGGTGAATTACTCCATGCAGGCCTCCTACGCAGGCGCTCGATGATTCCGGGAAATGAAGTGACTTATCTGGTAGATCGAAATGTGAATTATACTAATGTCTGTACTATCAATTGTCAATTCTGCTCTTTCTATCGCCCTCCGGGGCATGCTGAGACCTATACCCAGACAATTGATGAAATCAGTTATAGATTCTCTGAATTGGAGGATATCGGCGGTACGCGGGTCTTGATGCAAGGAGGGGTGCACCCTGAACTCCCATTGAATTGGTATATTGATCTGTTATCAGAATTGAGACGGCGACACCCAAGCATCGCCCTCGATTGCTTTTCACCTATCGAGATCGAGGGCATCGCAGATATATGCGGGTTGTCGACCAAGGAGGTTCTCTCTCGCTTCAAAGAAGCAGGCATGCACGGACTGCCTGGGGGCGGGGCCGAGATGTTGGTGGATGTCGTGCGCCTCGACGTATCGCCGAAGAAAGGCTCAGCTGACAATTGGCTCAGGGTGATGGAGGAGGCTCAGGTACTCGGTCTGACCACTTCAGCGACGAATGTCATCGGATTCGGCGAGAGCAATGCACACCGAGTCCAGCATATGGATCGGGTTCGCAGCCTCCAAGATGCTTCTAAGGCAGCCGGATGTGTTGGATTCACATCCTTCATCGCTTGGCCTGTTCAATTGGAGAACAATTCATTCGGTCGGCGGAACAGGGGGCGCAATCGAATTGAATTAGGCGCGACTTCCAGAGAATATCTGCGGCATATCGCAGTATCCAGATTGTTCTTCGACAATATCGATCATATCCAAGCATCATGGCCAACGATGGGCATGGGTATCGCCCAACTGGCATTACTAGCGGGCGCTGATGATGCAGGTTCGACGATGATGGAGGAGAATGTGGTTTCAGCCTCTGGCACAACTAAGACGGAGGCTGCTGAAACTGAATTACAGAGAACGATATTGATGGCAGGATTCAGACCTCGAAAACGTGATTCTGATTACAATCTGTTGAATACGACAATAGAATCCAAGGCCAATACGCCAGCTCCTCCACCGACGCAACCAGCCTGATTAATCAGATTTGATTTCGGAGCGACTGCTTCTGACTGGCATTTCTCCAATCAATACCTGTTCCTCGCTCTGACCCATTACCACCGGTTTGACCCAGAACATCTCTGTATCGCCTCTGCTTGCATCGATGATCAATTCCCAATGCATTGCAATGAGTGAAGAATAAATCGACCCTGGCCATCGTTCTTCTGGCCCCTTGATCACCAATTCAGACAGATTGGCCGAGTCGAGATCCATCCACTCGCCTGTTGATTGAACTCTCATCGGTTCAAGCAGCAGGACTCGATTGTGGGCGATGGGAATGGGAGTCGCTTCACCGACTCCTGTTCCGTGTTCTTCCCCAGTCGTGATCCTTCTGGCTGGAAGTGGAGTCGACATCCCAGGAGGGGGTTGTCCATCATCAGGGCGACCGAGAGCTTTGAGCAGTGCCGCTCGTTCGGGAACCGCGAGTCCGACCTGCAGTCTGATCCGTCGTACTCTGATTCCATCTGGTAACCTCAGTCGGCGCAAGACGATTTCACCATCTCCGACTGAGAAATCTATCTCAGGCTCTTTCAGTGGATTGGCGATGTATGCATTCTGCCTTCGGATATCTCGAGAATTTGCAATCATCCGGAGTACGATTGGTAGAGTGAAGATTGGAAAAGTGAAGATGAGTAATTTAGGATAGTCCAGAGGTCCAACCTTGTAAGATCCTTCAGTCAACCATGAGAGAAGAGGAATCCCTGTGAGAGCTGGAGCGATGGCGTGAAGAAAAAGCGAGAGAATGAGGATGATGACCGTTGGGGCGATCAATTTACGAGCCATGCCGTGGAGTGGATCAGAATCGATGTACCAACCGTTTCTAGTCCGCATCAAGAATGGCAGCGTAGCTGTTGTGGTCACCGAGTCTATGTGTGGTAGATCTTCATCATCTGCACTCAAATCCCTCCACTCAACCAGCCAACCGTCTTCGGCGCCGATACGGAATGGTGTGGGCGGGGAAGAGGAGGAACTGACAACGACTTCTGTGATGGGAACAGAAGCCGGTGAGATATTGTCATGATCGAATGGTGGATACCTGATTCTCTGAACAGATTCCATTTGACTCAGCCCCAGATCAATGCCTTCGCAGCCTTTGCGGTCAATCTCCGGAATTCTGGTATATCCTTGAGCATCTTCAAGCCAAGAGGAATCGGATTCTCGATATCACCAAATTCATCGATAAGAGCCGTCACATCAGGTCTAGCCCAGATTTTGAACATCTCATCGAGTTCCTTATCGCTGGATTCTGTTAAAAAAGCATCACGGAGAGCCTTTGATCTGGCTTGTTCTTTTCTCATTGGTTCCAGTAATCTAGTCAGATGGTACATCCGATCTGCTGACAAGTCATCCATTCGAATCGAATCTGCCAAGGCGGGAACCAATCGATCGACCGCCTCGAATCCTTTGCCGATTCCACCACCTGTCGTCGGTTTGCATTGTCCAGCAGCATCACCGAATACAGCGATTCGTTCAGCAAGTGGTCGTTGAATCATACCTGCGGGAATTGGACCACAGAATCGACCGACTTCTCGACAATCGGCGAATCTGTCTTTCCATAGTGGATGATTCTGTAAACGGATCAGAAGATCTTCGCAGGATCGACCACCAAGCCTGTCTGGTAATGTCCACGTACCTATTCTCGTGGTCTCGCCCGAGGGAATCGCCCAAGCGAAGAAGCCTGGTGAGACTTCTTCTCCAGTATACATATCCAATCGTCCTTCGATGCCAGGATAGCCCGTGACCTCTATCTGAAAACCAATCATCATTTCTTTGATACGGCCAAGTTTGAAGGTTCTGCGAACCCATGAATGCGCGCCGTCGGCACCGCATAGAAGCTTACAGGCGAAGGGCAATTCTTCGCCTTTTACTGAAACAAGCAATTCAACGCCATCGTGTTTCACTTCGGCGCTGACGGGTCGACTCGAGAGGAGAATATCAGCGCCGGCTTCAAGCGCCTGCTTGACAACGGTCTCGTCGAATAATTTGCGACACACGGACCATGTTCGGATCTCATCTGGTGAACCTATCAGAACAGAGATCCCTGAAGGACTGTGCATTCTTGCTCCCCAGATGGGGGTCAATACCGTCTCGTATGCGTCGACACGCTCCATGGACTTGGGATTGACCAATCCAGCACACTGGAATGGCCGTCCGATTTGATTATGTTCTTCGAGAATTAAAACATCGAATTTTTCTTCTCGAAATTTTCGAGCCAGATATCCGCCAACCGGTCCGGCACCGACGATGATTACGTCGTAGTGTCTTCTCTTCACAATACGTTGAGAGCGCATCCGTTATTGAGGATGACACTGTCCTGAGCCTCTTGAGTTTCAGTTTCTCTTCTTCTTCCTTCGACTCTGTATGGTCTTCTTCAGGCGATCTATCAGGTTACTGGCATCCGATTTGGAGATTTCATCAATAGTGGTAGTGTCGACCAGAGCCATGGCATCAGGAATAGACAATTCGAGATTCTCACACATCGATTGAATCGTCGTGATTTGTTTCTCTGTGGCCGGTGAATCCTTGTCCATATCTATCAATGTCGAGATGACCGAACTAGCGGTACCCCCCCGCCCACCAGTGAGTCCTTGCAGATCATCATGACCTTTTGAAGTCAGAAATTCATCGAGATCAAGTTTCAGTCGATCCATCAATCTGACAATGAATGCTATCTGCTTGTCACTTGCTGGGATTTCTCCCCCGCCGTTTTCATTCATCGTGTCGATTAATTTCCTTGCATCTTGTCCCGAAAGTTTACTTAAATCGCGTCCACCCAAGAGGTTCTTCTTCTCCACATCAGACATCCTTGACATCCTGTTGTGGATGTAGTTCAATTGCCGAGGAGTCGGTTTAAGTTTCCTCGTCTCCAAAGCCTGATTATGCATCATACGGAACTCTTCGACGAATGAATGCCAGATATCCGGACCACTGCTTCGACCAGTTTCAACGTGGTCGAGGTTCAATTCCATCAGTGCGGTGAAATCTGGTGTGAAGATTCCCCTCGGAATCGATCCACGACTATCATTGTCAGAGACGTAATGAGGAACAACCTCGATCCATAGTGTCCGTCCTGAATCAGTCGGCGTCAATGAACTTCCATCCTTGATGATATATTCACGGTCAATCAATTTCGTGACTGTTGTGGGGTATGTGGAAGGCCGACCGATCCCTGCCCTCTTCATTTCTTGTATGATGGAACTCTCGGTGAATCGCCTTGGTGGTTTTGTTTCGTCGGTGATCAGATATGGATTGTCTTCAATTGGTGTGAATCCCCAAACCGTACCGATTTCGAATGAGGTATCAGGTGGTTGGGTCCTGATTGTGTCTTTGGAATCGGAATAGACGGCTTCCCACCCTGCATGTATTCTCCATGAAGCGGTTCCATGCAGAGGTTTTGCTAAGTCTGGGACCGAACCGACCAAATTTCGTCTTTCCCTTATTGAATCTGACATCTGACTGGCAGCGAAACGACCCCATATCAGTCGGTACAGAGATTGTCCATCAGCATCGAGTTCTGTGATTGAACGATTCTCGGGATTTGTCGGTCGAATGGCTTCGTGAGCATCTTGAACATTCTTCGCGCTTTTCTTAGCGTCAGGTCCTACGATTCCAGTCCCTAGATGGTTTTCGCCGAATTCCTTCAGTATCAATTTCCTGATTCTCTCTCTCGCATCCTTATTCGTTCGAGTGGAATCGGTTCTGATATAGGTGATGTGCCCAGATTGGTAGAGTCCGGTTGCGACCCTGTTCGTGCGTGCTATGGACCAACCCATCCTGCTGCTTGCAGCACGTAGCATCGTATCTGTTGTGAAGGGAGGTTTCGGCTTTCGATTCGTCTGGCCTTCCTTCACTTCATCGAGTACAATCGAGCCCTCAGCTTCTATTTTTGCGAATGCATCAGAGGCGAGATCGGTATCGGATGTCCGGTCCGGGTGATGTTTGCCATCCCCATCCCTCCATGCCTCAGCTTCTTCTTTCTCGTGGAATCTGACTTTGAAAGTCACTCCATCGCTGACGGCTTGGACGGAGTGGTACGGAATCGGCACATGAGCCTCTCTTTCCAATTCTCGTTCAACTATGAATCCCAGCGTCGGAGTCTGGACTCGTCCCATCGACACGAGACTCCATGATCTGCAGAACCGAGAACAGCGGAATCCGACGAGTCGATCCATGAAACGGCGAACCTTGGCAGCATCGACGAGATCCATATCTATGTCTCGCGGATCATCTATCGCAGATTGTACAGCAGACTTTGTGATTTCATTGAAAGAAACCCTCTTGATGACACCCAAATCATTCAACAATTCCTTCAGCCGCCAGGCGATGAATTCACCTTCTCTGTCTGGATCGGTGGCGATGTAAATCTCTTCGACATTTTTTGCTGATGCTTTACGCCGAATTGCAGTAATCACTCGTTCGGCCCGACCAGTCCATGACCAAGGAGGATTCGGGAGTTCGTTAGGCTTAGCCGCCCACATTGCTTTACTATCTTGCTTGGTACCGCCATTGTTCGGAAGATCCTGAACGTGACCATTACAGGCATCGACAATCCAACCTCGTCCGAGATATTTCTTGATGGTGCGGGCTTTTGCGCCAGATTCAAGAATCATCAACTTCATTGAAACCACCGTCTGGATTATCTGATACGCCTCACACCGAAGTCAGGCTATCTCGATTCGCGATGGCAACAAGGACCCTGTATAAACGTGAGCAAGGCTGGAGCGACACAACGCGCGCGCAGGTGCAGGCGCGTAGCAGGCGCGGGTGGCGTATGCGTGAGAGTCAGGTTAGCAGAGCACGTCGCGCTGCTGCCTCATCCCAATCGATTTCAGCCTCCGGGCCTGCGCAGCCAACGCAACCCGGATAACCTGCATCGGCCAAAACCAGGACATGTTCAATCAAAGATGTCCAGTTGGCATTCAGATCGCCTGGAACCCAGACTCTGAGTTCGTCGTCAGGAATCTCAGAAGATAACAAACCACCTTCCTCTCCCATCAGCTCGATTTCAATCCGTCCTGTTGTTCCTCTGGTGAATTCGACGCCGAAGTAGATCGAAGGAGCAACATCACCAATTTGCACTGCCAGATCTGAATCTTCTAATTGGAACTTTAATGGCAGACGTACGATCACACCTCTCGATCTCAACAACCGACGTGCCAATTCCCGCAGAGACCGGCCCCGCTGTTCCCCATTCATCAGTGTCGTATGGCCCGCAATCCTTGAAGGATACCGCAGGCACCGACTGTAGCATGGGTTTGCCGTATCGCTTGGTAATGCGACCGGCGATGCGTTTCATCGACTCAGAATCCGCACATCAAATCAGCCTTCGCGTGCTTACTTCTATGGGTCAGAGCAGGAGTTCTCAGAAACTGCTTGGTGCGATGTACCGTACTCCATCATTGCCGATAACCGTCTTCGGACGTTTATTCCGTCACCCTTTGGGTTTGGCTGCTGGGTTTGACAAGTCCGCCGCTGCCTTGGAATCCTGGCCGGCCTTGGGATTCTCTTGGTCGGAGTATGGCGGAATCACTCGCTATCCTCAAGAAGGTAATCCGAAGCCCAGAATGTTCAGATCAGATTCTGATGCGGCTTTGATCAATAGAATGGGATTCAACAATCCTGGTGCTTCGGCAGTCAGGGATTCATTGATTGCACGTCGAGCTGCAGGGAGATGGCCGGAAACTCCCGTTGCTGCGAACATCGGACGTTCGAAGAATGTGGATAACGACCGAGCACCTCAAGATTATTCGGAGACGATGGACATTCTATACGACGTTGCCGATTTCTTCGTACTCAACATCTCATCCCCCAACACTCCTGATCTGCTAGAATTACAGACAGCCGAACATGTTCGTGAAGTAGTTCGGTCCTGTGATAGAGTAAGAGATAGGAAGGGCGGTGCCAAGCGGTTATTGCTCAAGTTATCGCCCGATCTCGATGATGAGATCCTGCTCTCCTGCGTGGGCGCTGCCTTGTCGGTCGGAATCGATGGATTCGTAGCCTCCAATTCGACCATCAGTCGTCCTCCACCGAGTAACACCCGATCGCGAAGATTCCTTGCCGAGTCGGGCGGGTTATCCGGCCGACCCCTGCATCAACGCTCGGTTGAGATGATCGGATTAATCTACGACTCTGTCGGAGATCGAGTTCCAATCGTGGGTTGTGGTGGTATAGAATCAGGAGCAACCGCTTGGAATGCAATCACCAATGGTTCATCGTTGATTCAACTATATTCTGCTATGGTCTTCCACGGTCCATCAGTTGTGTCAAAGATTGTGAAAGACCTCAAAAAACGGGTCGATGCAGAGGGATTTCAGGATTTGGACGAAGCCGTCGGTTACGCTCGTAATTAGATTCAGTCCTGCTGGCCCCATCAATGATTGGACAAGTCTCATCAATAGGATACCTGAGGATGACACATGCGCAACTCGCGGGTCAATAGATTGGTCTTGGTCGGCGGTATCATGATTGGATTGCTTGGCTTGATGTACATGTCCGTCGATCCCGAGACTCAGTACTCTGTTGATGAGTTGATGAATTCGCCAAGCGCATTCACAGACGACGAAGTCCACATTCGAGGCATTGTGACTCTCGGTTCTGTTGACACTGCTTCAGCCACGTTCCAGTTGGCAGGCGATGATCATCAATTGTTGATCACATTCGGAGACATTTCTGTGCCCGATGGATTCGAAGAGGGCCGAACAATTGCCGTCAAGGGGCATTTGACTCAAGATGCGGGTGAATGGATACTTTCTGCCAATGAGATTCAAACCGGTTGTCCGTCGAAGTATGAAGCTGAATAATCTTCAATCACTTCCTTGAGGATAATCTCATCCTCGTAGCGTTTCGTTCATAGGTGAGCGCACCCCGCCAATGTCGGGCTAGGGGGAGTGTTGACGTGCTCTATCATCCACAAATCGTCGAAATTGGTGGCCTGAAGTCCGAGGGCGGCGCAGACGAGCCATCGATGACCCATCGGTTGACGTCGATGCCTCGCCCCCAAGAGATCCAGGTTGTCGGAGATCGCTTCCGTAGGGAAGCGAGGACCGTCTCACGCCCGGGAATCAGGTCAGGCGCGGAAGCGAGCAGCCCGACCGGGGATGCTGGATGCCTTGGGATCGCGGGGCGGAGAAGATCGATGATTCTTCATCGATAGTGACGAGCGTCCACCGAGGACATGCCCACCCCCTCATGGGGGTGTTTCATTCAATCCACCCATCTCGCAGATCATCAGAAAATGTTCAGCAGAAACCGGTTGAACCGACAATCGTTGTCCTTTGCGTATCAGAGGCATTTCCTCAAATTCGAGATTCCTTCTGATATCTGCCAAGTGAACCGGTTCAAGTGAAATGACCGGTTCGATATCGACCATAATCCATCGTGGATTGTCAATCGTCGACTTGGGGTCGAAGTAGTGTGAATTTGGATCAAAAGCAGTGAAATCAGGATATCCCTCTCTACAGACTCTGGCGATGCCAGCAACGTGAGGAGGTTTGCAGTTCGAATGATAGAAGAGTACGAAATCGCCTGATTTCATATCATCTCGCATCATATTTCTGGCTTGATAATTCCGCACTCCATCCCAATGCGTTCTACCATCCTCAACTAATTGTGACCATGGATATACATCCGGTTCACTCTTCATCAACCAATGTCTGACCAGGAAATCACCTCACCAGACATCTTCTGCCGGCGTCAATTCCAGAGTTGCATCCGTGACTCCGGCTTCCTCACGAGTCAGGGTTCTGCGGAGACCAGCGGATTTCACCATTGTGCTCGATCCACCGCTGAGTGAAATATTCGCTTTAATCAATAATGAGTAGATTGCAGGGAGCAGGAGCAAAGCGGAGATGGCCGCGATGATCAGCAGGATGATGATGACATCGACGAATGGTTTGATTGCAGGAATATCAATCCGGTATGCGCATGTGAGTCCAGCTGCAGTAACCGTAGTTGCTTCGAATAGACTCATTCCGGTGCTGGCACACGCTATTCGAACAGCGTCAAGAGATCCACCTAATTCCCGAACACGATTGGCTATGTGAATGGAGAAGTCTACTCCAACTCCGACGAGAATGGAGCCTATCATGACGGTGACGAGGGACAATGACACAGTCATGGAATCCATCACCATCCATTGCATGAAGACGGTGAAGCCAACCGGAATCGTTGTCAGGAGCGCGAATCTTATGTCCCGGAAAACCAGACCGAGTACGAGGACTGTGAACAATAGTGCAAATCCGAGCGAATTCCATTGTGAGTCAACAATCAGGTCGTTTACTTCGATGGTGACAGAAGCGACTCCGACCAAGGATGTGGATGAGATGGCGCCACTGGTATCTTCGGATGCATAGTCGTTGATATCATTCACAGCCTCTTCGGTCTGTCGAACATCCATGAATGGCATATCGATGTATATGAGACTACGTTGGTAATCTTCCGAGATGAAAAAGTCACGCATTTCTTTCGTCATGCTGTTGTAGAATACATAGATGAGGAAATTCTGAGCTTCTGTCCCTCCAGTAGGTTGTTGGTCAAGCAGAGCCAAACTCCACCAGTATGAACCATTTCCAGACACCCCTCTATCGAATAATAAGTGGGCGACATCTTTCGCAGGATCAGGTAATTGATCTATGTCATCTACAAAATCAGAAATGGGGGTTCCTGAGACATCTACTCCAACCGCAATCGCTTTCATCAAGAAGACAATGGAGACAGCAGTTGTCTGATCGACAGTATTGCATTTCGCCTCTAATTCCTCGATACCTCGCAAGTTGTCGTATGGGTCGTTTAATTGAGTAGGGTCATTGAAAATCGCAGCAGATGCACTGATATCCCCACTGATCAAGAGGAAACCGGGTTGTCCGCCTTCGAATTCATCTGAGTAAGTCTTCATCTTCTTGACAGCATCAACATCCTGTGGGGCCATTTCCAGTAGGTCGATGTTCTCGTCGACATTAGGCCTGTTGATTCCGGCGGAAATCAATATCAGAACGACGAATACAGAAATGGTCAATTTAGACCAGTTGATTGGAAAATTCACAGCCTTGACAAATAGATTTGGTGGAGGATGGGACGGTTTCTTCAGATCCAGCAACATGGTCAGATTAGGCACCATTATCATCGTCATTATGTAGACGACCACTATTCCGCCGGCTAACGACCAACCAACTGTTTGAATGGGTTTCATCGGTGTGAAAGTCAATGAGATGAAACCAATGATTGTGGTCAATGCCGAGAGTAATACCGCTTTACCTGTCGAATTCATTGCCTCTGCCATCTTCTCCTGGGGCGTTCCCTTTGATTCTGCATATCTGTTTGTGATATGAAGTCCATATGAAACGCCGAGGGCGAGAATGATTGGTCCTACAATGATTACAGTCATCGTTACTTCATAATTTGTGAAACCGATGATTCCCATGGTTATCCAGACGGAACACAATGTCGGCAGGCCTGCGATAATCACCACTTTGACTCCTTGAACGAATCGGATTCTGCCCGTCTGCAGTAAATCGCAGTGGAAGAGGAATAGCCCGAGAGCCACAAATAGGATTCCATATGGGAAGACATCCCAGAACATTTCGAAGGATTTCTCAGTCACAGCATTTGTGATAGGTACCGGACCGGTCAATGTCATCGTGAGATTGATCCTCTCCCAGCTACTGACTCCATTCTCATCGATTTCTGGGATAGCATTGATCTTGTTTTGAGTATCTTCGATCAACTGTGAGATTGTCGTGTTTCCAAGATCGTCTGATATGCCGATGATTATGACGGCCCTATTCCAGTAGCCCGCTAATTCCGCCTCTTTGATTCCGTCGCCATCGGCATCTCGACCAACGTCTCGAACTAATTTGGCAAGGGCGTTTGGTGGCATTTCCTGTAGAATCTGATCGACTCTTTCTTGTTGGTCGGGTATGGCGTAATTTCCTAGAATATCCTGATTCGCATCTATGGTATCGTTGACCTGGTCTGACAATTCATCGCTTCCAATCGCTTCAGCAACTCCAGAGAAGAATGATTTCACTACCCTACCCGCACTGGAATTCACTTCTTTTATCACAGTGGATATGGAAAGAACATAGATGACTGAATCTTCTCCATCATCATTCCTCATGGGGTTCAAAGCCCGTTCGACTTTGTCGATTTCTTCAAGAATCGGAATAGTCGTCACATTATAATCCTCGGATTCGACATAAATGACCATTACATTTGTTGTCCAATCTTCTTGAACTTTGGCTAATAATATCGAAACATCCGATCCTTGAGGAAGATAAACTTCGAGATCTCCATTCACATTCATAGAAGATTCTTCACTACACCAATCATAATCGTAATTGGAACGACAGTCGTTGACGCCTGATTCACCGAGGAAGAAGAGAGTGACCAAGAGACAAGCAACGATTGTCACGACAGGAGCTTTCGTAAGTACGCCAGTGAAATTCATTTCTCCCATTGTTCGACGGAATTGATTGCGAGACCTACGAATCACTCCACTTGTCGTATCTTTTTCTCGTCGGCTGACTGAATCGATGATTTCTGAAGCTCTAGTGTTGGCTTTGCGCACGACTCCACGGACTTTATCCGCAGGCTTTCTTTCGGCACCCCGACCACTCATGACATCACTTAGTGGTGATGTCTACTCGGGAGGGACTTGAACTCGACGGAACTTAGTTCCGTTATGGTATTACATTGGATGTAACTCCTCTACAGCGGGAACGGTCAAGAACAGGTGTCAGCAGCACCGCTCGCAATTAGGGTGATGAGGTCGATGGGTAAGCCGATCATCGAGAACAAGAGGTGGACGATCGACCTCGAGAAGAAGATTCAGCAGGAGCATTACAGCGATTCCGATGAATATTCAAAACGGTATGGATTTAATCCAGATTCTGGCAAAGAGATATTCGTCGTCGACACACCTCCCCCATACCCCAGCGGAACCTGGCACATCGGTGCAGTCGCCCAGTATTCCATGATTGATGTCATAGCGAGAAGTCAGCGACTTCTCGGCAAAGAAGTGTATTTTCCTTGGGGAGTCGACCGCAATGGCATCAATATCGAATTCACGGTCGAAAAAATCACTGGTCGGAAGATGAAGACGTACGATCGAGCAGAGTTCCTCATTCTATGCAAGGAAACCATCGATGAATATACTCGAGCAATGCGAGAAACGGCAGCACGAGTGGGCCTTTCCTGTGATTTTGATAGAGAATATTTCACAGATTCACCCGAGTTTCGAGCCATTTCACAATCAATTTTCGTCGACCTCTTCAAACGAGGCGATATAATTGAAGATATGCGGCCGAATATTTACGATCCAGTCGAAGGTACGACGATTGCTGACGCGGAAGTTCAGCGACTCCAACGCATGACGAGATTGATTGATGTTCGATGGACGACTGAGGATGGCGAGGAAATCACGATATCCACAACTCGACCAGAACTGATCTGCGCTTGTGGAATCATCATCGTTCATCCCGATGATGAGAGATACAGCCATCTGGTCGGCCAGCGGGTCCTTCTACCGGTTCAAATCAATGGTAGGAGCGAATCAGTCGTGATTACAACCCATTCTTCTGTGAAATCTGATTTCGGTTCAGGGATTCTGATGGTTTGTTCATTCGGAGATCAGAATGATGTCACGGTATTCCGAGAACTGGGACTGAAGCCTTTCCAAGTGATCGATCTAGATGGTAACATGACTTCCATAGCGGGACCATATGCGGGCCTTTCCGTTTCTGAAGCTCGTGAGAAGGTCATTGAAGATCTACAGAATGACAATCGAATTCTCCAAATCGTCGACAAGGAACAAGAAGTGCCTGTCAGTGAGAGAGGGAAGAACCCGGTCGAGATTATTCTACTGAAGGAATGGTACGTCAGACAAACACACATCCAAGGGCGGATGAGGGAGTTGATCGATGAGATTGAATTCCATCCTCCGAGAAACCGACAATTTCTTCTTGATTGGATGGACAATATCACCATAGATTGGCCTATCAGCCGACGTAGATGGTATCACACAGAAGTCCCAATATGGTATTCTGACGATGGCTTGAAGATCGTTGTACCGCCATCTGGGACCTATGTCCAACCTTGGCATGAATCACCTCCTGAAGGAAGCAGGGTTCTGGACCGTGAAACAAGAGAGGATCTAGGCGGCTGGCGGGAAATGGAATCGGACCTTGGAAAGGTGATTGGTGAGGAGAAGGTATTCGACACTTGGATGGATTCATCCAATTCTAATCTATTCGTATCTGGTTATCTCAATGACCCTTCGACATTCAAGAATGCCTTCCCAACCGGTATCCGTCCTCAAGGGAAGGAAATCGTTCGGACATGGCTTTACTACACTCTGTTGAAGAGTGCTCTTCTCTTCGACAAACCAGCATTCAAGCATATCTGGATTGATGGTCTTGGTATGGATCCTTGGGGCCGGAAAATGTCCAAATCCCTAGGGAATGGCATTGATGCGGATTCAGTTTTGGAATGTGGTGCAGGTGGTCGTACAGGATCTTGGAAGATCCGCGGACCAGACAAATCTGTGAATCTCAAAGCGAATAAGATTGGTTCTGAATGTTTCCGCCTCTGG
Organism: Euryarchaeota archaeon UBA58; assembly: GCA_002498525.1. Taxonomy (GTDB): domain Archaea; phylum Thermoplasmatota; class Poseidoniia; order Poseidoniales; family Thalassarchaeaceae; genus MGIIb-O1. Next base: position 31,703 of record DAHR01000019.1, read on the forward strand.
AAAGCCTGTGATGCTCAGGTAGGCGACGATTTTCATATCAACCCCGAAGAAATAGAGAAGAAGTACTTCGGTGTTTTGACTAAGATGTTCAACGTCTGCCGCTTTGCGAGTCAATTTGAAGTCCCTCAAGACCTAGATTCCGCACCAGACAATTTAGCGGCTGAAGATTATTGGATTCTCGCAGAATTCAGAGAAATGATGAATCAAGTACATTCTTCTTGGGAAAAGATCGACATCTATACCGCGGCTCAGTCAATCAAGAATTTCTCAACCGGCGTATTTCCAAGCCATTGGTTGGAAATGTCGAAATCTCGCTTGTATGATGATGATGAGGCAGCGAACTGGACTTTGCACCGCATAGTTCGCGACATTCTCGATGCATTCACACCGATATGCCCATTTTTCACTCATCATCTTTCCACCGCTATTTACGGCCGTTCGGCGACCGACTCAGATTCCTTCCCAACCCTTCCAGATGGTCTGGGTGAGGGTCAAAAGGCGGTAATTTGGTGTTCCCGGACAGATTTGATCATGGAATTCAATTCAAGCATCTGGAAAATGAAGAAGGATGCCGGAATTTCGCTGAATTCCCCTATCGAACGAGTGGATATTCCCAATGAATTGCTCGAGTTGGCGGACTCTCTCAGACGAATGCATCGGATCTCCTGATAACAATAATTTCCATTATTCGTTTTTTTTCAATTAATTGTTTAAGATGATTGAGGAATAGGTTAGTGTTGCGATTTTCCTAGTTCATTATTGTAGCACCGTTGGGCTGAATACGATATTTTTAAAGATTGTAAGCGTTAAATCGGGTGCTTCAATCAATAATTACACCGCGCACGTTGGGCTGAACCATTGGTGGAAAACCCGCCACTTCAATTCAGAGTAGAGTGAGGTCTCTCTCCATTGAAATGAGCAACCAACAATGTGATCATTTCGCTGCCTATTCGGGATTGCGCCTCTGCAGTCGCGGCTCCAATATGGGGTGTTCCGTGAAAATGTGGATGTTGGAGAAGAGGATTATCTCCAGCCGGTTCTATTTCGAAAACATCCAGAGCGACTGACGATAATTGTCCAGATTCTAACGCAGCAAGAGCATCTTTCTCGTTCACTATACCGCCACGAGCACAATTAACGAGATGGTTACCACAATTCACACCATCAAAGCCTGTGCCAGGCATCATGTCCATTCGTGAAGCATTGACTAGATGATGAGTCTCTTCTGTCAGATTGCAATGAATCGAGATGTGAGTACATAATCGAAAAATCGTGTTGACATCCGTATGCAAGGTACAATTGTTCTGACGCGCAATCTCGTCGGGTAGATACGGATCGTATGCATGTAATTCCATTCCAAACGCCAGAGCGATTTTTGCCACACCTTGAGCTATCCTTCCGAAGCCTATGAAGCCCAGACGTTTGCCAGCAAGTTCTGTTCCCTTCAGTGCTTTCTTCTCCCACAAGCTATCTCGCAATCCTCTGTCTCCCCTCGGTATGTGACGACAGGAAGCAAGAAGGTGGCCGATTGTCAATTCGACGACGCTATGCGTGGACGCCCTAGGTGTGTTACAAACTACGATGTGATTTTCGGTAGCCACAACGATATCGATGTTATCGACACCAACACCACCGCGTCCGATGAACGAAAGTCCTGAGGAAGCACGAATGACGGAAGCAGTCATTTTCGTCGCACTGCGAACAATAACAGCATCGAATTCGCCTAATGCACCTGATAGTAATTCATCAGAAGAAAAGTGGTTCTCAACTACTTCATGCCCCAGTGTTCTCAATTGTTTAACCGCTGATGAATCCAAACCATCAGTCACCGCGATTCTTGCCATGTATAGTCCTATGAGCAAGATGTCGATGAAGATTTGCAGTCGAATCGGTCCGGAGTCAGTCACAGGTTTCAAATGAAGTAGTAGTTTCCTCGTAACAGAGGAAGACACCATGTCATTCGAATTACCTGAACTTGGATACGATTACGACGCTCTCGAACCACATCTGGATGCACTGACGATGGAAATCCATCACACTAAACATCACAATGCGTATACGAATAATCTGAATGCTGCGATTGCCGGTACAGAGATGGCTGACAAATCCATTGAGGAACTAATGAGCCACCATTCAGACAACATTGCAATACGCAACAATGGTGGTGGATATTGGAATCATCGATTCTTCTGGCAGATCATGTCTCCTACTGGCGGTGGCGTTCCCGCGGGCTCTTTGGCAGATTCCATCGATTCCCAATTTGGTTCCCTTGATGAGATGAAGTCGCAGTTTGCAACCGCTGCCATGACTAGATTCGGATCAGGTTGGGCTTGGCTGGTGGTGGACGCCAAGGGGATGTTGTCAATCTCTTCGACACCGAATCAGGACAATCCTTTGATGACTGGGGCTGGAACACCAATTCTTGGTCTGGATGTCTGGGAGCATGCTTACTACAAGAAATTCGGTCCGGGGCGCGCGGATTATATCGCAGCCTGGTGGAATGTTGTCGATTGGACTGCTGTTGCAATGAATCACGATGCTCCGTGATGACGAATCACTGTAGACTCATAGACACCCGCTGAGAGGGGCCGAGTAACCGTTTCCTTCATGGTCGGTTTTCCTCCTCAGGTTATTGTGAGTGCCCCTTTGGAGTCGTTGATTACCGCGATTCTCATCCTCCTATCACCTATTTTCTTCGCGATTCCTCTTTCTCTGGGATGGAGGTGGTGGTCTGGAGTTGAACCGGAGCACGAACATTATCGTGAGAAAGTCCGAAGGGTTTTGGATGCCGGTCTTCCTCTCAGTAGATATCGAAAGGAGCTGGATGCAGAAGCCAGAATTGTCAATATCGATCCTGAACGGCAGTCACGGATAGAGGCAGATCTGCTTTATCCATTGAAAATCAAACACTTTCTCCTCATGCCTAGTCTGATTGTTTGGCCGCTTCTAGGAATTTTCGCAGCTATCATCGCTATTCCACTTATGCCGATTTTACGATTTTTCGAATGGCTCCTCATCGAGCGACGTGTTTTACTTAGAATAGCCATCATAGTCCAGAAAATAAATCGTTGGGAAATAATTGGAATCCCTCGAGCAGAAGATGGAATGAAGAATCCAGACAGGGTTCTCGCTTCGATCAATCGTCTCCCGATAACGGTATTTCTCGGCCTATTCGCGTTCTTGATAGTTTCTTACCTTCCATTGGATTCTAATTCAATTCTGATTTTGAGTGGTTTGGTGTACACGATACTAGTCGCCTTCATCTCTGTTCTACGGGCGGCGACCCTGAGTTCGATGGTTTTCGCTGACACAGGCAATCGGAGATTGCTCCCAATGGGCATATACGTCGAAGAAATGATCGGCCCCTGGGTCGGTGTTGGTCTCATTTTCTTATTGTCCCGTCAATTGTTTTACGGCACTGAATTGAGATCTGATTCGATGTTCGGCGATCCGGTGCTTTTTTCGTTGACGGTCTTACTCGTTCTCTACACGGCAACCATCATTGGGGTGGCTGTCGAATTGTCTTTCTTCCGCTCGAGGGCAGAACATGTGCGAAGAAGTTTCCAGAACCAGGTGATCGATCGATTCGATCCGACCCTTTACCTGTTCACTCGGCATCTCGGCTCATTGCGAATTTCCCCCTTGATGTCTCTTGAAGAGTGGGTTGACCGAGGTGAAACCATGCAATTCACAGATCTGCAGGATCTTGGAAAATGAACACGTTGATCGAGACCCCCTCACGAATTAGATGAAAATCGTCAGGTAATTCGTGTTTATTTGACATCAAAGCGAAGGCGTAAGACATTAAATCCAGATGACCTACCGAAGTCAGTGTGATTCGTCCGATGTCAGTATTCCTGTAATCACCAGTCGTTAAGGCTTGTTCGCTCTGGATACGAATCAAGCGTCGCGACCGCGCATTTCGACTGTCCATACGGGCATGTATCTCTTGACCCGGATAACAGCCTTTGGTCAAGTCTACGAGATGATGTAGCCCGAGGTCATAGGGAATATACGAACCGGTAAATTCGCCGGTGCCAATGATTCCATTCTGAATTCTGAAAGTGTCCCACTGTGATTCATTTCCGATAACACAGCCATGTTCGACCATCTGTTCAAGAAAATCTTGTTTCGATTCGGATCTCAATAGAATGTCGAATACAAGTATTCCCGAACTCGACTCGTTTGGCGCGATCAGCGCATCATTGAAATTGAGCCATTCTCCAGATTTCAGTTCTTTGGGATTCACACCTAATTTGCTCAATAGAATGGATGAATCGTTGCCTGTAATCGTGATATGGGATAAAACGGAATCTGCATTCAATATGTCAACCGATTCATCCCAGGAAACTCCAGCCAATAATCTCTGACGGGTTTGATCACCCATTTTTTCATTGTGAATCAATATGATCTGTTCATCGATGTTAGCATGTATGAATCGATCCGAAATTCTCCCAGTGGAATCACAGAGTAAGGATTCTATTCGTGCATTGTCAGGGTATTGATTAATATCAATCGTTAGATTTCTGTTCAGAACGATTTGTGCATCTTCACCACGTATTACGGTTATGCTACAGTTTTGGAGGAAGGCTGTAACAGGATGCTTCTGATTGTCCGTATAAATCACACGAATCAACTCAGCCAAAAGACTGACCACAACCACAGGAGCGATCGGCGTTCGGGTTATTCATCTGGAAACCGCCTCCCATCAGGCTGTCTTTGAAGTCGAGGCTGAGACCATTCAGTAGAGCACTATCCTTGTCGTGTACAAGGACCTTGACCTGATCCACAAGAATAGTCTGGAAACCCTCTTCTTCTGGACATTCGACTATCTTCATATCGTACAGATACCCTGAACAGCCTCCAGACTGGGCGCTGATGATCAAGACGTGACTTTCGATATCAGCACCAATCGCTTGCTTGATTGCTACTCTTGCAGATTCCGTGACTTCGATGTTCACGTCGACGACATCGAAGGATTGCGCGACTGGTAACGAGAAGCTGGTACCGCCAAGAATTCCCATGAACAGACCCACCAGCGGGTGATATATCAACAGTTGCAGTGAGGAGATGCTAATCGGTCAATCCAAGACATGAGGCCGTTCTGTGAGATTCATGGAGGGTTATCGGGAGAAGGATGTCGTTCGATTCGAAGGTCATTCTACCAGACGATTATCCGAACCCGTTGCAATCGAGGCAGCATTGAGCATCAGAGTAGTATCCTATGATGGAGTCGAATTTTCCCTCGGTATAACCATGCGGACCCCGGGACAGGACGAAGATCTCATCTTGGGTCATTGTATCACTGAGGGTGTGATTGATTCGGCAGCCGAAGTTCAAAACGTTGAAATTCTTCAGAATGATGCGAAAGTCTATCTCTCCAAACAATCGAATTTCCAACCAGAGGATCATGTCAGAAGGTCTACTCGATCTTCCGCTTGTGGAATCTGTGGTAAAGAATCCATTTCCAATCTCTTGCATATGCACGGTCCAACTTTAGATAAACGTTTATCACTTGATTCAGGAATGATAACTGAGTCGGTACGCGAATTGAAAGATCGTCAGGATATATTCAGAGTGACGGGAGGGACTCATGCTTGCGCTCTGTTCAGTCATTCCGGGCGATTGTCATTAATCCGAGAAGATGTCGGCCGGCATAATGCTCTTGACAAATTGATTGGGGCGATGTTGAAACAACAACTCAGTCCAATGGATTTCCCCTTAGTGGTGGTTTCAGGTCGCGCATCATTTGAACTCGTTCAGAAATCAATCAGGGCGGGATTACCTGTGTTTGCTGCAGTTGGAGCCCCGAGTACCTTGGCAGTGGAACTTGCTACTGAACACGGATTGACATTGGTTGCCTTCGTTCGTGAGGATCGGATGACGGTGTATTCTGGACGACGCCGAATCAATTTCGTATGAATTATATCGTTCCCAGCATAATTCGCCTTCAGGCACGTAATCTGTCTAGTTTCTGCTGTTCCTTCAGAAGCAGCATGCATCTGTTCAGTTGAGTTCTACACAGTAGATTCTCTTCTTCTTCAAGATCCCTCTCAAGAGCTTGTTCGAAGCAACTGACAGCGTCTAGGAAGTGTTCCATCGCTGCGTACGACGAACCCATATTGTACATGGTTCTACCAGTAACCATGGTTGGGTCCATGGATATCGCTTGATGATAGGATTGGATGCTTTCGACGTATTGGCCTAATTGGTGCAAAGCATTACCTCGGCCATTATGTGCTCGAACTCGCAGCTCTTTTTCTTCCCTCGGAGCACTTCCGACGGTCTTCTCGAAACACTGCAAGGCTTCGATACCCTTGTTATCTGCTAACAACGAGAGTCCCTTGTTGTACCATTCAATTGAGGTATTGACATCATCATCTCCTTTATCTTCAGTCGGCTGTACTTTTTGAATTACAATTTGTGCAGCAGCAATGAGATCGACCTCCTTAATTTTATCCGTTTGCGCCTCGTGTTCGGATTTCGAAGATTCCAATTCCTCCGCTTTTAATCTGCATTGATCACTTTTTTGGAAATGCCCTGCCGCCTCAAGAGCATCGGACATTCCGTGCCAAGATTTCGCCGTCGACCCATATTGTTCGATTATCGTCTTCCATGTTTGAACTGCAGTTGAGTGTTCTCCCCCTTCACTATATTTTCTCGCATTCTGGATTAGCACGACGAGGGAATCCTCAAGAGCGATTGAATCGGTATTGTCTGCCTCGTCGACTCCCTCTATAAGCGGGCGTGAGTCTTCCTCTGTCTGCTGCTCTGGATGCTGCGTTGAAACTTCTGAATCAGACGAATTCGTAGTTGATTCTTCCAAGATTTCCTGACTTTCTTGTTGCGGTAGAGATTGTAGAATCAGATTTGTTGGTTCGAGTTCAGCAATTTTTTTCCAGAACACCTCGGCTTCGTCTTTCTGATCTGAATTCCAGAGCATTTGTCCGATCAAGTGGAGAGAAGCGACATGATTCTCATCGAGTGTCAGAGCATACTGGATAGTTCCGAGAGCATCAGCATGCAGACCCATTTCTGACAAACACAAACCGCACAGATGCCATAGAGAGGGGGATTCCTTGAATTCTCCTTCCAGGGCTGATGTTAATATTGTCAAAGCCGCTTTGAATTCATCGTCACGAATCAGTTTAGACAGTTGGGTTATTAAATCTGCTTCCGTCATCTCATCCGTCTCAGAGGCGTTTTCAGATTCGATGAATTCATTTCGAGGTTGAGTGGGAGTTGTGGTGACCGTCGTTGATTGAAGGAGTGGGACAAGTTCTGTTTCAGCTTGATTCTCACCGGGTGGATCAGATGTTTGACCATCCACGATTATAACTTCGGAATCTGATCTTGATGCTAATTCGTGGAGTCTACCATCGTCGAGACCCAAATCCAATGCTAACTGGGCAAATGAGTTGGCCTTCTCAGGTTCGCTGCCTGAGTAAAGAATAGCAAGATTTGCAACTGTAGGTGGATGATTTTTGTTAAGTCGAAAAGAGTGTTCCAAATATTCGATTGCCGAATCATGAAATCCCAGTTTATTCGAGATGACACCTAATCCATACCACGCCGCGGAATTTTCAGGTTCTTCTTCGACGATCGACTGATACGCTTCATGAGCCTCAAGCAGCGCACCTTCTTTGACCATGGTGTTGGCCTCGGCGATATTACTGCCATTCACAGACCTATCGGCACTGAGAATCATGGATAAGATTTCGCAGACGATGATTGAGCATATTCTTCGTGATAAATTGAATATTTTACCTTGGCTGGTGAATTATTGAGGGTAATTTCATGGTTGACGAGTAGCCCTGTAAGTTAATCAGAAGGTATACTGCTTCAATGGTTAGAGGCGTGGTCATGGCTCTATCAGATGGTGCTGCATTGCTTCTGCTTTCAACCTCAATCTGGGGTGTTGCTACATGGTATTCTAGTTATATCATTCAATCAGTTTCACTGACAAGAATATTTGCCACTGCGGGAATCGCCTCCATGATTGCCCTGCTGCTCTTGGTCTGGTGATGTATTCTGAAAGAAATAATTTATCCTACACGAGTTCCAATCATCTGGCACCACATAGGTGACCGAGGAGTTCATCCGAATTTGGAGGGTGTGACCGGTAGGTGCGTCATTATCGTTCATGAGAAGAATTATTCGCGTATAGAGGGCATTCTTGCAAAAGTGATGAGGGCGCCTTCACAATTAAAGCGGCCATTGGATGACTTGAATTCTATGCTTTGGGAGTTGATGGATGGTTCTAGAACCAAGTCAGAGATTGCAGATATATTGGAACAGACTTTCCACGAGAGGATGATTCCAGCTTCCTATAGAGTTGCTATGTCCATTCAGGAAATGATCGATTTAGGTCTTGTCATTCCTCTTCCTAGTCAATTCCGAGGTCAATGGAATATTGACGCGGTCATTGACTACGCAGATGATTGAATCTCGGTCACACACTGGGAGGTGGTGTTTGAGATCTCAATGATTCGTCTCGTTGAGATTTGTAGACCCCGGCGAAGTATGCTATCATGGGCAGAACCAGGAGAAGAGAAAAACAGCCAATCAATGTCGCGACCCCATAGAAAGCCTCCGTAACTGGGTCCAAGCTGAATTCCGTCACCTCGATGAGATTGTGTGAAGTAACGGTCATTTGAAGATGCAATCCAACTGATGAAATCACCTCATCATCATCATCGACGATGGTAATCTCCCAGGTAGTCAATTTCGTCTGTGAGGAAATCAAAAACTCAGCCCGTTCTTCGGCTGATACAATATCGTCGGCCTGAAGGAACCCGACGCCTTCTATCGGTAATTCAAGTGACACTCTTCCTCGAAGAACCGTTTCCGTGGAGACAATGTCCATTGAATGAGTATAAGCAGCAATACAAGATTCAGAAACATCACTGTATTCTTTGCAATTGAAAGCCGAATCACCATCCAATCCCAGCAGTGGTGAATGATACCAAATGGAACTCGATGAATAGATCACGAGTTGCGAACCAATTGGCGCGTCTAGAACCGTGACATTGACCCATGTCAGAGCCGCGTTGGTGGTGACCTGCCATGCTGAGAGGTTTTCATCTGGTTGAGTCAAGACTAGTATTTCCCCCCCATTCGAAGTATCATATCTATAATATTCTGAGTCTATGGTATTGGAATATACTGCATAGGATAAGACGAGAATAAGGACCAATCCAAGCCCAATCATGGTTCGAAGCATATTCGGATTTCTCGACAATGCCTTCTTCATCAAATCCCCCCACATGATGAGGTGGTTTGAAACCTGTGTGGGGGGGGCTAAGAATGGTTGACTGGTAACGCATTCCTTCGATTGAAGTCATCACGGTTAAATACGGCCTCAAGGTCGCCCGCTCGCTACAAGGTGAATCAATGACGTCATTCCAAGATGTACCCGCCGATCTTCTCATCCAGATTCTGGCGAAAGGTCTACAGGACAACGATGCCATTACTGCTCCGCAGTGGGCCGAATTCGCCAAGACTGGTACTCATCGAGAACGCCCTCCTGTACAGGGTGATTGGTGGTATGTGAGGTCGGCTGCCGTGCTCCGAAAAGTGGCTCTGAAAGGACCCATCGGTGCTAACCACATGGCACAATTATTCGGCGGGCCGAAGGACAGGGGTGTCAAGCCTAACAGGGCCGTGGCTGGCTCAAGGAAAGTGTCGCGATGCATTCTCCAGCAATTGACTGCTGCCGGTTACATCATCAACGCTCACAATACAGCAGGAAATGTCACACTGGGGAAAATTTTGACGCCATCAGGGCAAAGTATTCTGGATGAGATGGCACATTCGGTTCGGGACGAAGCGGAAGCAAAGTACCCCGGACTTGCTCGTTATTGAGGTGAAAAAAGATGGCAAGACACAAACCATTCGCTAAGAAACAACGCCTAATCAAGGCTACGAAACAGAATCGGCGAGTCCCAGTCTGGGTCATGCTTCGCACGAATCGAAACACAGTATCCCATCCGAAACGTCACCACTGGCGCCGTTCCAAACTTCAAAGGTGATTAGATGACTGAAGTGAAAGAAATGGTCATTCCACTCCGCGCAGCATGGAACGTTCCTCGGACTAAGAGGGCCAATAGAGCAATGGCGGAGATAAAGCGTCATGTTGCTCAACACATGAAAATTCAAGAAGATGAAGATATTTGGATAGACCAGGCTGTGAATGAAGTTATTTGGTCAAGAGGAATGCAGAAACCCCCTCGAAAAATCCGAATTGTCTGCACTCGCGAAGAAGGATTTCCGTTGGAAGTCAAATTAGCGGAGGAATGAATCTTGGGCAATATCAGACCGTCATTCATCAAGAGTCGCGCTGTGCGTCTTCTGGAGATATATCCTGACCGCTTCACAGATGATTTCGACACCAATAAGCTCCTGGTGGCTGAATACACTGATGTGGACAATAACCGCATGCGTAACTGGATAGCCGGATATATCACCTGCTACATCCAACGCCGAACTGATTGATCTCCTAACCGTGGAGATAATCACTCAACTCTTCTTCGTCTAGGTGAAGGGCATGGGTGGCCGAGAACCAATTCTACTTCCGGATCACACCGATAGGGTATCGATCGTTCTCGTAAATCCCTCCCATGATGGGAATATCGGGGCCGTTGCTCGTACAATGTTGAATTTCGGATTCACCGATCTGCGAATTGTAGGCCATTCCGGAGAGTGGAGTAGAGATGTACGGAATAGGGCAAAACACGCTCAAAATGTGATAGATAATATTGGCGTTTTCGAAACACTTGGTGATGCGATCTCAGATTCATCTTTGGTTATCGGCACGTCGGGAAAGAGGGAGATTGGAGATCGAACTGAACTACGTCATTTTTTGTTGCCCGAAGAATTACCGGAGCAATTGGATGGAGTAGAGGGGAAGATAGCCCTGGTTTTCGGTCCAGAGGGTGTGGGTTTGTTGAACGATGAACTCAGGGCCTGTGATTTACTTGTGACAATACCTACTTGGGAGGGATACCCTATCCTCAATCTCAGTCACGCTGTGACTGTGATTTGTTATGCTTGGTTCACTCAGTCAACGGACGTGATAACAGCAGGAGCAGAAGAGAGATTGCTTTCTCCTGAATTGCGAAACAGATTCAGACAAGAAGTGCATCGATTATCAAGAAATGTTCCCACTCGTGACCATAGGCGGGGTGGAATCGAAGAGACACTCTTGCGAGTGATACTCAGAGGTCTTCCGAAAGATGATGAGATCCATCGAATTCTATCCGTGATATCAGAGTCAGCAGACGCGTTTGAAGAGGAGTGACGCGTCATTCTCTTCGCCACGAAGCCCAGGATTTTGGAGTCTCCCGAACGTGCATTGCGACTAATTGAAGTCGATTTCCGTATGCAGTGATGATGTGTGAATCAACCTGTTCAAAAGCCCACTTGGCAAGGTTCTCTGCTGTCGGAATAAAATCAACAACGACAGTTCGGTGCCCATCTCCCATCGCTGCAAGCGCAGACAGTGCTTCCTTGTCGCTTGAATAGACGATGAACGCATGGTCGACTACATCGTGTATCTGCTGGGTCAGAATCGCAGCAACATCGCTGAAGTCGATTAACATCCCCTCTTCGGAAACACCTTCATCGCCTACGACATCACCTTCTATTTCGACTTCCCAACGGTACCGGTGACCGTGAAGGTGTTTGCATTTGCTCTTGTGATTCGGAACCCGATGTCCTGTGTCGGTTTCTATGAATCTTCGAATTGTTGTAGTCATGTATTATTCTCCTGTGAATTCCAAACAAATGGAATTGATACAGTATCTCTCACCTTTTGATTCAGAAAAAACATGGCCTAGATGGGAATCGCATTTAGAACAGCGCAATTCTACTCTGATCATTCCATGACTGTGATCCTCTATCCTTCGAATTTTCGCGTCAGAAATTTCACGATTAAAGGACGGCCATCCACATCCCGAATCATATTTCATGTCAGATTCAAATAATTGTTTTGAGCAATCCGCACAGCGATATACTCCGTCTTCGAAGTGTTTATCGAACTCGCCACTGAAAGCTTGTTCAGTGCCATTTTGTTTCATTACATGAAATCTCAACTGAGAATTCAACGCTCCCTGTAAAACATCTTTCCATGGTTTAGTGTATTCTATTGGGTCTTCCCGACCCAGAGCATGGAATGCTAGGATTCGTTCAATATCAGCCCCACTTGTACCGCTGGCCCTACCCTCAGAATCGGGATTGTAAGAGGAAATAGTGTTCTCGAAGATTCTCTCGAAATCTAGATTGAGAACGCTACAGGATTCTAGGGCATCTCGCAGAATCGTCTCTTTATCTCCATCGATATAAGGAAGGTGGAAACTCACTCGGTCACTACCCCAATTACCCAGAGCGAATGCCCCAGCGATTGCAGAGTAGAATTCCGGTCTACAATCAGGGTAGATCGCGTGATCCCCAGAGTGAACACCCATGGCGATATCTACATCGCAGTCCTCACGGTGCGAAACACTCAGTGCATAACCATAGAGAATCGAGGCGAAGATAGCGTTGCGGTTCGGCACCACAGTAATTTTCATCTGTTCTTCCTCATAATACCCTTCAGGTACCTCGATATCGTCCGAGGTCAGTGCCGAATGAAAGAGAGACATGGCGCTGGATAAATCCGCGATTTTGTGCTCGACCCGATGCCCCTCACCTTCGAGATATTCGATATTCGCCTTCGCACGTTCAAGTTCGATTCGATGCTTCTGACCATATTCATAGGAAATGCAACTGACCTTGTAACCATCAGCCAACAACCGCAACAACAGGCCAGTTGAATCCATCCCACCAGAGAGTGCCATCACAGCACGAATCATAACACACCCATCCATTTGTGGGTCTGGAGGGATAGTCTCCATCCAGGACTATCCTTCACCAGAGCCTCTACCACTGCGAAATTTTGTCCGTTCTGTTCGACACTCTCAGTTTCGATGTAACAAGGCTGGAGGAACAAATGATCGAAGCCATTCCGCAGGTCGTCGTATAATGAGAGGTCTTGTCCACAGTAAACGACCTTGAGTTCATCCCCTGTACGTTGCTTTATTGCAACATTGGGATAGACTTGGTCCTTCGGGGATACACATATCCAATCGATGATATCAGGCACAGGTATGGTTCCATTTGTCTCGATGGAAAGTAACTTCCCTCTTTCTTTCAGGGACTTTCCAATCGTTTCAAGATCTTGTAGACATGGTTCGCCTCCGGTGAATATCACTCTGTCACAAACGAAAGAATCGACTTCATCCAAAATTTCTTCCAGGGACCATTCTTCATACTTCATGAAATCCGTATCACACCATTCACAACGCAGATTACAATCACCGAACCGAATGAACACATGGGGAATTCCGGAATGAAATGCCTCTCCTTGTACAGAGTAGAAAATTTCTACAATTGGATACGTGACAGTCAAAGTTTCACCTCATCTGCTGAGTGGTGCACTGCGAATCAATTGCATTAATTCAGTCCTGGCCTCCGAATTGTCGAAGAATACTCCGCGCATTGCGCTGGTAGTCATGATAGCATTTTGTTTCATAACACCTCGACATTGCATGCAACTGTGAGTCGCCTCGATGATCACAGCAGTGCCCATCGGCTGCAATTCATTTTCTAGGTCATCAGCAACACCTTTCGTGATTCTTTCTTGATTCTGGAGGCGACGTGAATGCAAATCCAGGATCCGCGCCAATTTGCTGATGCCGACAATCCTCTCGGTGGGAATATATGCAATATGTGCTCTACCGTTGAAGGGGAGTAGATGGTGTTCACATGTACTGTGGAACTCGATATCCCGAAGGAGTACGATTCCATCATAACCTTCGGCATTGAATGTCGAATCCAATACAGCCTTCGGATTCATACCATATCCTTGGAATATTTGTTCCCAAGAGGAAACTACTCTTTCAGGCGTTTCCGTCAATCCTTCACGACCAGCTTCACCACCTTCGAGATATTCTAACAAAGTACGTACAGCCAGAATCGCCTCATCCCTCTTTTCATTCATTATCGTTCACCTCTGAATTCAGTTCCCTTCCGTGTCTTGCATCAATCTCGTCTAAATGGTCTAACATTTTCCTACATGCAGTTCGGACCGCATCGGCGACGGAAACGAATTTCCCTTCGTCACCGACATGAATTCGCAGATCATCAAGCAACTGACGTGGCATGTCCAGACTGATTTTTGGCATAACCACGCGATGGTACGTCTATTATTCAAGTATTCGTATTCGAATACTCAACGAATACTACGCTGCCACCAGATGGGCAACGAGATCTGGGTGAGCGGAACAGATATTGTCCGCTCTTGTGATCAACTGAGATAGATGATGAATCAATTCTCGCTGATCACAATCCTGGGAGATCATGTTAGCGAGAACAATCAGTCCACCTTGAATCACACCTGCTTCCAGATATGCATCGTTACTGATTGTGCCCTCGGTCCGTAGATCTGTAAGAGCTTCGGACAATGTCTCTGCTTCTTTTCTGGCACTGGCACTGGAGAGATTACCATCTGACAGCCTCAGCCTCATCGATTCGAGCATGGCCACTCGTCCGACATTCCCTTTTTGACCGTTTTCTGTCCGCCATCAGGAATGTTGTACTAATTCAACGAGTACGCCACCAGTTGATGAGGGGTGTAAGAATGCGATTTTTGTCTGATTGGCCCCCTCGAAGGAACTGTTGTTGATGACAATGAATCCTGCCCCAATCAATTCCGCGAGTGTAGTGTCAATGTCTTCGACTTCTATCGCGAGTTGTTGAATACCTACACCTCGTCTTTGAATGAACTGGTGAATAGGAGATGATTCATCTATAGGTTCCAGCAATTCAATTCGGGCTCGACCCTCAGAATTGTGGGCCGATTGATAGAATCGAATTCGAACTCCTTGCTCTTCATTGATTTCGTCCCCCCCATGTTGGAAGCCCAACAATTTCCAGAGTTTATCATGATCATCAAGATTCTCGGTTGCTATACCGATGTGGTCAATTCTTGAATCTCTCATTCAAACACCACTGGGTGAAACCCAAGTCCCGAAACAATCCCGCATAACAGAATTGATCTCACCGATGGTAGCGTCGGATTTCAGCGCGGAAATCGTAGGTTCCATGATGTTCTCACCCGTATTGCAGGCATCGCGAACAACTTCCAAGGCTGCTTTGACTGAATCCTCATCCCGAGATTTCCGAAGTTGAGAAAGATTTCCCAATTGTCCTTCGACAAGGCTGTCATCAAGTTTCTGGGAGGAGATTCCACGTTGAGTAGAATCAATATGAGTGTTCACTCCGATAATAGATGTTTTTCCATTCTCTATTGCTCGTAGTTGATCCCATGCACTGTCGTGAATCAACCTCTGTTGATAACCTGAGATCACACAGGCCAATGAGCCACCACGGTCCGAAATATCATTGATTAATTCGAGTGATTCGGAATATAATCGTGCAGTCAACTCTTCAACGAGATATGAGCCAGCGAGAGGGTCGACAGAGGAGGTTATAGCCGTTTCAGAAGCAAGTATTTGTTGCGTCCGTAGTGCTAACCTCGCAGAATCCTCAGTCGGTAATCCAATAGCCTCGTCGTAAGAATTGGTGTGCAGTGATTGTGTTCCACCTAAGACCGCTGCGAGCGCTTGATAGGCCACTCTGACGGTGTTGTTCTCAGGTTGTTGTGCAGTGAGAGTCACGCCAGCCGTTTGGGTGTGGAAGCGGAGTTTTGTTGAATTAGGGTTGGTGGGTTGAAAGTGTTCTGATGCCAAATCGTGCCAAAGAGTACGAGCAGCTCTGAACTTCGCTATCTCCTCGAAGAAATCGTTATGACAGCCGAAGAAGAAAGACATTCTTGGTCCGAATTCATCAAACTTCATCCCCGATTCAATTGCCGAACGCGCGTATTGGAGGGCATTGGAGAGCGTCAATCCAATTTCTTCGACAGCTGTACATCCTGCTTCTCTCATATGATAACCACTGACCGAAATCGTATTCCATCGTGGTGTATTGGATTTACACCAATTCATCAGGTCCGTTGTCAATCTCATCGATGCTTCCGGTGGAAATATGTACAATCCTCTGGCGATGTATTCTTTCAAGATGTCATTCTGTATTGTTCCTCTCAATTGAGACCTGGGGATTCCATTCTCATCAGCAACGGCGACATAGAGGGCAAGAAGCGTAGTCGCGGGCGCGTTGATGGTCATCGAAGTTGAAACTTCACTCAAATCGATACCATCCAGCAACCTTCTCATGTCATGGATCGAATCTATCGGAACACCTACTCTGCCCACTTCGCCTTCTGATGTCGGGTGATCTGAGTCGAGCCCTAATTGAGTGGGCAGGTCGAACGCCACAGAGATGCCTGTTTGGCCCTGATCCAATAACATCCTGAACCTGCGATTGGTCGCATATGCGCTCGAAAATCCAGCATATTGTCTCATCGTCCATAATTTGGATGAATACATTGACTCATGGATTCCTCGTGTATAGGGGGGGTCTCCGGGAATTTGGTGACCATTTTCTGGATGTCCAGCAGCAATGGCAGATTCCTTCGTAGGTACTTTCGCCCTAATCGAATTCAAAGAGTCATTGCCGCTATCACGCTTCATCTGTTGGATATCTGAATCAATCCGGGCAATGAACCCTATGTTCACGACGGATGATGAGAAGGGTGAATGAAAACTGCATTATCTGCGAATAGTATAGTTGTCTACGACTGCAATCAATCTGTCAGTCTGATCTGTTGAAAGAACCCCTTCAGATTCCTTCTGACGAATGTATTCGCGGGCTGCTTCTGAGGTCTGCCGTTCACCTTTAGCCCAGATGGATCCCAATATAGAAGATCTGAATTCCTCAGCCACATCCAGTTTGATCAGAAGACTCCTGACTTCGTATTTGTATTCCATATGTCTGGAACGATCAAGTCGTCGTTCTCTAGTAGCTGGCTGGAAACTCGGTTTGATCCGCCGCCTTCTCGGTTTTCGAACAGGTGGTTTGGTCGCAGTGGATGCCGGGGCTGCCAATCTCGAATTTCGTGCTGCAACAGTGGTCGCCGCCGCTCTAACCTTGGAAGCCTCAATTATTTTTGTGGCTCTCTTACTTGTTTTCGGCAAGCTGTCCTCTTCATCCGTAGAGGACTTTTCGTCCTTTAGTATCAAACCGCGACTTCTTCTTGTGGTTTCCCCTAAAATCTGTTCTTCAAGTATCGTTTCTGATTCATTTCCCCCTGATTCGGGAGAAATATCTGTGACCGATTCTGTCGAATCCAATGTTTGTACATCAGGGGGTAGAGGCTGATTTTTGGACACACCAACTACAGGTGGAGGAGCAGTACTCTGCTGTGGACCGACTTTGGGAATAGGGGAGGGCAGGGGTTTGGATTTATCGGATTTAGGCGTTCGAGAGCCTGAACTCTTATCGAAGATATTCTTCGGTTCATTCTTTGGCCGCCGACGTCTCTGCACTGTATCTTCTTCCTCCTGATATGAGGGCCGCTTCTCCGTATGATAAGGCTTCGCAGCGAGTCGACTAGTTCCAATTGACGAGAGTATGATCTGTGCGGAGAGTCGAATTGACAGCACTTGCCTCTAGGGGAGTACTGAAACCAACATCGAGCATCCTGCGTCCGAGTTCAGCGATCATCGTCCCATTGTCAACGCAGTATTGCTTCTCTGGCCATACTGCTGACGCCCCGCGTTGTTCAGCCATCATCAGACTCATCTGACGAAGTCTGGTGTTACATGCTACTCCACCTCCGAGTAACAGTTCTGTTTTTCCAGTGTGCGCCAAGGCTCTTTCGGAAACCTCGACGGTGGCCGAAAATGCGTGTTCTTGGAGTGACCAGCATACTTCCTCGAGCCCGTGCCCCTCCGTTATTTTCTGTTGGGCTGCATTCAAGAGACCTGAGTATGCCAAATCCATTCCATGTACGCTGTATGGCAAGGGAATGTCATCAACAGTACAATCTGGATTCAAATCGATCCAATCACGGGCTAGAACCTCGATTTTCGGACCTCCTGGGAAAGAAATTCCTTGACTCCTTGCGAATTTGTCAAGCATGTTCCCAATGCCTATATCCAACGTTTCTCCTATCACTCGATACCTGTCGCCAGCTCTCGCGATTA
This sequence comes from Euryarchaeota archaeon UBA58, assembly GCA_002498525.1. Taxonomy (GTDB): domain Archaea; phylum Thermoplasmatota; class Poseidoniia; order Poseidoniales; family Thalassarchaeaceae; genus MGIIb-O1. The sequence continues at coordinate 49,849 of DAHR01000019.1, forward strand.
TCTGAGTATTGCCGCCACTGACATAGAGCAGCACGGGGTCTATACATCCAGTCTCTTGACGGCCGATTTCGATATGCGCAACACAGTGATTCACTCCAATCAGCGGAACATCCCAGTCATGGGCTAGGGCTCTTGCGACAGTGGCACCAACTCTTAGACACGGTCCTAATCCTGGGCCTTGACTGAAAGCAACAGCCATTACATCGGAACTGGAGAGTGATTCTGCGACCATCATCTGACGAATCAGATCCGGTGCCGCCTTCGTATGGTGGTCGGCAGCTTCACGAGGGTGTATACCCCCTTCGTGAGGACGGAAGAATGCTGAATATGAGGGGCGTGTTCCGCCCTTATGGTCAACGAGTCCGAATGATAAGGTGTGGGCGGTACTCTCCACCCCCACTATGACTCTATTCATGGACCGACGATGGCAGATTACATATCAAGGGTCTCGCTGATGGATGCTGTGCGACATGTCTTAGTCAATGCGGGGCCAATCGCCCATCTGTCATCCGGGGATGTGAATGAACCACTGCGGGGGCATTCGATGACTGATCGTGAATTGCTCGTTCATGAAGCAGGTAAGGGATTGGTTCTGGAAGAAGGAATTGTGGCATTAATCACCGATTCTGAATCGATTGAATCAGAATTCGGGGGCGATTCGTCCTCTAACCTAAATTTCATTGACCTCGGAGGAAATGCGGTACTTCCAGGATTCGTGGATTGTCACACTCATCTTCTTTGGGCTGGGGATCGATCCAATGAGATGCGTTTGAGACAATCCGGGATGAATTATCAAGAAATCGCAGAACGGGGGGGAGGTATCACCAAGACTGTTGAAAAAACACGCTTAGCCACGTCCGCCGACCTCATGAAAGAAGGGGCGAGGAGAGTGCAAAACGCCCTCGAACACGGAACGACATCGATGGAATGCAAGAGTGGTTACGGGTTATCTTTGGAGTCTGAATTGTCTCTCCTCGAAGTGATTAGAGATTTACAAACCCAAGTTGATATCAAATTACACCCAACCTGGCTGGGTGCACATGATTTTCCAAAGAACATTCCACGTAAATCTTATTTCGAAGAGTTGCTAACCGATCAATTACCAGCCATTCATGAACAGGGTATTGCGAAGTGGACCGATGTCTTCTGCGAACCCGGGTGGTATGACCTCGAGCAGACGGAGGAATTGGTCAAAGCATCCGACAAACTCGGGATTGCCTCCAGACTTCATGTTGATGAATTCAAAGATGGTGGCGGTCTCGCCCTCGCGAGTCAACTTCGAGCTGTGAGTGGAGATCATGTTGGTTATTCATCCGATGAAGCCAGACACGCTGCGGAACAGAATGGTACGATGCAAACCTTTCTGCCAGGAACGCCATACGTACTGGGCAAGGACCTGACACTTCCTCTCCAGAGATGCGTTGAGGAGGCTTGGAGATTTTCCCTGGCGACAGATTTCAACCCAAATTGCAGATCTCTCTCAATTCCATTCGTAGGCAGCCTTGCAACTCATCGAATGGGTCTGGACCCTCTAGCCGCATTAGTCGCCGTAACTCGTAATCCCGCAACCACATTGCACGATTCACAGGATCGATCCATACCTGGGTCGTTAAGGGAGGGGGGTCCGGCAGATCTGATTGTCATAAATTCAACAGATGTTGATGGTTGGTGCCAGACTCCTGGTGATAATCCAGTAATCCAAACTTTCACCTCCGAGTCACTAATGTAAAATTACAAATAATGTTATAATAGACTCTGTCAACAATAGATTAACTAATTCAGCATCTCTGAATTTTCATTAATGGATTACAAATTGGATTCGAAGGGTCTTTTCAGCTAGAATAGAGCAAAATGGAATAATCTCGTCTAATAATCACTACCCTTCTATCCGATAATGGTAGTTATCAGAATTTGCCGATCTTGTAAATTAGGGAGGATGTCTTGCAGTATAGCGTTTTGGCCACCATATCGATGAATGACTACAATTACCCATGATTGGTGAGTCACAATTGCTTGAAATCATTTGACAATTTCCGGAAAACGATGGTGCGCCCCGAAACCGGCTTTTGCATGAAATGCAAATCGAATGTCTCAATCACCAATCCTAGGGTCTTGACTATGAAAAATGGAAGACAACGAGTTGCTGGTGTTTGCAGCAATCCTGGATGTGATGGTCGAATTTCAAAGATCTTCGCTTGAAAACCCGTGGCAGTTGAAGAGAATCCTTCATTTGGGTGGAGTTTGTGGAACCGAATATTCTGGGCTCGTGGTCTAGGGGTTATGACGTCGCCTTGACATGGCGAAGATCGCAGGTTCAATTCCTGCCGAGCCCACCAGAATGAATGAATTATCAATTACTCATTTTCAATTCATAGTACAGACGAAGTTTGCCCGCTCCTTTCTGTTTGATTCGACTGATAGAAATCTTGGGAATTTCTCCAGTCTCGTTGACGTGAGTACCAGCACAGGGACAGATGTCGATGCCATCTATCCTCACAACTCTCAGTTTGTCAACGTCCTCTGGCAACCTTGAAAGGATCTTTGCGATGAAGGATCTATTTCTGACTCGGTCGTCCTCCATCAACTCGTGTGCAGTCCATTCTGCAGTAGTTATCTGAAGATTCGCTGTAATCGCATCATTGACGGCATTTTCTATAGAGTCTATCCGGAAGACAGTTTTGTCATCAAATTTCAAATCGATTCGAGTTTCGTTTCGCCCGATTTGATTTCCGACCGTAGCCGCACCCCATAATTCATCCGCGAAAGCTGAAACAAGATGTTGAGCGGAATGCATTGTAGCCAAGTCATTCCTTCTTTCAATATCAAAAGAGCATTGTATTGATTGGCCGATTTCAAAATCATCTGCGATTTCGACTGGATGGTGAATTACGTCACCAGCAGTCACTTCCCCTATTTTTTTTGCAATCGTTCCACAACGCACCAAGCCAAAATCTCCCGGTTGCCCACCTCCTCGAGGGTAGAAATGCGACTCCTTGAAAACCAGCTTCTGATCAATAATGTCGACTATCATAGAATCGAAGGGCTGTGGGTTAGTACCAGGATGGTGCAGTAGGTGCAGTCGCTCTTGCAATGTATCAACTCAAAGTTGTGAAAGTCCACCAGCCAAGAGCATCGCAGCGACAATTTCTGTGTCGTTGGTCATCGAGCGATCGCATGTCAACGGTGCCACGAGGTCAGCCATGATATTCTGAATACTCATTACTCCCGAACCAGCATTCTCTTCAATTCTATGAAGGGCTTCACAAGCACATATCAATTCGTTTGCCAGCACTTTTGAAAGGTGGTCGCAACAAATCGATAAACGGTTAGTCGCCGTAGCCCCCATCGAGACATGATCCTCTTTTTCCATGCTCACTGGAACGTTGGATGTGGTTGTTGGATTAGCTAACAAATGAAGTTCTGCAAGCAGAGCAGCAGAGACATATTGGAGTATCATCAACCCACTCTCAAGGCCTTCTTCATTTGCTAAGAATGCGTTTTGACCACTCCAATGAGGTGAAAGTACCTGATTGATCCTCCTCTCCGAGATGGAAGCGAGTTCATGGCAGGTCACGGCAAGAGAATCTGCGGCCAGTGCAATGATCTGGCCATGAAAGTTACCTCCACTGATGACTTCGAATTCTCCATCATCTGCCACGAAAATCAACGGATTATCAGTGGCGGAATTAATTTCTATTTCTATCATTTTCTTTGTATTCAAAATCAATTCGATTACGGGGCCATGAACTTGAGGTCCACATCTGAAAGAGTAAGAATCCTGAACTCTGTCACAGTCCTCATGTGAGGCATTGATTTGAGAGTCGTTCACCAAAGAGCGAACTCTTGCAGCTGAAATCTGTTGCCCGGAATGCGGTCTAGCACGATGAATTCTGACATCGAATGCACGATGTGAACCCTTGATCGCCTCCAGAGAGCAACTCAAGGCCGAATCCGCTGCCACAATTAAATGGCTCAAGGTATGGAGAACACCAACCATGTAAGCACACATCTGACTGGTCCCATTGATTAGAGAAAGTCCCTCTTTGGCTTGTAGTTCGACTGGATCAGATTCAATCAATTCAAAGACATAGTCGGCATCCTTAAGCTCCCAGATTCCATCAATTTCGATGAAGAATTGATTTTCCCCCATCAAACCCAGAGTCAGATGTGAAAGGGGAGCTAAATCGCCAGAGGCACCCAAAGAGCCGATTCGAGGTACTACCGGTGCGCATCTGGAATTAACCAAATCAACAATTGTTTGTATCACTGAAAGGCGAATACCTGAATGTCCTACTGCAAGGCTATTCGCTCTGATGGTCATCATCATCAAGACATCTTCCGAAGCCATGTTTTCCCCTACTCCACATGCATGACTTCTAATCAGATTTGTTTGTAATTTCGCTAATTTCGACTCGTCGATCGTAATAGTCGAAAGTGCACCGAAACCAGTATTGATTCCATATACCACATCACCAGATGAAAGGATTGATTCAACCGCGTTTCGGGACCTGCGAACTCTTTCAGACGCTGCATCAGAAATCGAAACACTTGCCACGCCATTTCTGATAGCGATGAGTTGTTCTGTGGTCAGGGTTGCTCCATCCAGAAGAACAGACACATCAGACATGATTCATCCCACTCCCCCAAACCCTTTCAATCATGATGATTCCGAATTCAATGACGATAACAAGTTAGAATCGACGAGGTGTGGTATCGTAACGATTAGATCGGAGTCAATTTCCATACTACGTTTAATTGACTTAATCGCCCCTATATTTCGCCCCCATGATCGTCTGGCAATGCCGTTGTTGACATCCCAACTGAGCATTGAACGAATTCTGTCCAATGAAGATTCTGAACCATCTATGACCATACCGAAACCCCCATTCATCACTTCACCCCAACCGACACCGCCCCCGTTGTGAAGACTTACCCAAGTTGCTCCTCGAAAAGCGTCACCAACAAAATTTTGCACCGCCATATCTGCAGTGTACATCGAACCATCTCGAATGTCGGCAGTTTCTCGATAGGGACTGTCGGTTCCGGAGACATCGTGGTGGTCTCGACCAAGAATGATAGGCGCGGTGATCTTACCGCTGGCTATTGCTTCGTTGAAACCTTCAGCGATACTTTGTCTACCAATTGCATCAGCATAGAGAATTCTAGCCTGACTACCAACCACGAGATCGTGTCGTTCTGCCTCTTCGATCCATTGGATGTTATCGAGAATCTGTCCTTGAATGTCGGGTTCAGCATTGTGTAATTGTTCACGAAGAACTGATGCAGCGATTGCATCGCTCAGGACTAGGTCCTTGTGAGAACCCGAAGAACATACCCACCTGAATGGCCCAAATCCATGATCGAAACATATTGGCCCCATTATGTCCTCAACATATGAAGGGTAACGGAAACGACCGGTGTTTTCGGGATCCATGATTTCCGCTCCAGCTTTACTAGACTCAAGGAGGAATGCATTGCCGTAATCCCAGAAATTCATACCTTTCTTGACAAGATTATTCACTGCTTTGACGTGTTTTCTGAGAGAACTCTGAACTTCACTCTTGAATCTTTTTGGGTCAGACTGGAGCAGATGCAAAGCTTGTGAATGCGTATAACCCACGGGAATGTAACCACCTAACAACGGATTATGGAGACTTGTCTGATCACTACCTAAATCGGGAATGACATCTGATTCGTCCAAAGCTACCAACAAATCAACGATGTTTCCGATATATCCTATAGAAACCGCTTCTTCCTTTGTTACCGCAGATTCAACGCGGTTGATGACTTCATCGAGGTCTTGATACAATTCTGACAACCAGCCCTGTTCGTATCGTTTGTGTGCTGCTAGAGGGTTGGTTTCAGCAATGACTGCAACTGCTCCGGTGATGACAGCAGCCTTGGCTTGCGCACCGGACATACCTCCTAATCCTGAAGTCACATAGAGGATACCTGACAAGTTATCTTCGTTAGATAAAGAGAGATACTTTCTTGCTGCATTCAACAATGTAATGGTGGTACCGTGGACGATACCCTGGGGTCCGATGTACATGAAAGACCCAGCCGTCATCTGGCCATACTGAGACACGCCTAGAGCATTGAATTTCTCATAATCCTCTTGCGATGAGTGGTTTGGAATGACAATACCATTGGTGATTACGACCCTCGGAGATTGAGAATTCGAAGGAAACAGACCCAGAGGATGGCCAGAATACAAGACAAGTGTCTGTTGGTCATTCATTTGAGAAAGGTAGGACATGGTCAATAGGTATTGAGCCCAATTCTGGAAGACTGATCCATTCCCGCCATATGTGATCAGTTCATGCGGGAATTGGGCGATGTCCGGATCAAGATTATTTTGAATCATCAACATGATTCCCGCAGCCTGCAGAGATTGTGCAGGGTATGCTTCAATCGGCCTGGCATACATCGCATATTCTGGACGAAAACGACGCATTGTGATATGACCCTCAGAGCGTAATTCTTCCATGAATTCCGGACCTAGAATAGGGTGCCATTCAGATTTGAAATATCTGAGAGCGTTCTCTACCGCTAGTGTTTCTTCCTGGGTATTCAGAACATGCGGACGTTTAGGAGCGTGATCGACGTTAGGGTCCTTGTGACTCAGAGTTGGTAATTCAGAAGGAATGCCCATCATAATCTGTTCTGAGAAAGTTGAGTTGTCGATTATATCACATCCTATTGGAAACTACACTCGCGAGTCGGTCTGCAAGTCCGTCAGCCTCTGCACACATGTTCTGTGTGTTAATCTGGAATTCAGTAGCTCGATTCCCTATGCTCCCTAGGTTGATTTGTACGTTCAATGCTCCGATTCTGATAGCTGAATGAGCCATGATGGAGGCTGCCCCGAGGTCGGTGATTGCATTCGAGTTACAAGTATCTGCAAGAAGAGGTAATAGACGCATGAAATCCAATGCCTCTGATATGATTCTGAACGGTGATTCGGTAGCTCCCAAATTGGCTAGATGTATCGATTGTCTTCTGAATTCAATCTCAGATGATGTGCTCTTCGGTAATCGGTAAGATTCCATTACTCTGTCAAATGCTTCACAATCCAACCTTGCTAATTCCAACGTTAATTCGAGTTGGCCGTCGGTCTTCTCGAGTAAGGTATTAGCTGCTTGGTGGCCCGTAAGCCATTTCTCCTTCCCTTCTGTCAACCGTGCAACCATTCGGGCCAGAGAGATAGCATGAGCTAATGATAATGCAGCGACTGCTCCTCCACCAGGAGTAGGAGTAGACGATGATATTGACTGCAATATCTTCAGATACCCATCATTCATGTGTTCACCCAAGTTTCCGCTCAATAGCCCATTCGATTATACGACCCTCTGGGTTGAATTCATCCAAGGTATCCAGACCAAGACCCATAATAGCGGCCTGAACCAGGTCGTCGTCGTCAGCGTCTTCATCGTCCGTGTACCAAGCCCCTGAATCTAGAATCGCCTGAAGAGGTACCAAGCCGACTAATTCACTTCCTTTCACAGATACCCCATGATCACCACAGATTGACTCTATCAACTCGAACGCGTGATGCATCGGCGTCATACGGTAATCCTGTAGATTCATCGATACCTGACATATTCCATGATTAGGTAATGGAACTGCCATTCCTTGTACTGAGGATAACATACCATTGAATCGCAGTTTCTCCCCTCTTGAATTCGTTATTACTCGTCCACTGGTTCGTATTATCGATCCTGCGGCTTTGGATGCAACCGGTACAGGTTCATCCACATTGACATTGTAAGCAATCAAGACTGGCCGAACGCCAATAGATAAAGCCCCGAACCGTTCTTCGGATTCTCCCCAGACCCCAGACCACGAATCGGGCATTCTCGTGGATTCATCAGTCCATTCGCCCCCTGTCAATCTTGATTTCAGTCCCTCATACTGTCCTTTACGGAGATTAGCAAGAGATGCTCGATCTTGGTTACTGGCAATCAAACCATATTTGTAGATTGTAATAGAGCCTTTGAAATGGTCAGAGACGATGTTTGAAGCCAGGATACAATCTGCTTCGGTTCCCGAACTGATAGGCACGAAGGGGCAAACGTCTACTGCGCCCATTCGTGGGTGATTACCTGTATGTTGGCGCATATCGATATTCAGCGCCGTGGATTCAATCAATATGATAGCTGCTTTTGCCACAGCTAGGTATTCGCCGGCGATTGTGATGACCGTCCGATTGTAGTCAGGATCAGGTTCTGCGCCAAGAACTGCAACGCCTTCTAGTTCGGAAATCGAGGATACTATGGTATCGACGATGGATAGATCCTGACCCTCACTTATATTGGGAACACATTCAATCCAGCGCGGAGCCATCAGCGTTTGCCACAATCGGGTTGCTGATGAGCATTATGTTCATCCATACAGTGCTTCGGGGACACCATAGAGTGGATCTTTCCTATTCTTGACTATTCTGGAATGGCCAGCACTGAGATGTTTCAATTCTACTTTGTTGGCTCCGGCTTCAATGGCCGCCATCCCTGATTCTATAATTAGAGCCTTCAATTCGGCGCCAGTGAACCCTTCAGTCTTCCGAGCGAAACCTGCTAAATCAATTTTCGAATCAAGTGGTACATCTTTAGTCAAAATAGCCAAAATGTGGGTGCGTCCGGCTAAATCAGGTAGACCCACGTCGATGACACGATCGAATCTTCCTGGCCTCAGTAGAGCTCTATCGAGCAGTTCCGGCCGATTTGTCGCCGCTATGATTTTGACATTCTCTAAAGAATTGAAGCCATCCATTTCGGCCAGCAATTGCATCAGAGTGCGTTGAACCTCTCTATCACCTGATGTCGAGGAGTCAAGTCGCTTGGATCCGATGGCATCTATTTCATCGATGAAAATTATTGCAGGCGCCCTCTGACGGGCGAGATCGAACAATTCCCTTACCAATCGACCGCCTTCTCCAATGTATTTCTGTGCTAATTCTGACCCTACCATTCCAAGAAATGTGGCTGATGTAGAGTTGGCGACGGCTTTCGCCAACATGGTTTTTCCAGTACCTGGCGGGCCAGTCAGAAGAACTCCTTTAGGGGGTTCAATACCCATTTTCTTGAAAGCCTCGGGATTTAGAAGTGGTAGTTCGACAGATTGTATCAAATCCTTGATCTGCTGATCAACCCCTCCGATGTCGGCGTAAGTCACAATGGGTTTTTCGATTACTTCTGATGCAACAACAAGTGGATCCCAAGAATCAACAAGAACATCGATGATTGATAAGGTGTCTTGGTTCAATGAGACTCGGGCACCGGCTACGAGGAGCTCTGGATCTATCCTCTTGTTGACTGAAACCAAGAATACTGTACCATTCGAACTCCGTACTATGACATCATCTCCAGATACATCCTGAATATTGCCTACAACCAACGGTGGTGTTTTCAAATTGCGAATTTCTTCATCTAGACGATTTGCTTTCTTCTTCAATTGATTGCATTCGTTCTCCAGAAACAGTTTTTCAGTCAGCATCTGTTGAGCCGTATTATTCAATTCGTTAAATTGTCGTTGTAAAGAGTCCAATGAAACCAATGTCGTCGACTTTTTCCCTACCCTACCTTGGTCGGCTGGGCCTTCGGCTTGTGAATCACTCATACAGATTCGCCATAACTCCGATTGATTTCACACTTGTGGCCCGAAGACATGATGGCAAGGGATGTGTTCGGTGATATGATGGGCACTTGTGAGTTGTGTGGCACCGACAAAGTAGTTGTGAATCGTGCTAAAGCATCAGGTGCAGTTGTTGACGTTTGCAGGAGATGTATAGATCGGTTAGGATTGACAACCCTGACTCCGATCAAATCCACCGATTCAAGACAAATTTTTACTTCAAACAATCCTAAACCGAATCGTCCGGGTCGCGATATCATGGCTAAGAATGAGAAGGAGCTCGCTCTTGATTTCGGTCAGAGAATCCGTTCAGCTCGCGAGAAACGTGACTGGGACCAACGTGAATTTGCTCGTAGAATGAATGAACGACTGAATAGCGTGCAACGTGTTGAGAATGGCAATCGTCCATCGGACGCCTTAATCAAAAAAATCGAGAAGGTTTTGAGCATCGAATTATTCATCGATGTACAGGTCAATGAAACACGTCAAGTGACTGGCACTGGATTCAGATCCATGACAATAGGCGATCTTTACGACGATCTGTTGTCTCGGAGGGACTGAGTTGGAAGACATTCCTCTTCACGTAATTCACCTCAGTCAGGATGATCCACAGAAGTGTACCTCCAGAAAAATGGCACGGCATGGTTTGACTGAACTACATCACGATATTCGTCATACGCCCAGGAGGGGTATTCTGCTGAATCCACTCAGTGGTCGAATTCTAGGTCCTGATGATGCTGGTGAATTCTCAAGGGGTGGATGTTTGGTAGGTCTCGATTGTTCATGGAAACAGTTGGAGGATTCGGTCAAATTTCTTAATAACAAAACAAGATTGAAAGGGAGAACACTACCGATTGTTCTCGCCGCTAATCCGGTATCTTGGGGAAAACCCGGGAGATTATCAAATGTTGAGGCTTTCGCCACCTCATTATTCGTCCTAGGCCATTTCAAGCAAGCCCGACAAGTACTACGCCCATTCAAATTTGGTGAACAATTCTTCACATTGAACAAGGAGCCTCTGGAAGCATATTCTGGTGCAGAAACCAACCAGCAACTTGCTGATTTACAATGGGAATTCTTCGACAAGCCAGAGGACTCACCGAACGATTGACCCCGGTGCTAGATCGCCGTCAGGTGTCAATAATCTGACATTTCCTTCCGAGTCCTCAGCTGCCAACATCATCCCTTCTGATACAACGCCTCGTAGTTTCCTAGGTTTGAGATTCGCTACAAAGATGATTGACATCCCAATCAGTTCCTCAATATTATAGAATTTCTTCAATCCCGCGCACACTGTTCTTTTAGAATTCGGACCGTCTTCTATCTGAACTACATACAACGTATCAGCATCGGGATGGTTCTCTACTGACAGAATTCGACCGATTTTCATCTCCACCTTCAGAAAATCTTCGAAGTCGATGTACTTCCCTCCGCCTGCAGCGTCAGGTATTCCCTTGTTATCGCCTTCGGTGTTTGATTCAGCAATGGATTTCTCGTTCATCAGTATTTCATCGAGATCCAGACGGGAGAATAATGGAGACGGGAGTGAAGGGTTCCATTCAAGTGCTGAATCGAAAGAATTAGCTGTATCCCAGAGGGTCTCGTCTATTCGACCTTGTTCTCCGAGCATCTGCCAGAGCCGTTTTGCTTGAAATGGCATGAATGGCTGGGTCAGAATCGCTAGAGTTCGACATGCTCTCCAGCAAGCCGCGAGGGCACTAAGTGAAGCGTCCCGCTCCTTGGATTCGGGCTTATCGAGATACTTCCAAGGTTCTGCTTTCTGTAGAAACGAATTACCGCTCTGAGCTACATTCATCACACTCCGCAGAGACTCCTTGAATCTCTGTCTCTCCATCGAATCCATTGCGGCTTGGATATTTGCATCTATGGATGAGAAGAAATCTGAGTGTTGATCTGGTTGATCAAAATGTTTGAGGGGATTTGATCCACCATTTTCCAAACGATGAGTAAGGGTCATCACCCGATGGACAAAATTCCCATAGGTTCCGATGAGTTCGTTGTTGACTTTTTCGACGAAATCTCGCCATCTAAATTCAGTGTCATGACCCTCGGGCATATTGATGGTGAGATAATATCGAAGTGAATCGGGATCATGATTTTCAAGAAATGCCGGCAACCAGATTCCATGCTTGCGACTTTTACTGAATTGACCCCCTTGAAGCATCAAGAATTCATTCGCTGCAACATTGTCCTCGAGGTGTAATTGGTCGGAACCACTTGAATTCAGTCCCATCAGAATCGCTGGCCATATAATAGTATGAAACGGGATATTGTCCTTACCCATGAAGTAAATATGCTTCAATGAAGATTCACTAGAGTCGATCCACCAGTTCTTCCATGCATCATCACCCATAGAATGGCCAGCTTGAGACGCGAACCGTTCAGACCAGATTCTGGCACATGTGTAGTATCCTTGCACCGCTTCGAACCAAACATAGATTCTCTTCGAATCCCAATCGTCCCCGGTATTTGGTAACTTGATTCCCCATTCCATATCCCTAGTGACAGCTCTAGGACGTAAACCCATATCCAGCCAATTTTTTGTCATTGCCCGGACATTGGGTTTCCAAATCTTTCTCCTTGAATCTGCATGAATTGAAAGATCATTTTGAAACATATCCAAACGATAGAAATAGTGTTCTGAATCTCTGACTTCTATATTGGAATCTGACTCTATTTTCGATTGTGGCGACAATAGCTCATTAGCCTCATACGTCCCTCCACACTCATCACATTGATCGCCCCTAGCACCATCTTCACCGCATAAGGGACAAATTCCAACAACATACCTATCGGGAAGGAATTTGACTGAACCATCATCCCCAACCGCGCAGTATTGTTGCATCATCTTCTTTTCCAGAAGTCCAGATTCAAGTAATTTAATGAATAACTTTCCAACTAATTCCTTGTGCCTCGGATCAGTAGTCCGATTGTAGAGTGCGCCGCCAAATTCAACCCCTCTGGAATCTAAATTGTTGTGCCAAGAACAACCAAGATTCTCCAATGACCGGATATTGCTCTCATGGAACTCATCAACAATCGTTTGAGGATGAACACCCAATTCTTCAGCCGTCACGGTGATTGGGGTGCCGTGTTCATCCGAGCCACTACACATCAAAACTGCTCGACCACGGGCCCTTTCGTACTTGTATTGAATATCCGCAGGAAGACAATTTCCTGCAACATGACCTAGGTGCAAAGGGCCATTGACATAAGGCCAAGCCATGAAAATCGTCACGTATTCCATGCTCACACCCAGAATTGGCTCTTCTCCAACAAGGAATCTGTGAGACAGCCACGTATTTATGTCTGCGTCGCTTCCACACACTCCGGAGCACGAATAATCGTGAAATTGCCCAGTGCCTTATTCTCAGTGAAGAGAACTGTGGATTCAGAGGTGAATCGTTCTTGAATCCATGGATGCCAATCATAGCATACGCTGCTCTGGCCCTAGTAGTATCGTTCCTCTGCAGTATTCTTGAAGCCGTTCTCCTCTCAACGAGTAGAAGTCATATCGTTGCATTAGCAGACACACATCCCGAGATCAGCGCTTCGTGGGTTGGATACAAGAACGACCCTGAACGCCCCCTTACTGCCATCCTGACCTTGAACACCGTAGCCCACACTGTCGGCGCATTAGGTGTAGGTACTCAGGTCGAATCACTGAATCCTGGCCAATATGGCGTTGCCATCGCTTCGGCTATTCTGACACTGGGAATTCTTCTCCTTTCGGAAATTCTTCCAAAGACTCTCGGCACCTTGTATTGGAGGAATATGACTATTTCTTCTTGCCGAATCTTGGCGATTCTGATTGTTCTTATGATGCCCATCGTGAAACCGATAGAATGGATCCGATCATTTCTTCCTGCAGGCCAGAACGATACCGTCACACGTGATGAATTGGTCGTACTGGCAGATATCGCAGAAGAGTCCGACATGATTGACGAAGACGAAGAAACCGTCATCAAGAATCTCCTGAGATTGAGAGATATCGAAATTCAATCGATAATGACTCCCAGAGTTGTTGTAACCAGTGTCGGAGCAGAGGAAACTGTCGCTGATGTAATGGAACGACTCCCGATAATGGTTCACGGACGGATGCCTATGTATGAGCGGGATATCGATAAAATCAGTGGCTTGGTGCTGAGAAATGAAATCCTCACTCGGGCTGCGGCAGATGATTTCGACACAACGATGTCGGATATCAGTAGAAATGTGCATTATTGTCGACACGATGATTCTGTGGATAACGCACTAGATATTCTGTTGGAAAATAAAATTCAGTTAATTGTGGTCAAAGATCAATTCGGTGGCACCGTGGGTCTGGTTACGATGGAAGACGTGATCGAGACTTTACTCGGAGTTGAAATCGTTGATGAATCAGACCAAGAGGCCATCGAAGAAGGCGTGTTGCATGAGGACATGAGAGAACTGGCTAAGATTCGCTACGCTGATGATGAATCAGAGTGAGTCTCAGTCCTTCGTTTCCTCATCCGCCAACCATCCTTTGGACTCGGTGAAATCACCGATGGCTTCCAAGCGCTTCAACCAGCCCTTGGCTTCTGTCGATTTCACTGTTCGAACCAACCAAACTCCTCCAAACACAGAATCCCACAATCCTTGACCGGATTCTTTTCGGAGTTTGTACATCGTGTAATCAAGAAGAGGCGGAATCAACAGGATGAGCCCCCCCGCGTAGAGTATCTGGCCACTGGTACTTGTGGGAAAACCACCAGAGGTCAATGTCAGCAGAGTCATCAAACCCAGAATGACGAAAACTGTCGTCAACCCTTTCAAGCTCATGTAAACCCAAATTGGGGCTTGACCACGACTGTTGACATAGCGTGTTCGACTGATCCAGTTGCCCACTGATCGGTTGCCTGCATATCTAGGCATGAAATACAGATTGAAGATGATTAAAGCCAAACCAAGCATAACGAATGGTGTTGGATTGAAATTAGATCCCCAGGCGGTTATTGCCAGCATCGGTACAGACCAGCCATAACTGACTGCAAAATCACATACACGACGAGTAATTCTCTGTCCCGTTGTCGCCACTTCGAAACCATCAGGTAATGTTTTCTGTTCTCTCGGAGCCTTTGCTTTTTTTCTTTTGGTCCGTCTAGCCTTCTTCTCTTTCTTCAAAGTCTTCTTGGGTTCTTTGATTGGGTCGGGTTCTGAGACGGGTTTCGGCGTCTTCAAAACCAACGTCTTCGGTCCCTCTTCAGTCTGGATGTTGCTGGCTTTTTCTAGAAGACCCATTCAATCACGCTCCGTAAATCTGTCCCATTCGTTGAAAGAGGGCGAAATCGGGGGATGCAACGAACTCATCGATTTTTTCTTCAGGTAATTCCCCCAGGACTTTGTTGATCATGTGGAAGAATACACTCTGCGTTTCTTCGTTGGCTGCATTCGGATCAGAACCGACATTCTGAAACAATTGAAATTCATCAGATTCGACGAAGCTGTTGATGAAGTCATCTGGCATGCCGCCTAACAATTCGTTGACCACACTGAAGAATTCGACAAACTCTCCAGATTCATTGTCAAACTCTTCTCCCCTCTCACTATCCTCTTTAGATTCAGACTCTGATTCGGAATCCTCCTCATATTCTTCTTCATATTCTTCGGATGGTGGCGATATCAACTCGACTACAGGCTTGATATCCCTCATGTCCTGCTGTTGCTTTTTCCTGAGGACAATTATCTCTCTATCGAGCTCAGAACCGAATCTGTCCGAGAATCGATCGAGCAATGTACCGACTTCACCAATGGCGATCCGGTCGATATGGCCGTACATTCTGTCACGGTTATCCGAATCCAATCGTGGATTTTCCTGCTTTCTTCGGTTCCAGGAACTAAGGAAATCCGTAGATGAATCATCACCCGAAAGGTCGGTGGAAACGATTGCTCTTCCCTCTTCCATTTCGATTCCAGGAGGAAGTGGGGGAGATGACAAAGGAGGGATTTCTGGAGCTTCCAGAGAGATTCCAGGTGGAGGAGGGGGGAGAGGCATGTTCAGGCCAACGGGCAAGGGTGGTGTTGGGAAGTCTTCCAACGCCTCATCGTCTTCATCCGTCATTGGCATACGTCCCTTAAGGCGCCTTCCAATCACCTACACTATTCAACATTCTGTGGAAGAGCGTGAATAAGACGTCACTCATTCACTGATTATTGATGCCCAACCCTTCAAACAAAGGAAAGTCGCCATCGAATCGTTGACAGTGAACACGTCCCCTGTGCTGCCATTGATTTCAACTGAGCCGATTCTTGCGGTCACATCATCACGCAGTAACGTGATCCGTGCATCGATACCACCTCCGAGTGCTATTGCTTCACTCAATGGATCGAAAGGATTGGAACCGTCTGGATCGAGTCTTTCAAACGGAATCTCTGTCACGCGGAGACCACATTTTCCATGGAGACTGCCAATCCATCGAATGACTCTCTTGATATCGACTGTCACGTTCTCGTCAGTCTCCCCCGCAGTTCCAAGGACAACAGACTCGTCTCCTTTCACCAATTCCCAGAAGATAGGGGTGTCCTTGCCGAAAACCTGTAGTTTATGGTCACCTTGAATTCTTTCGATTCGTTCTTCATTAGCAGCCATTTCAGCTAGAGATTGTATTCGTTTCTTACCAACCGACTTCGACTTTTTCCGTTTACCTGCTGATTTGTGATTGAGTATGTCATGAAATTCGTTGAGTAAAAGATTAGAATCTTTGGTTCTAGAATTGATTTTATTCAATTTATCCAAAACACTCTCTGTTCCGACCTCAATCCGATTCTGCCAACCACTCGATTTTCCAGACAATACAGCGCTGATGTCCAGACCTTCGCCCCTGATGTAAGAAACTATCTCTCGGCGGGCATTGGAATCCAATGTCATCAGCTCAGAATCCCGAATATGAATGTGAAATCCTCTGTGTCCGGAAAAACTGAACTGAGCATTGGCAGCATCAATTCCGAATTCTGGTTCGAGGAACCCTGACCATAGTGCCCAAGCCTGTTCCTGGATCTTCTCAATCATAGCGGGAAAATCCGCGTCTGACACCCCTGGGAGGTGATCCCCGTCCAAATCGAAAATCAAATCCGCACCTTTCCATCCCTTGTCGTTCATCACTCGTTCACTGGGTCTGTCATAGTAAGCAGTGCTGTGAAAACAGGAATGTGGCCCTCGTTGTTGTAAATATGCAAGTAATTCGTCAACAGTTGAGAATCCCCTGTGACGATCGACCGCTCGATCGCCCCAAGGCATGAACATCCATTCGCGGTTTCTCAATCGTGGTGGTGTCCAGATATCGCTTCGACTCTTCGATTGATAATACTGAGCGAATCGGAGAGCGAATCGGCTCCAACCCTCAGCCATAGTACGTCTGAAGTGTGTGCGGCAAATGAACTGAATGCTCGTCCGACTACAATCAGATCTTCAATCGAGGTCGAGGGCTCCTACTTCCTTGCCATCGGTAGCCGAAGAAGCACCAGTCTTCTCGATGTAAGCCTCGAAGCAAACATAATCGCCATCGAGAACGATGGCTTCAGCGAAAGTCATCGCTTTCCCAGTCACGGCGCAGACGGGACCTAGTTGTCCGGTTGCAGTAGAGAGTTTCGTGGGGTCGGGCATGTGACAGTGTGGTTAAGTCCGATTCTTGACTCTTACGGATAATCAGAGTGGAGAATCAAAGTTATTTATTAGCCGAATGAAGTCGCCAAGCACATGAACGTAGAAGGTAGTATCATCAGAGTCGGTCACTCTCCAGATCCAGATGACGCTTTCATGTTCCATGCTCTGACAAGAGGCGTCATAGATACTCCGGGCAGAACCTATGAGCATGTGTTACTCGATATTCAGACTCTCAACGACCATGCGCTGGCCGGGACTTATGAGATATCTGCGGTGAGTATTCACTCTTATCCACAGATTTCAGACAGATATGCCCTGATGAACTGTGGAGCATCGATGGGTGAGGGCTATGGTCCGATGTTGATTGGGAATCGAGAGTTATCTCTCTCGGAAGTCGACGATCTAACGATAGCCATCCCGGGAATGGGAACCTCAGCATATCTGGCACTACGACTAGCACTTGGTGATGTAAACGTACAGGTCATTCCATTCGATGAAATATTGCCTCGTGTGAAATCAGGGGAATTTGAATTAGGATTGATAATTCATGAAGGACAATTGACTTGGCGGGATGAAGGTGTTTTCCTGATTCTTGATCTCGGGGTCTGGTGGAGGGATGAGACAGGATTGCCACTTCCCCTCGGTGGGAATGTCATTCGCAGAGACTTAGGGTTAAAAATGTGTCAAGATTTGACTGAAGATGTGAAGAACAGCATCATTCATGCCCTGGACAATCCCACCGAGGCTTTAGAATTCGCTAAACTATGGGGTAGAGGCATCGATGACGAAACCAATCGATCCTTTGTCAAGATGTATGTGAATGAGAGAACAATTGATTTCGGTGATGATGGAAGAGCTGCTGTACGACTTTTCCTTAGTGAGGGAAAGAAAATAGGTATGGTTGACCCTAATTTTGATATCGAGGGAATAGAATTTATCGGATGTGATGAATGATGGACGCGGCGAAACCCGAACAATCAGAGTTTGATTCAGTCGGCCCCGCTCCAGCCAGCGCCATCGAGGACGTTGGCTCAGGACGGAGAAAACCAAACAGGATCCTCAGTCATTCCACAGACTTCTGAGAGGAATCGTAACAATCCTTCCTTGGCCTTCGCATCCATAAGATTCCTGACTTCGTATTGAAAATATCTGGCGATTCTCTCTTCTTCAGCCCCGACTTGTTTCGCGGATCTCGTTATCACTTCCGTTCGAAATATCTCATCATTCTCGAATCGATGATATTGCCTGATCAAATCTGCATGTGCAGCTAGAAGATCCTGCTTCGGTGCATCTCTTCTACAAGCAAACACACCGAATACCATTGGTAACCCAGTGACACGCTTCCACTCCCGACCAAGATCGAGCCTAATCATATCTGGATGAGATTCAGCTGCTACGAGTGCTCTGTCACCAATCAACAGAGCCCCGTCACAACGTTGTAACATCGAATCCAGGTCAGGACCGGTTTCGATGCATTTCGGATCAAGACCTAGGTTATTCAACAGCCATCGAAGGAGGACCTTCGAAGTGGATGAATCCGAAGGCAGAGCTATGTCCCTCATCATTTCGAGATTCCGACTTCCGAAGAGGATTACGGAGCCAACGGCACCGAGGCCAACTATTCCAAGGTCAGGAAGCAACATCAATTCTGAATGGTGTTTGGCAAAATCGGCAGTTGGTATAGGCGCGGTCAGACAATCCTGACGCAAGACATGACCCGTCAACCATGCTGGGGGAGCTGCCAAAACGCGCCAAGGTTCGCCCAAATTGTGAAAGAGCGGGTCACAATTCGTGAATGCCACGCGTCCGATGACTTGACTCCAACTCATTTTTCCACCATGGATTAGACAGCGATGGGTAATGAGATATCGTCATTCTTAATTGGGGGGGGAATCAGTGCGAATTCGGAATAAATAGAATTCCTCTTCACAGGAATCGAGTTGGATTGATAGATGAGTCCCGCAAGATCCTCAGCATTGAAGTCGAGTGGGGTCGTGCTGCCTGCTTCGTGCATGATCTCCTCGTTTCCAACCGTACCATCGATATCATCTGCACCGCATTGTAATGCAAGACAACCGACATCATCACCAATATTCATTCTGTATGCCTTGATGTGAGGTATGTTATCCAACATCAGACGCGAAATGGCGATGACACGGAGAATCTCATTCACCGATGCCAATTGAGCATCGGGTAATCGAGAGAATTCAGGTAGATACGGATAAGGCACGAAACATTGGAATCCTCCTGAGATATCTTGTTGATTCCTCAATTTCATCATATGTTGAATTCTATGTGCTGTGGTTTCGACGGTACCGAAGAGCATGGTACAATTTGTTGGCAAACCGAGCTCATGGGCAGCCTGATGGATGGTGAGATATTCTTGAGATGATTCCTTTCCATGGCAGATTCTATCTCTGACTGAATCAACTAGAATCTCTGCACCCCCGCCAGGCAAGGAGCCCAAACCCGCTGCAATCAGGCGTCTTAATGATTCATGGATACTGAGATTAGATCGTTTAGCAATATGTTTGAGTTCGACTGCGGTGAGGGATTTTATGTGAATAAGGGGGAAGCGAGACTTGGTTTCACGGTACAATTCTTCATAATGTTCGATAGTCCAAGAGGGATGGAGACCTCCAACCGAATGAACCTCATTGATGACTTCAGAGTATGGTTCTATTCTGTGGATGTATTCCTCCACACTCAATTCATATGCGTCTGAGTGTCGAGGACCTTTCCGAAAGGCACAGAAGCGACAAGCGAGTACGCAGATATTGGTGGTATTCACATGAAGATTGTCGTTGAAGTAGACATTCGTTCCGAATCTGGCTTGTTTGACCATGTTCGCAAGAGCGGTCAGAGCAAACAATGAATCATGGCTGAACATTCTATTACCAATATCTTCATCGATTCGACCATGTTCAATCAACATTCGAAGAGCGGTTGAAAGAGTCGAATCTGTGGAAATATGTTCGGGCACATCCATCGCGTCAAGATTGGAACGCCAGTTTGATGAGCCTTGCAATGGTATTGCATCATCCGTCAACACTCCACCACCAGATGCATTGGAAGCAGGGTGTGATAGTCAATCTATCTCAACAGCCTCGCCAATGGCGGCATCCGGAAATCATCAATAGCCAGACTCTCTGGCCGAAGACGTGAGTGAATCTGAGGTTTCGACCAAGTTGGATTTGACAACGCTCGAGGCAAGGGCAAAGCAATGCCGAAGATTGATTGTTGAAATGGTACACAAAGCTGGCGCGGGCCATCCTGGTGGGTCGCTGTCAGCGATTGACCTGATGGTCGGATTGTATGGAACCCAGATGAGGATACGGGTTGACGAACCGGATTGGCCGAATCGTGATCGTTTCATCATGAGTAAAGGTCACGCAAGTCCAGCCGTATATTCACTTCTACATGAACTTGGATTTCTGACAAAAGCCGACCTCGATGGATTTCGTACGTTAGGCTCTGTCTGTCAAGGACATGTGGACATGAGATGGACTGACGGAGTCGATTTTTCCGCAGGTAGTCTGGGTATGGGACTCTCATTCGGCTTGGGTTGCTCCCTAGCGGCTTCGATGGACGGTTCGGACCGGAATACCTGGGTCATGATCGGTGATGGAGAAACTCAAGAAGGTCAGGTTTGGGAGGCATTGATGGCTGCCAGTTATCACCAAGTAGGCAATCTCAAATTGATTGTCGATCGCAATAGAATTCAGAACGACGATTTCGTCGGTATTCAAATGGAAATTGGAGACGTTGCCTCGAAGATCAATTCATTCGGATGGGCAGTCAGAGAAATCGATGGTCACGACATGCAAGCGATAGTGGAAGCATTGGCTTGGGCTGAATCACACGATAGTGGACCGGCAGCGATCGTCGCACACACAGTCAAAGGCAAGGGTGTATCATTTATGGAGGATAATCCCTCATTCCATGGTAAGGCTCCTAATGATGACGAATTGGCCAGAGCATTGGAGGAATTGTCTTGAGTGCACCCTCGACAGGCGGAGCCAGCCGTGATGGTTACGGCACGGGTTTACTTCGAATCGCCCACGACCCTCGTGTTGTGGTTCTCGAAGCCGACCTCGGTAAGTCAACCAAATCCTGTCATTTCCGTGATAAATATCCCGACCGGACAATTTCTCTGGGCATCGCCGAACAAAACATGATGCTCGTCGCGGCTGGTTTGGCTTCGTGTGGCAAGATCCCCTTCGCCAGTACTTTTGCTATCTTCACAGAACGGGCTTTTGAACAAATCCGAAATGGAATTGCACGTCCTGAATTGAATGTGCATATCTGTGGCAGTCACGGAGGAATTCACACTGGAACTGATGGTAGCAGTGCACAATCAATAGAAGACTTAGCACTCTACAGAACCATTCCGGGTATGACGGTCTTACATCCATGTGATGATTTATCAACAGCGGAATTAACTGTTCAACTTCTCGAGCACAACCAACCATCATACACACGAACAGCTCGAAACAAGACCCCAAGACTGTATGATGAAGAATCCTCGCGCTCTCTAAAGATCGGAAAGGGCAGTATTCTTCGAGATGGCGACGACGTCGCCATCATTGCCTGTGGAGTGATGGTGTACAAGGCGATGAAGGTCGCTGATATATTGCAGGCCGATGGAATATCCACCACAGTAATCGATATGCATACCATCAAACCACTCGACACGGAACTGGTATCCGATTTGGCCCGACGCTGCAACGGGATTGTCACAGTAGAGGATCATTCCGTGATTGGTGGTTTGGGTTCTGCAGTCGCCAGCCATCTGTCCACCACGAATCCAACCAGAATCAAGATGCTAGGTGTCGACGATAGATTTGGTGAGAGTGGGGGTAGCGAAGAATTGCTTGAACTAATGAGCCTGGACATCTCTGACATAGAAGCGGCCTGTCGTGAACTTCTTTGAACGCTGACATGTGCTGTTTTCACCTACAGAACAGCGTTTCATTCATTTAGCCGAGTCATTGGGGGGAAATCAGATGTCGAACGTTGAGAAGGTCAAACAACTCCTCGATGGGACTCTGGATCCCGCTGAATTGGAGTTGGATGCTGATCTGTATTCCATGGCGGAGCGAATCTATGGAAGAGAGGCTCTCGAGGAGATGGGTGTATCCGCACCAGAACGCGGCCCGGATACGATCGTCGAACCGAACGGCGATTCAAGTCACGATGTCCAGATTCCCTCTCCGATGCCTCTTCCAGCGGTGAATGGAAGTCAGAAAAGTGGTAGAGATTGGTTTCGAGGGATATTACTCCTCAGTGGACTGCTTGGATTCTTGACTGTGCTATACAATACATTCTTCGGCATTGGAGAAATCTACGAATTCTGTATCAATACATCAGGAACTTCGGGCGTTTGTGGAAGCAAATTCGATTGGTCCTCTATCCTGAATCCGAGTAGTAACACCGCTTGGTCAAAGTCGGGGTCAATCAATGCACTAGATGCTGTTCTACTGACTTTGGCACTACTCGTTTCATTCATAGGCTTCAGACGAAAAAGCTCTTGATTTTTCATTCACCCGCTACAGAAATTCGCCTTATACATAACCAAGTACCAGAATGCTTCGATTCGTGATGATCTGTTTCGAGAAGGGGCTCAATACATTCTCGCCAAGTGTTGTCGTCGAGTAGTCATCCGACCAGTCACGGCACAAGGTCGTGCCTCTTCGTAAGGTTCACTGCAATCTCCGAGGAACGCCAGACCTGTCGCTTTCTCAAGAACCTCGGCATCAGAATCTTTTCCGTCGAATGCCATTTCATAGACTATCCCATCATCGATTGGTCCATCCAGAACCCAACCAGATTTGGACTCGGAAATACCGGGAAACGGATGAATTCGCTCAGAGAGATGATCGGTTGATCTCGCTCGAAGTTCATTCTCTATCCGCCCAAGACAATCGACGATGACCTCTTGTAAACCATTCAAGGGATGTTCTTCCTTGCCACCTGTCCTCAGACTCAGTACGCATTTGTCAGCGGCTAGATCCCGAGGCCCGAGTTCGAGGCGAATTGGAACGCCTTTGATTTCCCAATCGTAATGTTTGGCTCCAGGTCTGATGTCGCGTTCATCGACTTTGACACGTAATCCGGCAGTCTGCAATTCTTTCGCGACTGCATGAACCTTAGGCAGAACATTCTCATCGACATGTGCCGCCACAGGCATCAGAACCACCTGAATAGGAGCTACTTTCGGAGGGAATATCAAGCCTGCATCATCACCGTGCATTCCAACTACTGCACCCAATAACCTCTCCGACATCCCAAAGGTAGTTTGATGACAAAATTGTGTTTTGCCTGTTGAATCTTCATAATTCAGTTCGAAGGCTTTAGCCCACTGATCCTTGTAATGGTGGTAAGTCGCTACCTGAAGCGTCCGACCATTAGGCATCAGAACATCTACAGCCATCGAATACCAAGCACCAGGAAATGTGTCCCACACCGGCCGTCTGCTGATTATGGCTGGAAAACATAGGTCATGCAACAGATTCTGGATGATTTCCGCGTCTTCATCAATCTGCGCATCTGCTCCGGCCTGATTCTCATGAGCAGTATGTGCTTCAAAGAAATGGATCTCTCTGACACGAATGAACGACCGGGTCTGTTTCGTCTCGTAACGGAAGGTATTGACGATCTGGAAGGTCTTCAGTGGGAGGTCGCCGTGGGAGCGTACCCATAGAGCGAACATGGTGTACATCGGAGTCTCACTAGTAGGCCGTAAGAACATCGGAACATCCAATTCATTCTCGCCCGCATGCTTGACCCAGTAGACCTCTTTCTTGAAGCCACTCTCCTCTTCATCGATTCGAAGTTCTGCGGGGTCGACTCCTTGTTCTCTTGCCAATTTGAGTCGAGAAACCAGACGGTTCTCCTTTTCGAGCAGATCTTCGGGAATCAAGACTGGGAAATTGTATTCCTCATGGTCTGTTCTCTCCATCTCTGCCCGGGTCAACCCATCAATCAGCGTCATCGCTTTCCAACCATATGGCTTCCATACGTCCATTCCCTTGATTGGATATCTCTTGTCGACGAGGTCAGCGATTTCAACAATCGCTGGGTACCAGGCATTGAATTCCGTCTTCGGAGGAATGCCACGCTTGGCACGGTCATGCTTCGCCATGGTTGACCTCCCCCGAGTTAATCGCTTCAATGTGACGCTGAGGATTCCTTCAAACGGCATCGATGATGGCCCTTAAGGCAGAACACAATTGAAATCCATCTTCGATCTCTTCAATAGTAGAATCAGCATGGACTATACGGGCGCGGAGTGAATCTGGTTCATTCATCTCCTCCATAAGATTGGCTACAACGGCATCGACTCCATGTCGGTCAATCTGATCTTTTGCTCGCTGTATCAATGTCGAAACATCGACTCCAGTTTCGAGTTTGAAACCGATACGTACAGCCCCCTTAACATGTTCAGACAATTCTGCGATGTGATTCAGGCCCGGCTTCAGTGTCAATTCCCAGGACTCATCACCACTAACCCTCTTGCCAACCTCCGATTCTGTAAAATAATCGAGTACGGCAGCTGCATGAATCCAAACATCTGGAGATGGATCTTCCTGAGCCAGATCAAGAACGCAGTTGAGCATCTCATCTGGTTCACCGGCCCTGCGCACATCCGGCAGGCAAAATGAGGGATGCGCAGATGTTTTTCCGGCCACACAAATGATCTCGTGCCCCAGTCGGTGCAGATATTCTGCAATCATCCAACCAGTTCTCCCTGACGAAGCATTCTGAATCGCTCTCACCGCATCTATTGGTGCTCTATTGGCGCCCAGGGTGATAGCGATTCGCTTGGACCGCGATGAATTCGAATTGACTTGGTGACAGACCGCAGCTACGATTGAAACTGGGTCTGGTTGCTTGCGCTTTCCCTCCTCGACTGATGAAACAAGAACGGATACACCCTCCGCCCTCAAATCATCCAATAAATCCTGAGTGACAGGATCATCAAAGAGATCCTGATGCATCGAAGGGACGAAACACATCTTCCCCCCTCGTCCGCGAGCAGCAGAAAGGGCCATCATCAGCGGAGAATCGATGATTCCATGGATGTGTTTCGAAATTGTGTTCCGAGTTGCTGGAGCGATGAGAACAATATCGTGAGGCTCTAATTGTGCCATTTCCGGTGTCCAATCATATATCACTTGTACATCCGAAGCCCAAGCCAGCGCCAATGGTGTGATGATTTTCGTGGCTTCCTTGGACATCATAACAGTCAATTCAGCCTGGTGTCGACGTAATTCCCGGGTCAATCGAACCGATTCAACAGCTGCTATTCCACCAGTGACGAGCACAAGGACCCGTTTACCGGACAGGGTGTCGCTATGTACGTCAACCCCTGTGTCTCTCGGCATACTTCGTCCAATGAGTACTTGTTCAAGAGGGCGTCGCCATGCGAGAGAGTGATGTATGAACACTCATTCGACGTCTTGTGGACGCCAACCGGATGGCCGCTGTGCATAGGCATCTGTGCATATTCACCATGCTCGATATGATCATTTTCGCCCTCCTGATGTACCGTTTTTCCATGGTCAGCGGCCCGTTGATGGGATTTCTCATCCTCCTCACTGCAGCAGCGATTTGTGGTACTGGATTGGTGTTGACACTTCGCTTCCGCGCACGAGTTCCTTCCTTCGACCATAGAATAGACAAGTTGCTGTCGAATCTAGCAGTGTTCTTCCTGGTGGTAGGTGCTCTTCAGGCATTTCTCGGAATCAGTGCTGGCGACATCGGTCTGGTACTCCAATCCGGCTTGCTCGTTCTGCTGGGATTCGCAACACGCCGCCGAATAGCAACCCTTCACCATCCGATGTTCGTCGACTGGTATGGCTCAGGGAAGGAAGGGGCATCTAAATTGAGTCTCGATGAAGTATATGCCAGCTGCCCATCCTGCTCCAGTCTTCTGGCGGTGATTCCCAGCCGGCTTTCACGCCAGGATCGTTGTCCTAATTGTGATGGACTGCTCGTCACAATTTCAGAAGAGGAATAATCAGTATCTCTCCAGAGCCGTTGCGATACCCATTCCTCCACCGATGCACATCGTAGCTATGGCACGTTCTTGTCCTTCACGGAGCAGAAGGGATGCGGCTTTGCTGGTGATTCGTGCGCCAGATGCCCCAAGTGGATGGCCTATCGACAAAGCGCCCCCATCCAGATTGACGATGGCTTCATCGATTCCTAATTCTCGTACACAGGCTAATGCTTGGGATGAGAATGCTTCATTGATTTCGAAGAGGTCCACTTCATCGATTGACCATCCAGCTCTCTCCAGAGCCAATCCTGTAGCAGAAATAGGTCCTAAACCCATCAATTGAGGTGGACATCCAGTCACTGCACCAGCGACGATGGTAGCAATTGGATCGAATCCGTTGGCCAAGGCGAACTCCTCGCTGCAGACCAGACTGAAGGCTGCCCCATCTGTGAGAGGAGATGATGTGGCAGCTGTTACGGTACCATCCTCTATGAACGCAGGATTCAATCGAGCCATCGATTCGACATTGGTGTCAGACCTGATGCAGCCGTCAGCAGAAATGATTCCATCGGTGGTTTGGATAGGGACTAACTCGGTGTCGAATCGACCACTGTCGACTGCCGAACTTGATTTCTGGTGCGACGATAAGGCAAACGCTTCCTGATCTTCACGGCTCACACCATGGAGGTCCGCGACATTCTCTGCCGTCAGGCCCATGTTGATGTAGGCTTGTGGATAAGATTTCTCAAGCTCGGCATGAGGCGACCAGTTGAAGCCCCGACGCTTTACCCGCGACATCGATTCCACCCCTCCGCACAGAAAACAATCGCCCCAACCACTGCGGATATTTGCCGTAGCAGTCAGAATCGACTGCATCGATGAGCCGCAGAGTCGATTGAAAGTAGCACCTGGAACGGAATCGGGTAACCCGCCGAGATAAGTCAGTATTCGCCCGATATTGTATCCTTGTTCCCCCTCCGGGTATGCGCAACCGAGCAGAATATCATCGATTTGACCTCTCTCGACTCCAGTCCTCTCTAGTAATGCACGAGCCACTTGACCAGCCATCTCATCGGGTCGAGTGGAAGTCAATCCTCCCTTATGGGAGCGGTGGAACGGAGAGCGAACCCAGTCAACGATTACGGCCTTCATGGGTACTGCGTCACACAAGTTCCCAATAATCGTTGAGTCGTGTGACATATGAGTCCTATGGACTGGACCGACGGGTTCATGAAAGGACCTCATGTCGGGCGATTCAACATGATTCGAGAATGCACAAATCACGGGTACTACGCGGACGATGATCTCTGTCCAGCCTGCAATGCAGAGGGTCGCTTCATAATGCGAACTGGAGAGAGGAACAGCATAGCTCGCAGGCTGGCTCTCGTGCTACGTCACGCTCCAGAGAAGTTCGACCTGGAAATGGATATCAATGGCTGGGTGGATGTCAAGGACATCGTTCGCCAATTCAAGAAACAAGGTGGGAAGCGCAATCACTGGCTCAGACCACACCATCTCTCCGCGATAGTCGAAACCGATCCAAAGGGGCGTTATGATATTCGGGGAAACACCATCCGGGCCACTTATGGACACACAGTCGAGATCGAGATAGATCTGCCAACGGAAAACATTCCCGATGCACTCTACTACCCTTGTGACCCTGTTGAGACCGAGAACCTGCTCGAAGTCGGCATCTCACCCAGTGGACGCTCCCATGTCCACCTCTCCGCCTCAATCAAAACAGCAGCGGAAGCCGGACACGTCCACTTCGCGCTGCCGACGATCCTCGAGGTCGATACTGCTCAGATGATTGCAGCAGGTGAAACCATCTGGCACGCCGGAATCACAGTATATCTGACCGACAATACGCCTGCCAAATACCTCAGTGTCATAGACAATGATGATGCAGATTACGTTTTGGCCAGAGCTCGATGGACTGACGAAGAAGAGTGAATCGTTCGACCTAAATACAAATCACTCAATTCAAGAGTCAGTCGTTCAACGGAAGAGTGAATCACTCACTGAGTCCCGAATCGCTCACCGGAATTCACCACATAGGGGGCAGAATTCCAGATCACTCGACATATCTGCATCGCAGGAAGAACAGACTGAATCCGATTTATTCCTCGGCTCAACATCTTCGGTCGAGATGACTCGAACCGGTGAATCACGATTGACGAAAGGATCCTCGACCTCTGAATGTGTTTCAATAGATTCTCTGAATGCAATGACTTCATGAATCGCGTTCTGTATCCGAATCATCGAGTGTTCGTGATCTCCAGAATCGTTGCTGATCTCTAACGTCGCCAACCGATTCTGCAACCAACGCTGAAATTTATCGACATCCGATTCGCCACTCATCAACCGTTGCGGGGGGGAAGTTGAAATTAAGCCTGACCGGTCTTGAAATAGTAATTTTTCGGACTCCAGGTCAATTCCTCTCAGCGCATAACACAAAGGTAGGAACCGAATGAGACGAAGTGAGGAGAGCATGTCTGACATTCTGATCAAGCTCGGTGGTGGCCTGATCACAGACAAATCCCGACTCCGCACCGTCGAACAAAGCAGAATCGAATCAGTCGCACGTGTTATCGCTGTACTGCTAGACGAGGGACATTCCGTCAGGATTGTACACGGCGCTGGTTCATTCGGCCATCTGAAAGCGAAAGAATGGAGCTTATCGGCAGGCGCCGACCCTTTGCGACTCGACGACCAGTTAGTCGCGGTAAACGATGTTCGAATGGATATGCGAAAGTTGAATTCGATAGTTCGAGACGTCTTTGAATCTCTCGATATCAACGTCTCAGCACATCCGCCCTCAATCTGGGCTACTGGGACCGGACCCTCATTCGCGGGTGACCTCAGCCGATTCGAATCAATCCCACAGAACACCGTCGCCATGACTTTCGGTGATGTCGTCGATTGTCCACCACCAGACCAATTCGGGATTCTATCCGGTGACGATCTAATGGTCCGCATGGCTTCAGAATTGAATATCTCTCACGCGATTTTCCTGCTCGGTGACACAGAGGGTCTGCTGGACCGTCCACCAGACCAAACTGGAGCAGAATTGATCACACTCTGGACGCCAGAACGGAAAATCTCCGGCAAACACGACTCGGCACAGGACGTGACTGGTGGCATATTCCTCAAGATCGCCAGTGCCAGTGCCATATCCAAACACGTCGAAAACGTCTGGTTGATAGATGGTCGACAACCTCAGAGAGTATTGCAACTGATAAGAACGGGGAAAACCCGGGGAACACGAGTGATCGGATGAATTCCACTCCAATCTGACCCCCGCCTCGATTATATGTGGCCCTCATCTCGCCGAAACGAATTAACATGACCACGGAGGATGGGGGGCTCACAGAGTACGACTCTACTCAGGCTGAGATGATGCTTGAGCAGTGTCTGCAACTTGACGAGAACGACGAAGTCATCGGTGGCGTCTCGAAAAAGACTTGCCACCGAGGTCAGGGAATCCGCCACCGCGCCTTCAGCGTTCTAATCTTTGATTCGCAAGATAGATTGCTCGTGCAACAGAGATCCGCAGACAAGATCACCTTCCCCTCAGTATGGGCCAATTCCTGCTGTAGTCACCCCTTGGCTATCGAAGGTGAGACAGAAGACTCCGAAACGGGTGTCATCGAAGCAGCGAGAAGGAAACTTGAGCAGGAGCTCGGAATCCCACGCTCGAAGACCGACACCTGGGACTTCAATCACATCGGGCGTTTCGAGTACCGCTGTCGTTGGGACGATGAATGGGTAGAACATGAGATCGATCATGTATTGATCGTTCGCGAAGACATAGAAGTCAAACCGAATGAGAACGAGATTCAAGCCATCGCGTGGTTGGATTCTGAAGGTATCGAGGATATGATCTCACGCAACGGTCGTTGGTCAAGCCAATTGATCGCACCCTGGTTCGAATCATTGGTCGAGAATTTCTGTTCCCCAAGGGATTGGGATATCGACGAAATCATCTCCTCACGGCGCTCAGACATCGTCAGGTGCGGTGAATTGGAATTACGACGAGTCGATGATTCCGCAGCAAATGTTCTCGCTGCATTGAGTCAGCACCGCGAGATAGTCGAGGCTGTGATTCAAGAGAATCTCGAGAAGATCAAACAGGAACGGCTCAGAGGCGCGATGTCGCACCTCTTCACCGGTGGCGGCAAGAGATTGCGTGCCATAATGCCCAGATTGGTTGGCGATGCTGTAGGGAATGGTCACGCCGGACACTATACTCTCGGTGCTTGCATCGAGATAATCCATAATTTCACTCTGGTGCACGATGACATAATGGATCAAGATCCGATTCGACGTGGTCTCGAAGCCGTCCATATCGCTTATGATGATGCGACGGCGATTAACGCCGGTGATGCAATGCTGGCGCTCGGATTCGAGATGCTCGCAGACAGTGAAGACATCGAAGACAAGCAACTTCGTCAGGTCGTGAGCGCGATTGGGACCATGGTCCGAAGAGTCGCACAAGGTCAACAAGAGGACTTTGAATTCGAACATAGGGAATCTGTCTCAGAGGATGAATACATTGCGATGATTGCCGGAAAAACCAGTGCCATGTTCCAGACCTGCGCTGAAACCGGAGCGATTCTTGCCGGAGCCGATGCGGCTACAGTAGAGAACATGGCCGCCTGGGGCCTGAATCTCGGACTCTGCTTCCAGATTATGGATGATTACATCGACATGGTGAGTGACACCGAAACCTTAGGCAAACCCTCAGGTTCGGATATTGTTCAAGGGAAACGGACTCTCATCGCGATTCACGCAATCGAGAGTGGTGCAGACTTACCGACTTTCAAGAGATTGTTCGGTACGGGTCAGGACTCAGAAAGCGAATTGGACGATGCCGTGAACGAATTGAAGGAGAACGGGTCGATTCAATACGCTCTCGACCGTGCGATGAAACATCACAGAATCGCTCACGATTGTCTCGATGCTCTGGAACCATCGGAAGCTGTGACGATTCTGAGGAACATGACTGACTTCCAACTGGTTCGCATCAACTGATGTCAACCACACCAGTCTTACTGGCTAGGTTGTCAAAGGAATGAATGACTCA
The DNA here is from genome assembly GCA_002498525.1 of Euryarchaeota archaeon UBA58. Taxonomy (GTDB): domain Archaea; phylum Thermoplasmatota; class Poseidoniia; order Poseidoniales; family Thalassarchaeaceae; genus MGIIb-O1. The sequence goes on from DAHR01000019.1 coordinate 81,217, forward strand.
ATCAGTGTAGTATGCTTCACCGGGAACTTCGGGTTTGAGGCCCTTGCGTTCGCGAATCTCGCCGACGACCTTCTCGAGGAGCGACCTCGGCAGAATCTCGAATCCTGAGTTCTCGGTGTTCCAGATGGCTCGCCCTTGGGTGGCAGCGCGGATGTCGTTGGAGAATCCGAATGACTCCGCGACAGGCATCTTGCCTATCACAGAAGCTGTGCCGCCATCGATTGGCATGTCCTCTATCACTCCTCGACGATTGGTGACCTCTCTTGTGACGCCACCAATGACATCGTTAGGTGCATCGATGCGGATGTTCTGCATTGGTTCGAGAATAACTGGACCAGAGCGGATGAGCGCTCCTCTGCAAGCATTTCGAACCGCGGGAATGGTCTGGGCTGGTCCGCGATGAATCGCGTCTTCGTGCAACTTAGCATCGACCAACCTCAGCATCACTCCCATCAAAGGTTCTTCAGCTAACGGCCCCTTCTTGCAGACCTCGTTGAATCCTTCGATTATCAATTCACGAGTCTCGTGCAGGTTCTGGATTCCCTTTGTATCGTTGACCAGGACATTGGTGCCGCTGATCGCGAAGATCTTACGCATCAGATTCTTCTCCATGCCGAATTCAGCGAACTTGTCACCTACCGCTTTCGAATCCTTGTTGCGGACGTTGCCGTCACCGAAGTGCCCCTCACGGAGTGCTTGGACGACGTCCTCTGCCAGAGGTTCCGCTTCGATGTAGAATCTGTTATGGCGATTGGGCGACTTGCCTTCGAACGCTCGACCAGCGTTCTCGGATTGGATGGATTCGCGGTAGACCACGATTGGTTCGCTGACCTTGACCTTGATTCCCCGTTCCTCTTCCAGACGGTAGACTGTGATCTCGAGGTGCAATTCTCCCATACCAGCGAGAAGAGCCTCGCCCGTCTCAGAATTCGTAGAAACCTGGAGTGAAGCATCAGCCTTCGCGAGTCCACGCAATGCATCGATGAATTTGGGTAGATCCTTCATCGCTTTGGGCTCGACTGCGACGGTTACGACCGGTTCTGAGTAATGCGTAATGGCCTCAAATGGCACTGAGTCTTTTTCGCGCGCAATCGTCACACCGGCTTTAGCGCTGCGGATACCTGTGATTGCTGCGATATTGCCAGCGGTGACCTCGGGAACCTGAATGCGATCGCTGCCGACCATCATACTGACCTGTTGTACCCGCTCGGCCTTCGCTCCGCCGATCGCCCATACAGTCTCACCGTGCTTGATCGAACCTGAATACACTCGTCCGACCGCGACCTCACCGGCATGTGTATCCATCCAGATTTTGGTGATCATCAAGGACAGAGGGCCATCTGCATCGCACTCCATCATCGCCTTGCCTTCCACGGACTCGAGATCGCCTTGCCAGATGTTGGGAATACGATATCTCTGAGCTTCCAGTGGTGACGGAAGTTTATCCACCGCCATATCGAGAATCACTTGGTGAACGGGAGCCTTCTTTGACAACGCCTTCTGTTCATCCTTGGCGCAATGCTCGTAGATATCCTTGAAATTGAGTCCGGTTTTCTTCATGTATGGTACCGACATGCCCCAGTTGTAGTAGGCTGAACCGAAGGCGACTGTGCCATTCTCAACGCTGACTTGCCATTCCTTCCGAACCTCTTCAGGAGCGAAAGTATGAATCAGTTTATTCACCTTGGTGATGATCTTCTCGAACCTCTGCATCATCTCAGCACCATCGATCTGCAATTCATTGATCAATCGATCTACCTTGTTGATGAAAAGAACCGGACGCACCTTCTCCTTCAGAGCCTGACGAACAACAGTCTCGGTCTGAGGCATTGTACCTTCCACCGCACAAGCAAGGATGATACAACCGTCAACTGCGCGCATCGCTCGGGTGACGTCACCACCGAAATCGACGTGACCGGGGGTATCAATGAGATTGATGAGATAATCTTCGCCGCCGATATCGTGAACCATCGAGGCGCTCGCGGCGTTGATAGTGATTCCGCGAGCGCTCTCCTGCTCGTCGAAATCGAGAACACGTGACTTGCCCGCCAGCTCCTCCGACATCATACCGGCACCAGCGATGAGATTGTCCGAAAGAGTCGTCTTGCCGTGATCAATGTGAGCGGCGATAGCGAGGTTGCGAATCCGCTCACGGGTATGCATGACTTCTACGGCTCTGGCAATATTGTCTTCCTTACGACCCATTCAATCAACCTCTGGATGAGCCGGCGACCTGACTTTGGTTCATAAAGCGATTGTATCACTACGTGATACAATGCACTGGCAGAAGCGAATGGTTAGAAATCACCGGGACGAAGCGGCGATTCGTTCCAACTCTTCTTTCTTGGCGACAGCGTATGAGCTGACATCTCCAGCAGCAGCCTTATTGATCTCGGAGATGATTCCCTGAGTCAGCGTGCGGGTACTCTTCGCAGTCGCCGATGCACAGCCTTTCGAGAGATTACGAAGTGCCGTGTCGAGACGACGACTGGGCGAAGAATCTACAGCTTTGGGTTGACTGACCGCGCCGAATTTAATGCGAGTAATCTCCTCGCAGGGAGCCGAGGCGACTATTGCATTGATTAAATGCTGCAATGGATTCTCGCCAGTGCGCTCTGCGATATTGTCGAGAGCCGCCTCGAAAGCCTTTGCACAATGTTGCTTCTTGCCGCTGAACTTCCCAGATCGCATCAGGTTGTTGATGAAGCGCTCGATGACCGATAGCTTGTCCTTGCCGAACCAGGCATTGGCGTGACGTCCACCACTATGAGGGGTGCCGATCGTTCGAAGATTGATGTAAGGAGCGAGACCAGGGTCCGAGCAAACGACTTCAGTCGCATCCCATTTACCGAAAACCATAGTTCCGATACCGGCGATTGGTGCCGCCTCTTGGACTTCTTCCCTCTCAACAGTCTCAGACATGATATTCACCTGATAGGCTTCTCTTTGCGCCCACGGACCATCTCATCGAGAGAGACGCCGTTGACCTTGATGACCTTGAAACGGACACCGGGCAGGTCACCGTACGAACGACCCATGCTTCCACCGATGCCTTCGACCAGCACTTCGTCGTGCTCGTCGATGAAGGATATCGCACCGTCGCCAGGAGCGAATGCGGTCAATTTATTGCCGGTGCGAATCAGTGAGATCTTCACGGCCTTGCGAATTCCGGAATTGGGTTGCTTGGCCTCGATTCCGACCTTCTCGATAACGATTCCTTTGGCTTGAGTACTACCTCGAAGAGGGTCGTGCTTGAGCGCGCCACCATAGCTTCTCTTGGTCTCGCGATTCTTGAACTTGCGCTCGTTCCAGCGGAATCGCTTACGGTCTTTCTTCATCTTCGGTCCAGAGAATAAACCACGACCCAAGCACAAGCACCCCGAAGAACGACCCGCCGACCTACCTCCCATATAAGAGCGTGACGGACTCACCATAGGTGAGGTGAGGCACTGCTCCTCACTCGCCAACATTCAAGCAGCGGATGCAACGGGTTCTGTTCATGGCCTTCAGAGATCTCTTGGCGGGCATTGATCCAATCGATTCACCGATCAGCGTCAACCATGACATGCTCGACCACTCCCAATCGACATCGCATGAACCCGTGCTCTTCACCTCCCTCACTGAAGCACCGGGTCATTCCGCCGCTCTCAATGTACTCGCGAGAGACCGATTATGCGATATCTTCCACCTCTCACCTGGAGAATTGATCGATGTTCTCGCGGATGCGATGGCAAGGCCGGGAGAACCGGTTCTGATCGAGACGGCTGAAGCAGAGGTCCTGCAGAACACCCAGTCTGAAGTCGACCTGCACGCATTACCGATTCCGTGGCATTATCGAGAAGATAGAGGCCGCTATCAATCAGCCTCGGTAATCATAGCCGAATACGATGGAATCTACAACATGTCTTACCATCGACAATTCCTTCGCGATGCCAATCACTGTGTCTCTCGCTTCGTGCCTCGTCACCTGCGAACGATGACCGACAAGGCCCGAGCCAATGGTGACGAGATCGATATCGCTGTGGTCAACGGCGCGGACGCCAGCGTTCTACTCGCTGCTGCGATGTCCTTCACACACGACCTCGACGAGTTGACCGTCGCAGCCGCACTGCACCAGCGATTTCATGGAACCCCTCTGAGACTCGTCGAACTCGCCAATGGAATACAGGTACCCGCCGATGCCGAATACGCCATGGAGGCAAGAATCACTCTGGCCGACGACGACGAAGGTCCCTACGTAGACATCACGGGTACGGTTGACGGCATCAGACAGGAACCTGTCATCGAATACGATGCTGTCCACCACCGGAACAACCCCATCTTCCACGCTCTGATTCCCGCTGAAACAGAACATCGCACTCTGATGGGCCTGCCGCGCGCTCCGACTATCAAAGCGGCAGTCAACGCCGTCGTGAAGTGCACAGACGTCTATCTGACCGATGGCGGCAGCGGTTGGCTGGCTGCTGTCGTGGCGATTGAACCAGTCGACGAAGATGATGGGGTCAAGGCTATCCACGCGGCACTAGACGGACATAGATCGATGAAGTCGGTGACCATCGTCGACAATGACATCGACGTATCTGATCCTGTTCGTGTCGAATGGGCACTGATGACTCGCTGGCAGCCTGACAAAGACACGGTGATACTCTCAGGTCAGAAAGGCTCCAGCCTCGACCCCAGTCGTTCAGAGGAAGGGTTGACCAGCAAGATCGGCATCGACGCGACCCTTCCCCCGGGAATCGATCGATCCCCGTACGAGAGTGTGCTGTGAGGTCGGGCGATGGCGACAAGAGACATCGGTGCTCGATTGCAGCATCCTCGTCGCAGCTTGGGCAATCGTCACCGCAGCCAAGCGGAGAAATTCCTCAAATTGGTAGAATCCAACTCATCAAACCTGCACTGGGCCGAACAGAGTGCTCGTCAGGCTGTTCTGCACGACTTCACGCACCCTGACAATTGGCGGATTCTGTTGCAGACGAAAGTCGCCGCAAGTGATGCAGATGGCATCCGCTCGATACTCGACGAATTATTCCTGATCCTTGGCAGGGACCCCGAATTATTGCTGCAACTCGACGGCCTGAACATGGTGGAACAAGGCTCAGACCTACTGGAAGCCGCGATCATCGTCGACCCCCTTGACCCAGATGCTTGGTGGGCCGGTATTGATGACTCAGAAGCTCTCCAAACCTTCCTCTCGAGGGTCAGATCTCTGGATTTCACTGATCCTCGTGCAAACATCCTTTTCTCGCGACGAATGGAAAGACTACTCGATAACGGACATGAGGATGAATATCTGGAATTGACGAGAAAACTACTCGCCCAACGCCCTTCGAACCATGAGGTTTGGTCACGCATGGGACGTCTTCACGAACGCCGCCAAGAACATGACCAGGCTTGGTTCTGCTATGATCAAGCCCAGACGAACATGCCTGCGCTGAAGGTGCGAGATGAATTCAAAGAGCGTATGGAAGCGAAGATTGATGGCAAGTCGGTGCGACCTTGGAGAGCGCCGGACATAGATGATCGGATCGAATTCCTCAGGCGGATGCAGATCCTTGCGATTCCCGCATATCAAGACGCAACCGAATCTTCCGCAACCGCACCCGATCAGGCGAAGGAGATTGAGATCGACCGGGCCAAGCGACTTCATGGATCATCGCGCAGTTCTGAGGCGTTCTTCCTCGCCCGCCGCTTGGCGGCAGAAGGAGACGAACAAGCGCTGACCTTGGTAGAGCAGATACGGAGGCAGATGGAGGATGAGTGATTCTGAACCTTGGGCCATTGCCTGGACAATCCCCAAACATCCCCTGGACACACCATGTTGGCTGATGGTCAAGCATGTCGAGAGAGGTTGGGAATTACCCGGTGGCTCGATCAGAGACGGCGAATCAATCGATACGGCTGCCTTGAGGGAACTCTTTGAGGAAACCGGTTTGCTTGGTACTGCCAAGGCTGTGGATGGTTCCTTGTTTGAGAATGGCTCGGTGGTTCTCATCGAAGTCGAAGAAGAACCAAGTCCTTACGGCTGGAGTTCTGACGACGCTTCTATCGAAGAGGCCGGCTGGTGCGTCGAGATTCCATCAGGTCTTCATTGGGGTTCCGAAGAGATACAACGCATGATAGATCACGATTGGAGAACATCTAGAAGTCTGGAATCCTGAATCTCATCGATTCGGTCAACAAGGGCGAGAGACCACGATGTCTCTGGGAGAATCGCTGCAGCATCGAAAATCAGGCCCAGATCGTTGCGCTCCTCTCCCGACACATCCTTCATCAGAATCGGCAGCAGTGTTTCTATCACCTCTCGAACATCTGACGGATTGGAATCGATCCAAGTATCTCCAGGAAGTTCTCGAGGTTCTGAATCACGAATCCGCTCGGACATCGTAGGAGCATCGGCAGATACTCCTTCCAATGCCAGATCGAGCCATTCCAATCCAGCTATGACGGCTTCAGCCTGCATCTCATTGGCGAGGAAAATCTCTCGCGCGGTCCATAGATGACGCATGGCGGGATCGAGATCCCCCATCGTCGTCAGAATTCGACCAACCTCCAATCTCGATAGACCTCTGATTTCAGCCAGATGTCCACCTTCCTGGGAAATGTCTGCGTGAATCGCCATTGCCATCATCACCTCTCCAATACTAGTATGCCATGCGGCGAGATTCAGAATCGCGATGCCGTGGAGGGGGGATTCTGGCATCATCGCATTCAATCGATCGACACACCATCTCAATTCGGCGCCGATCGCCTCCTCATCGACAGCACCAATCAATGCCCTCTCGATTCGCAATCGGACTTCGCATTCCGCATCGCGCTCCTCTGGTGAACGCGATCGGTGCAGGAGAGCCTCGGAAGCATCGATTGCCTGAGCCAGATCTCCTTCGATCAAGATCTTTTGAAATCCTAGCAAGTCACGCTGAAGAGTCGACAGTCGTCCGAGCAATTCATCAGGTCCTTTCAAGCCACCGAGATAGATCGCAGAAGCCACTGAATAGAGTCGATTGTCAGGTACAGAATCCAATGGAATCTCACCCGAATTAAGACCAGCGAGAAGGCTAGGAACCGTCGTCAATCCATCAACTCCACTGAGAGTGCAGCAAGACTCGCAGATTCCAATTCCACCGCATTCGCTTCACCGGACCAGCCCGCCGCACCCGGATGACCGCCGCCTTCTCCACCGAGCCGGGTGGTCAAACCAGACATCACCCTCCCGAGGTCCACACCGAGATTGGTCGCTGTACGGCTCGCGCGGCCGGTCATTCGCATTCCTTCCGTCGTTTTCTTCTGCACCAGAGCGACATGCGCGCCGGCAGCCAACAATGCATGGGCTACAGCGCCCTCGTGGGTTCTGGCTCGAGTCGTTGCAACGACGATATTCGCTACCGTCTGGCATTTCGAATTACTGACCGCATGCAGAATCGCGATTCTTTGAGATTGATTCAAATCTTCAGATTCCATTTCATTGATTACATCCACCACATCGATTCCAGAGGCGGCGATTATTTCCTCGACACGCTGATAACAACCCGGTCGAGCGTGTTTGAAGCGGCCGGTATCGGCGACTATCGCGGCCAGAAGGAGCCGTCCGGACAGAGGCGATATCGTGTTATCTGTGATTTTGATCAGTTCCCAGATTATCTCTGCAGTGGAGGATGTGTCCCGGTTGACCAACAAAGCCGTTTCAGGCCATTCCTCAGAAGCAGCTCCATGATGATCGATGATGCACAGAGGTGTTGAATCGGGTAAATCGAAGCCGATCTGACCGGGTGAGGCGGAATCGACGACGATGATACCGCCGATGTTTCTAGGCAATATCGGACGTTTCGAATCGAGAGAATGGAATATAACATCGGCACCCTTCATAATTCTCTTGGCAAGAGTCCCGATGTGTACTCCACATGCCCGTGCCGATGGGCCGATGGTCTGAGCTAGGACGAGTCCTGAGCCTATGGTGTCCATGTCACCATTTCTGTGTGTGACTACGACGACTGCGCCGTTGTCGCTGGCTTTGGAGATCCAATCCGAAAGTTCAGACAGATCGAGATCAGCCATACGACCCCCACCTACTCGATCGATTCAGCCATCCGTGCATATTCCGCTCGAATCTCCGCCTCACGTTCATTGAGTCGTTCCAGATGACCACTGAGCGTCGCACTTGATGATTCGAGGTCAGCTGCCAATGATTCGCGATCCTCAACCTCGAGAAGGATCCCCCCGAGTGCTCGATAGACTGATTTGTCGGCTGGCTGAGTCGAGAGTGCTTCGATTGTCAGACTAATCTCATTGTTCTGCGTTAGAATCGATTGTATCTGTGAGCGGACCATCTGAAGTTCCTGGACAATCGCTTGAATATCCTCTTGTTCGACCATTTTCACACACATCCTGACACTCATCGACCAAGGTCTGTCAGCGCCCCGGCCTCGATGCCTCAGAGCGACTCGCCTTCAATGCCTCGTCTGCGGCAGTAAGACCACGCATCACAGTGTTCCAGCGTGCACGAAGGTCAACGAAGGTCGGTGCTGATTCGCGAATCGTCACGATTGTGCCAGAAAGACTCGCATCAGCCTCAGTGGCCATCGAAGCAGTCAATGCTTCGGCTCGCTTGCTTCTGACTAGAAGTGTCAGGCTCAGAGAATCACTCTTCTTCTGAGTCGACATCAATCTCACCCGCAGCCACTTTGCGCTCGTAATCGAGGGCCGCCTGTTGCGCGATGACCGTCATATCAGTTGCAGTAGCGCCCTCCATCCCGCGACGGATGATACGGTTGTTGGCGTCGGTCGCGCGCGTGAAAGGTTCCCAGACGCCGCCCGAGAAGATGTGACCGCACTTGCGGCATTCCCAGATGCCGGTGACTTTGCGTCCAACCTTCTGGTATTGACAGACTGGACAGGTGTACTGACGTGTCTTCTTCTTCATCGCCGATCCGGCGCGACGTCGAACGCTGACACCATAGCGTGGTCCGTACTTGGCGCTGGCGCCGGCCTTCTGTGTCCTCTTGGCCATTTCACTCACCTGCCAGTTTCTGATCTAAGAGACTACGGAGTTCAGCGCACTTGGAGCGTGCTTCAACCATAATCTCGTCAAATTCGGCGGCCGTGAAGATTCCCTTTAGACCCTTCTGCAACGAATGAACGTGGTCATCATCACCCAAGGTGATGTGAATGCGCTCATCGCCTCCGAGTTCCTCGCGCTTGTCAGCATCGTAGACGAATCGCCCGCCGACCTTGTGGTAAGAGCACATAACCGGAGTCTTTGCGACCCCCAAAGGTCGGTCTTCGCCAATTTCGTAGCGCTCGGCTGGCAAAACTGCACTCTTCAGCGCAGCGATTCCAGCGAGCGCGAAAGCATCGAATAGATTTCCATCGTCAGAAATCGCGAACAAGTCGAGGATGACCTGCCATGCTTTCTCGCCTGGGATGAGGCACAGTTCCTCGACGTTGATGCAGCCCGACTCGCGGATACCGCGGTCGACAACACGCCCCAACTCGATTGACTCGGGACTTGGAGGACCGGGTTCCCAGCCACGTCCAGCGACAGGCCTGACCTCAGCACTGCACATCAGACCGCCCTCATTAGGTCGGTCTGGGTAAGGAGTCATAATCTGGAACTTGACCCCGGCGTAAACGATTGTATCTCCCATTCGAACTCGAGCCGAGCCTTCGGCACGTTCCAAACAGTCAATCTCGAGTTCGAGGTCGCGGCCCTCGAAACGGCCGCGACCATCATGACGCGAATCATTCTCGGCCAGTTCGGCCAAGTGAGCGCGCAGGAGTTTAGGCACGAGAGGGATACCCATTCACGCCTCACCTCCCTTCAGAGCAGCGACCATGTGTTCGTGAATCACCGACACAGCCCCCATGTTGTAGTCCCACGCCTCTTGGAATTGCTCAGGCGAAAGGTCGCCATCCATCTGCAGGAACACGAGTTCACCCGAGTTCGGCAGAATCCCCATCGGCAAATCCGCCTCACCGTAATTGTCCTCTTCCTTGTTGAGGTCACAGACGACGATATCGTGGACTTTCCCGCTGGCTACCGAGACGACCATGTCACTCATCGGGATGCCAGCGTGGGCGAGAGCGACGGAAGCCGCTGTAATCCCCGCGCAGCGGGTACCAGCCTCGGCACAAATGATCTCGATCTCGACGCGGATCTTGCTGCGAGGGTAGAGTTCGGTCAGAACGACGCTCTCGAGCGCCTCAGCCGTGACTTTTGAGATCTCTCGGCTGCGGCGATTGAATCCAGGTCGGATTCTGTCCGTGGTCGAGAAAGGTGCCATGTTGTAGCGCACATCGAGCACAGCACGGTCTTGACGCTGAATCTTACGAGGATGAGCCTCCATCGGCCCATAGACCGCAGCGATTACGTCATTCAGCCCCCAACGCATGCGAGCTGAACCATCGGCGACGGGGACGACGCCGACCTCGATAGAAATCGGTCGAATCTCACCGACGGTACGACCGTCTAGACGAATTCCGTTCTCATCTATACATTGTACATCTCCATATCCACCCATCAGGCAACACCTCCATATTCAGCGACCTTCGCTTCCATAAGCAAGTCGTTGAGTTTCGCACGGGCTTCGACCATACCGGTCACTTCACCATCGATCCAGACTCGCCCGTTGTCGCCAGCGATAAGTCGGCATTCTGTCTCTTCCTTGAGTTGGCGCAGATTGTTACCTCCACGGCCGATGAGACGCCCTAACAGGTGAGGATCAATCTCCTCAACAGTACCTGAGCGAATAGCACGCAATCCCATTCCTTTCATCGTAACGACGCTTGAGTGATTCTCCTCGACTTCCTGCACTCGGCACAAAATCGCGTCACCAATATCCAGAACCTTGCGGATGCCACCGAATTCAGCCTTTGAAGGGCCCAGACTCATCGGTAGAATCGCGTTGAATGGAGCGCCGATGTCGATGAACCAGATATTGCTGGTACATCCCTCGATGTAACCGATAACGAGATCGGATGGCCGTGGCACGTATGCCGTGCGTCGCGGCTCGACCGAGACGGTGCCGTCTTGGGTATTCTTTCGTCCTTGCTTCACAGCACGCAGCCGGCCATTCATGGCAACTACGCCATGGCCTGCTGAGTACTCCCCAGAATCACCGAGATCTTCTCCCGGAGCAACAAGCAGGGGTGCTTGTTGAGAATCGCGCGGTCCGCCCGCGGTATTGTCTCCACTCATGTTATCGGGCCGCGCGACCTGCCTCCCCTTCATAACCGTATATGCCTACACCTACGGTGTATTGGAAGTCGGCTTCTGTAGTGAAGTCAGTCGAGTTCTTTTACATCGAGACCGGAAGAACGCTTTGCTACTCGGCTGATCAAATCAGTTTTCATTCCGCCCGGACACTCGACGATGCAAGCCCACGAGCCATCCTCAAGCCATTCCTCCTTCAGGATGGAATCGCGCAGCAATTGATTGACTCCACCGTAGTCCTTGCCCGAGACTCGGAAAGCCAATCTGACTGTGATGAATTGCAGAGGGATCAGAGGTCGGAGCGCTGTGACTGCATCTTGGACCTGGCGCTCGACCGAGAGGAATGGATCTACGGAGAATCGAGCTTCGTCCAGTGCGTGTTCGATACGAATAGGAGGATGAGGTGAGCGTGTCTTCGGATCGGTCGCGGTGGTGGCTATCGCGTTGATTATCTGTTTGCGTTTGTTCTCGACCATCTTCTTCCGCTGCATCGTCGTCAATTGAATCGAGCCGTCACGCAGGATTCTCTCGACGCATGGCACGAGGTCTGTCGTCCCGAAGATGTTCTGTAGCGCCTCAGCGGTCGGTCTGTCGCCGGCACGAGCATCGGACCAGACCTCATCGGTCGCCAGCATTTCCTCAAAATCAACATTCTCTGGATTGTCCTTCCATTGCGCGACGAGGTCGGGATCGACGAGAATTTCGTAGCGACTACCACCCTTCTCAAAGCGAGCGATGACTGCATCGTCCAGACTCACCATGCTCGCCCGAGCCGTGCCTCTGCCCTTAGAGCAATCGGGTGGTCAACGAGATGAACAGATTGTTCGGTGTGCGATTCAACTGAGTCGGTCAATCTGTTTCAAGGTGTCAGCGCGGGACATCTTGGCGTAGCCACTGCCAGTCAGAACCGCTATCTCCACAGCGTCTCTGTTGAGGTCTTCATCGATAGAATCACGCAGCGCTTCGAGACCGAGTTTGATAGCGGCATTTTGGGTCATCTTCGGCTTCCAATTGGCTTCGAAATAATCGATGACAGCCGAACGTCCGCGCCCGATTGCGCCCGCATGATAGGATTGGTAGGCACCAGAAGGATCGGTTTCGAAGAGATGCACGCCATCACCATCGACGCCAGCGATAAGAAGTGCAGTGCCGAAGGGTCGTGCACCACCGTATTGAGTGAAGGATTGCATGTAATCACACATCTTCTTGACGAGGGTGGTCACCGGAACTGGGTCACCGTAAGTCATCCTGTTTACCTGACACTGCACGCGGGCGCGGTCTACGAGTTGTCTCGCGTCGGCGACCAGACCTGAAGTGGTGAATCCTATGTGGTCATCGATCTGATACATCTTCTCGATCGAATCGACGATGACGAGCTTGCTTGAAATCCGCTTATCGACTATCAATACGACTCCGTCGCGGAACTTCAGACCGACTGTCGTAGTTCCGCGCTTGACGGATTCTCTTGCGTACTCGACCTGATACAATCGTCCATCTGGCGAGAAGGTCGAAACCCCATGGTCATATCCTCGTCCGCTCGGCTGCATGGTTAACGAAGTCCAAGCCATGAGAGGCCTCTTATCAACCTTGGTCGGCGCCTCGGGCGGAGTCTCTTGATAGGAAGAGGGTGAACTTCCGCCGCATTGATTTCAGATGACTATCGCCGCCACATCATGAGAATCGCGGTTCTCGCCTCCGCAGGCAAGGATTCCACCTACGCCGCATGGTGGGCGCATATGCAGGGTTGGGAGGTCTGCGCCCTCGTCACCGTCTGGGTCACAGGGAAAGATTCGATGATGTTCCAGTTACCAGAAACGCCGCTGGCTGGCCTTCAGGCAGCCGCATCTGGCGTCGCTTGGCTGCCTGTCATCTCCGATGGTTGTGAAGACAATGAAATCGATGATCTCGAAGCCGCGCTCGCTGGTCGCAGCGACCCGCAGGTCGCGTATGACGTGATTCGCGCGCAAAATCCACATATCGAATTCCCCGACACCCTCGAATTGCTTGATCCACCTCTCCAAATCGACGCATTGGTCGTCGGCGCTATTCGTTCCGACTACCAGAAGACACGCATCGAGCGCCTCTGTGAGCGCCTCGGAATCATCTCATATTGTCCTCTCTGGCATCACTCATCAGACGAACACATGACCTCACTCATCGAACACGGCTTCGATGTCCGAATCGTCTCTGTATCCGCCGACGGACTCGACTCGCAATGGCTGGGCATCTCCCTGAACGAGGATCGGCTCACTGCGCTCCGTGAGGCAGCCGAAAGCCACCGCTTCAACCTCGATGGCGAAGGCGGCGAATTCGAAACGATAGTCCTCGCCGCCCCGCACCTGTCCAGGCGCATCGTTACCGAGGGGGAGACACATTGGCGAGGCAGCAGAGGCACTTGGAAACTGACTTCAGCACGCTTGGAATCACTCCGCTAGCCTCAAACGGGGCAGCAAAGTCGGCGAGACACGGGGAACACAGTGTCGGTATCACCACTCGACTATCGATACGGTCGCGAAGAGGCCAAAGAGATCTGGTCTCGAGAGGGCCGACACACTCGTCAACTAGATGTCGAGCGAGCGCTTGTATGGGCTCATTGCCAGCTCGGGCGCGTCAGCGCCGAGCACTATGATACCATTGCCGATATCGCCGACCCTGGCATCGTTACCGCCGATCGGGTCGACGAGATCGAAGCCGAGACCCGCCACGACATCATGGCTCTGACCAAGGCGATGGCCGAGCAGGCTGGTGAGGCAGCTTGGTGCATTCACTTGGGCGCCACCAGCAACGACATAGTTGATTCTGCTGTAGCGCTGCAGATACGGGACAGCATTCGTCTGCAATACGAGATGCTGAAACAATTGCTTGGAACATTATGCGACCTCGCCGAGCGGGAGAGAGATACGGTGATGCTCGGCCGCACCCATGGACAGGCCGCTGTGCCAATCACATTCGGGCTGAAGATGGCGGTCTTCGTCGATGAATTCCGCCGTCACCTCGACCGCCTCACAGAAATGGAAGAGCGGGCCATCACTGGCAAATTCCTCGGCGCGGTGGGAACCGGCGCCGCACAGGGCGAGAACGCCAGAGAATTACAGAAGCTCATACTCGACCATCTCGGCTTGACCGTGCCCGTCGCGACGACACAAGTGGTTGGCCGCGACCGTTACATCGAGTGGGTCGGTTGGATGGCCAATGTCGCTGCTTCGATTGAAAAACTCCTGCAGGAGGTCCGCAACCTGCAACGCAGCGAGATCGCCGAAGTCGGTGAGTGGTTCGATGCCGAGAAGCAGGTTGGTTCCTCGACCATGGCCCACAAGAGGAATCCCATCACTGCAGAGAATGCCTGTGGCCTCGCCCGCATCGTTAGAGCGATGATCATCCCATCTTACGAGAACGCCCTGCTCTGGCATGAGCGTGATCTCGCCAACTCATCGGCGGAGCGGTTCACCCTGTCTCATGCAATGATTCTGACCGACGACATCCTCGGCAAGTGTGACCGCGTCATGGGCACGTGCGTCGTCGATGCTGCGCGCATGAAAGCCAATATCGATTCCCAGAATGGTTTGGTCATGGCCGAAAAGGTCATGCTCGCTCTCGTTGATTCAGGAATGCACCGAGATGAAGCTCATGAAGTGCTTCGCAATGCCTCGATGGCATCAATTTCAGAAAACCGGAACCTGCGCGATGTCTGCGCTGAAAATACGCAGATAAGTGTTAAATTCGATTCGGATGAATTGGACGCCCTCTTCAACCCGATGAATCATCTAGGCGTCAGTGGCGAGCTCGTCGATGAAGCGGTCGCAATCGCTCGCAATTATCTCTGATGCAAGATCAGTAGATGTACATCAGCAGAAGCAAGCAAGTGCCGGTGATAGCGGCGATGACGCCGAGGAGCATTATCATCGCATGAGGACCATATTGGTTGACATCCTCGAGCGCTGTGCGCAGAAATCCGTCCTTTGAAATCGTCGCCAACATGTTCAATTCCGATTCTTCGAAGAATGGAGCATCACGTCGTGGTATCCTCTCAGCCATGGGAACGCACAGTCGTGTGTGGCTGAGTCCTTCAGCCTATCCGCAAGAATAGGCAGCCGAACAGCAATCCTCATCCACCCTGAACTTCGGCACAAGCCCTGTGTTAAACCTCGATGAGGGGCCTGTCCATCTCGCCGTCGAGGCTGGGATCGGTGGCACCTCATTCTGTCTCAGTCTGGCAGCGGCTGTCTTGGAGGCGAATGGCAGAGTCGTTTGGCTGGGACGAGAGATGCCAGATGGTCAGCGAACTGCAGCCATTCTGAACTCACTGAGTGAATCACAACTCGAGAAGTTGTTCGTCATTCAGTTCGGACAAGATTTGCTCACCCGCGTGAGGGCTACAAAACCTCTGATTTCCCGTTTGTCGACCACGGATCTCGTAGTAATCGATGATTGGTGTGGCAGTGTGGGCCGTGCAGCAGCGGACGATACAGCAGCGATGCGCCAGATCATCGCAGCCGCCAAGGATTGCCGACTGATTTTCACATCCAAAGCCTACGAGAGTCCCACAGGGATCGGTGAGCCGTGGCGAGCGAGAGGTGGAGCAGAATTCTGTGGAGGCAAAATTAACTTAGTATGGTTGTTTCAATCAAAGCGTTTGGGCAATAGACGCGAACTCAGAATAGGCGACCAGTGTACCGAACTGGTTCTCACCGAGAAGGGCTTCTTTCCTGCTTGATCACTCGTCTGAATCGCTTCGAAGCACCAGCAATCTGTCCAATTCGGCCAACGCTTCTGCATCTGGGACCATCAGATCGGAGGGGTTCCGCGCCTCGCCAGAGTATTCGAAGGGATTCGTCGTCGAGGCTAGAAGGCGGCGCTGGCGCAACCTCAGAATGAACCAGAGCAAAGCCAGCGCCGAGAGTGAAAGTGCGGCTGTGGAGATTGATTCCCAATCGATTGCCATGCAACCCGATTGGTGTCTCAGTCTTGATTCTTCGCGAGTTGCGGCAGGCCTCGGTCAAGCGGCTTTGCGAGGTGACGGCGGTTCGAAGGTGTGGGTTCTACCCAGCCCTGATGATTCGATTCACCGAGTTGAAGTGCCGTCCTGACAATCCACACTTTGCTATGGGTTGCACCGCAGGTGAGGCAGCGCAATGGCTGCTCACTGCCAGCGCTACGCATGCTTCGGTCGCAGCAGGAAGGCCTTGTCGAAGTTCTTGGCACCAACTCGACCAGACGGAGGCGTTCGAGATGAATGGCGCCGTCTTGGGGTGATGGAAGCCCGACCCACTCGACCACATCACCGATGACGAAGCTGCGGAGAAGTCGATTAACGGGGCCCGATTCAGAGAATGCGACGAGCCGGTGGATCCACTCGCCATCGTAGACCACAAGCGATGCATGACCGCCCTGGGTTTCCTCAACTGCGCTCAAGACAGTTCCAACATGAGAGCCCAACAGATGATGATCCGAGACCTGATTGGTCCTGTGAACAGCATGATTCTCAGATCTCTCGACATCGTCACGGGATTGCAGGAATCGATGCGCTGCGTCTACAATCGCCTCCGAATCGCCTCTGATGCCATAGAGCACAGGGCAAGGTGTGCGAGGCGCGATCAACCCACGACCTGCC
The DNA here is from genome assembly GCA_002498525.1 of Euryarchaeota archaeon UBA58. GTDB lineage: Archaea > Thermoplasmatota > Poseidoniia > Poseidoniales > Thalassarchaeaceae > MGIIb-O1. The sequence continues at coordinate 98,037 of DAHR01000019.1, forward strand.
GTCGGATCCCGGTTGGCGAAAGTACCGGGGTGTTCCCGCTCCATCTCGACGATCGCCGCGGAAGAAACGCGACGCTCAGTCCCAACCGCCTCGGCCTTGCGCCAAGCGATCAATTCCCAAGTGGAGTCGGAATCGGGCGACCAAGCAATAGCAGAACTGGCTCCGACGATGCCGATCGGGGTGCTCGTCGAATGAACGGAGATGAACGAGCCATTCGCAGCAGCCAAACGATCACGCCAGTCGACGAAGCCCCGCACAGAATCCCAGTACCAATGCTCTGGCAGAGTCTGATCGGCAAGGATCAGAGTAGGTTGCGGTGAATGTTCATCGACGGGGTATGTCGATTCGATCTCGTCGAGCAGGGCGTGATGAAAATCCTCTACCGATTCGGACAATCGTCGCAGATTCTTTTCGGGCAGGCTACAGACCGCTGCCAAGGCTGCATTACCCCGCGTCCGCTTAGGAGCGAAAGGCCAGAGACGCACGAGTCGTCGCTCGATCACGGCAAAATCCTCGACTCGAGTGCTGATTCGTTCCAGCATTTGATGGAAATGGTAAGTGGTACACCCGATTTCTGGATGGTCGGTGTCATCCATCGCAATATACACGACAAGCCGTTTCTCGGCACCGCTCACGCAGCACCCTCCAGTATCTTATCGATGACTCCGGCAAGACCACTGCTTGGATCACATCGAATGGCCTTGACTCCGAATTCGAAGGCTGCGCCCATATCGACTCCCCTGTCCCCGACCATGACAGAGCCGGATTCATCGGCTCTATCGGTCCAATCATCATCGAATCGGATGAATAGTCCGACTAAGTTCGAATCCTTCGCGGCTGCTTCAAGCAGTTGTCTGCCCGCCTCCAGCATGCCTGGATTCGGCTTGCGCGCCCAAGCGCCTTCCCAAGGAGCGTAGGGTGAATGTAGAATCAGGTCGAGGTGCGCGTCTGGGTCTCCCTCCAGAAGCAACTCGCGAAGGCGCGCGTGAATCCTTGCCAAAGTGCCAGAAGGCCAATGACCACGTCCGATTGGAGATTGGTTCGTCACCACGCAGATTCTGAAACCCGCGCGCCTCAATGCTCCCACAGCGAGGCCAGCATCTGGTAACAGAACGACTTGCTCGGGTGAATTGACATAATCCTCAGAACCGATGTTCAACACTCCATCTCTGTCGAGATAAGCGATACGACCGTTCCACTGCGCCCCATTTGGCAGATCAGTCAGGTCGAGGCCATCGGTCAGGCCCACAGCGTCACGATGCGGCTCGAGTATCGGCTCACATCCCATGATTGGCCTTCACGGCCTCCTTGACGATGTGATTGATGACCAATTGCATATCTTCGATCCTCTCCATCGACTGCGTCGGCACGACAATCGCAACATCGACGAGTGAGACCAGTCGGCCTCCCGCGCCGCCCTCAAAATCGCCAGTCACAGCGGCGGTGCGACAACCCGCAGCTCGGGCGGCCTTGATGCCATTCAGCACGTTCGCCGAGTTTCCCGAGCCCGAATAAGCGATCACCAGATCACCGGGGCGGGCGAAGGTGGCGAGTTGTCCTGCGAAGACGTTGGCATAGTCAGTATCGTTGGCCCAGGCGGTGAATGATGAGATGTTGTCCGTATGCGCGATGGTGCGAATCGACAACTCCTTCGACCAATCTCCAGCACTGTGAGAGGGGGTTGCTGCGCTACCTCCATTTCCAATCATGTGGATGCTGCCACCGTTGCTGCGAGTTGCTTCAAGCTCCTGCCAGAGAGCGGCGATGCTGTCACGCGAGACATTGGCGAGAGTGCGGCTCAAATCACCAATGTAGGACTCAACGAATGAATCGAAGTCGAAACCCAACACTCACACCTCAGTTTGGACCGGCGAGGGCATCCTATTTACGAGTTGATGATTCGAGTCGAATCAATGTCCGAACCCATCGGTGCTCTTCTAGGCGTCATTGCCGAAACGATGGGTATGAGTGGCGATGGTCTGCGATTGCTGCTCGGCAGCATAGGTATGTTGCTGCTCGCTCTGTCGTTTCACCGACATGGACAGAAGGGTTCGGTTCAGGCTGCCGCTGCGGGCTGGATACTCCTCGGACTTTTCGTCTATCTTCGCTCTGAGTATTATGTCAAGATCGACGACCCGCTACTCATTCTGATGACCGCGATGGCTCTGCCTGGCGGCATCCTCCTCGCGATGATGGAAATCAGGGATGCAAGGAACGAGGTCAGCGACGAATCACTTGTCTGGTTCCGCGGCATGGTGGCTTGGGCGATGATTCCCTATCACCTCGTCTACAGCATACCATTCCTCAACATCGCTGTCGTCATGCTGACTGCGTCGAGTGCCGAGTGGATGCTTGAATTCGCGGGAATGGGACAATACACGCTCGGCGAGGTGATGGTGGAACTGCATGACGGCGGTGAGGTGACGCTTTCGGCCTGGGGCGGTAATATGTGGATTCTGACAGAACCTCTTGGAGAAGGCGGCTTCTTCGTGCCGATGTACCATGCCGATGGGACCCCAGTCCACATCGCCTTCATACTGAGTTGCTCCGGCTTGCAATCGATGATCATCTTCGTCGGTGCAATCGCCGCACTGCGCACCGTTCCCTTGAACCGACGACTGCGAGGTCTGTTCATCGCCGTACCAACGATTCTCGTCCTCAACACCTTCCGCAACGCCGGAATCGTTTGGCTCTCCCACAGTTATTCCGACTGGATCTTCATGGGTTTGAACATGTTCGATTTCGCCCACAGTTACGCGGCCAAGGCAGCCAGTCTCTTCGCCATGTTCCTGATGGCGATCGCTCTCTTCGACCTCTTGCCGGAACTTCATCGACACATCATGAGATTCATTCCGCCGTCTCCATGGCCGAAGAAGCAAAAATCCGTCAGCGAGTCCTGAGACGGCTCAACGAGTTCGAAGTCGCTCGTACAATTTTCCGCGTAACGGCATGTCGTGCTCCCATGCGAATTCCTTCATCACCCGCAGCGACTCCTTCTCGAGGTTTGGATCTCCGACAAAATCCGTCACGTGGATGACTCCTTCTCTGGTGTTGGCCTTGAATGCGGCTACGGCTTCCTCCTTGTGGAAGACGAGGTAGGCGGAACCGTACCCGAAGCGCTCACGCAGCATGCTGCCGAAGTAATGAATCAACGGATCGGAAGGGGGGATGACCAAATCACGCGAGCGACGCAGAGTCTCTGATTCGTCGAGGATATCGAGACGACCCCAGCAGACATCGTGCATATCGTCGACGAGGAAGCCCTTGATGAGTGTGCCATCCTCCTCGAATTCACGCATCACATCACTGATGTCCTCGGCGGAGAATGGTGCGCCTGCGAGCCTCTCGACCTGTTTGAGGGTGAGAACGGGAAAATCCTTGACCAATTCCCGCAGATAATCTCTCTTGACCTCCCAGAGATTCAAGCCGGTAAATGGCTCGACGGTCTTGAAGCCACCACGATAATCCTGCACCAGATGACCACTGCGGACCAGGGGCGAGATCAGTTTCCTGAACTCGGCTCGCCTCATCGCGTACCTCTCCATGTAAATCGTAGGGTCGTGATGATCCCTGAAGAATTGCAGGATGTCTTCGTCTTCCTCCGGAGCCGAGAAGTTACGAATCGTCAACAAGCGCCTGAAATGCTCCATCCGCGCCCAGACGAGATGGCCGCGCAGATTCGTTCCGTGATGCAATTGATGGGCGGCTGCCATCGATTTGAGATTGACGCGGAACATCTCACAGCGTCCGCGCAAGGCGAAATCATCGCGGAGTTCATTCATGTGTTCCAGAGCGATGTTCTCGTTCTCGTAGCGGCTGTTCTGATGTAATGAATGGTGATGGAAGAGTGCTCGATTGATCTGTTTTCGAGACATCGGCTGGACCACGCCGCCACGGATGTACCGCTCACCATCACCCATCGATTTGAATCCAAGATCGGCGAGAATCTGCTGCACGGCTTCATCGCAGTCATGCACCGGAACGCCATTGAATGAATGGATGAGTGAGACATCGACGAGCCGATCTCGATAATTCTCCAACAATTCATTGAATGTGTCTTTGAATTCGTCGAGATAAGAATGAGGTATGTTGACGTCCTTTATCTCGAGATAATCATTGACGACGAACATCAGGATCCGCCCGACTGGATCGACGCCCTTGAAGACCGGGTGGTACCAGCCCTGTTTGAGAATCAGGCGGACCTCCTGAATGAAGCGGCTGCAAAATGGATCAGACTGCGACAATATGCGCATCGTGCGGTCTTCGGCAATCGGTGAAAGGAGACTTTCTGCATCGATTTCACTGGAATAATAATCCGTGGGATCAGGTTGCAAGGCAACGATTCTGACGATCTTCTTGGAATTCTCCAAGTCCCTGAGGACCTCCGCCAATTCCTCCACTGGCCGTGTGACGAAGAAGCGGAGCGTGTGTAATCGAACAGGTCCGATTCTCTCGATGAGCGCTGTCACCGCCTCGGGGAAGCTCATCGGCTCGACTACTCCGTAGATTCGATGGAAAAGCGCCAACGATCGTTTGCGATTCGGCAATTCGATGTATTTCTTGCCGACGAGGAGTTGGCGCTCGAGATTCGCAAGAGCGCTCTTGATCGAGCGCTGGATGGGAATGTTCTCCTTTCCTTTTGGATAATCGGCGAAGAGTTCGGCCCGCGAGATGCCTTCTTTGGGGATCTTCTCCAGCAATTCCTCCTCGTACGGGCCGAGCCACGGCTCACCACGCAGACCGAGGAAGAGGGGCAGTTGATCCTCTATCGTGTAGCCGACGCGATTATGCAGCAGTCTGCCATTGATGATGTCAGGGTCGTGTTTGATGTCCTTCCAATCGCGGAATCGATAATTCTTGACTCGGTGCAGCATCTCATCTCGTCTCTGCACGAAGACGAGGTTGCGGATGGCGTCGGCGGGCTCTTCGAACTGAGTGAATGATTTCTGCAGGATCAAGGTCTGGAGCGTGCGATAATCGACGACTTCGACCTGCCCGCCGGTGATTCTGTATTCGTCGACGCGCAGAATGTATTCACCATCATCGGTCTGTGTGAAGAAGCCGATCGAGACGAGGTTGCGCATCTCCAGTTCCTGCAATACCGATTCGACCTGAGCGCGAGGGAATGGCAGTCTCTCGACAAGAATATTGAGAGTCGCTGGGCCTTCAGAGCCGAGCATGTCGAGCAGTTTCAGGCGCAGACAATCTATCGGGTCAGAGAGATAGGTCTTCTTCCACTTATTCGGCTGTCCTTCCTTGAAATCGAAACCGGTCTCATAAGTCATCCCACCGGTGTAGAGTTTCCTCAGATCCTCCATCTCCTCGGCTCCCGCGACAGCCAGACAGCCGAGGGTGCCATGGACGCCGGCCATTCGCTCGGAGAACCACTTGTCATCGATCTGCGAATGACCGGTGTTGCGAACCTTGGTAATCAGGCCTCGCTCGGCCAATTCGTAAACCCAGCCACGTAATAGATTGGCATCGACAGTCTTCAGTTTGTCGCTGTAGAGTGGATGGGTTAGAGTCTTCTCGAGTCCGCCGCCCATGTCCATCAGACGCAGCAGGCCGGTGGCGCTGCTGGGAACGGCGACCTTGTCCTGGTAGTATGTCGCTAATTTGGCCTTGTCCAGATCGGTCGCCAACGAACGCGCGCCCAACAGACGTCGCAGAATCTCCGGATCGATGTCTTTGATCAGATAAGCGCGCGTCCGGAGACTCAGAAGATCCTCGAAGGAGGACATGAAGAGAGTCATTCCCAGTGGCGAAGGCATCTTCACCTTACGATGGACGATGCGGACATCCTCACTCTCCATCCTGCTGATGAAATCGGCTAATTGCTGCATGTCGAGGTCGATGGTGAAGATCTCATTCATCGCCTCTCGGATGATGACCGAATCCTCCATCTGACGATGAGCCCGCAGAAGCTGCTCGGCTCGCGTCTGGAATTGTTTCGGGCTCACCTCATCGCCGCCGATACGGCGAGGATTCAGCATGCTGCGACTCGACACCTCACGGAATCGCTTGGCGAAGAGTTGGGTGTCGAGCAGATAACGCTGCAGCACCTGCCTGCTGGTATCCTCACGGAATACATTGGGAATCTCGGAGATCTCGACCTCATGACTCAATTTGATCATGAATCCGTTTTCGTCGAAGGAGATCTCGTTGACTATCACATCGTCGCGCGTCGCGACTCCGGCGAAGAGATATCCCAAGGCGAGATTGAAGGCCCTACCGCGGCAGGTGGTGACGATGTAGGTCGGCAGTGCACCAGCAACCTGTTCGACGAGGATGCGGTCCCTCGAAGGCACTTGGAAGGTGGTTGCCGTGTGCTCGTCGAGATAATTCGCAAGAGCATTCGCGACCGGTCTGCTGAGGCCATAGACATCGGTCAGAAGCGGCCTGAAGTCGCGACCCATGCGAGACAGCACCGAGACTCTGTCCAAGACGTCGAGCACCTCGGCGCTCAATTCGTTTGATCGACTTTTGGCTTCGCCGGCCCAGGAAGGGATCGTCGGTCGATAACCGGTGGCCGGTGTGACATTCACCCGCGTGCCCTGCACGCTCGAGACTCGATAGGTCGAGCCGCCGAGCAAGAACACGTCGCCATTGCGCATACTGGCGACGAAACCACTAGACAACATACCGACCATAGTGCCATCGGAAGTGAAGACGAGGTAGTTGTTATCGGGGGCGATGGTACCGATGTTGGTGTAGTAGATCATCTGAGCATAGCCGCGCTTGCCGAAGCGATTATCCTCCCAATCGACCCAGATTCGGCGTTCTTCCTCCAACAGGTCAAGCACCTCGATGTAATCGTCGTACGGCAGGGCTCGATATGGCCAGGCGCGTGTCACCAATTCGTATGCTTCGTCGATGTCCCATTCCTTGATGATTGATAATCCGATGAGGAATTGAGCGAGGACATCGAGTCCATTCTCAGGGAATTTTAGTATGTCCATCGAGCCGCGCAGTATGCCATTCTGCAATGAGACGAGTTCAAGCAGGTCGTGCGGCGAGGTCGGCAGTAAACGAGCTCTTGGCAGGCCATCGACCTGGTGACCGGCTCGACCTATTCGTTGCAGGCCGGTGGCGATCGAGCCAGGACTTCCGACCTGCACGACGCAATCGACCGAGCCGATGTCGATTCCCAATTCCAGACTCGATGATGAAACGACGCAGCGCAGATATCCGTTCTTGAGGCGCTGCTCGACGTCGAGGCGAATCGCCTTGTCCATCGAACCGTGGTGGCCCTCGACGCCCTCGGTGCCGAGGATCTTCAATTTCTGCACCACCGTCTCGGTCATCTGCCGAGTGTTGACGAAGACCAAGGTCGTCGTATGCGCCTCGACGATCTCCTTGATGCGATCGACATTGTGTTCGAGAATCTCCTTGACCGGAATCGAAGAGAATCGAGGTGCGGGCAGGATGATGTCGAGATCGAGACGCCTCGAGCCCGAGACTTTCGCGATGGCGATTCGCTGAGGCTCGGTATCGCTCTCTCGCGGATCACTGGCAACGAGGAACTCGGCGACCGCTGAGAGTGGTTCCATGGTCGCCGAGATTCCGATTCGCTGCACAGGGGAATCGATGACGCTGTCCATCAGCGCTAGGCTGAGGGCGAGATGCGTCCCGCGCTTGGACGGAACCAGACTGTGCATCTCATCGATGACCATCCACTTCAAGTCGGTGAGTAGCGGACGGAATCGCTTCGAGGCTAACGCCAAACCAAGCGATTCCGGTGTCGTGATCAGAATATGCGGCGGATTGCGCAGCATCCGCTCGCGATCCCTCTGCGGGGTATCGCCGGTCCGCAGACCGACCATGATGTCCCTGCCCCGCTTCGGCATGTAATTCTCCTTGATCTCGGTCAGCGGTCCAATCAGATTCCTCTGAATATCATTCGCCAGTGCTTTGATGGGAGAGATGTAGACGCACTGAATCGACTTCTTCGGCAGAGTCCCATCCATAGAACGCCGAACGAGGTCGTCGATTATCGAGAGGAAAGCGGTGAGGGTCTTGCCCGAACCGGTGGGGGAACAGAGCAGCACGTGTTCGCCATTGAGGATTCGAGGAATCGCCATTTTCTGGGGCTCGGTGAAATCCGGAAACGTGTCCTTGAACCAGTTGCGAACCGGAGGACAGAGAGTATCGAGGAGTTCCTCCGTCGGCATGAGTTCCTCTACATACTCGATTTCAGGCATATCGTCCGCCAACCTACGGACGATTCAGCGCCTCGATTATCTAAATTAACGCTTCTATTCCACATTTCATGCAGTACTTCGTACTGATTGGTCGATTAGAATCACGATTCAATGTTTCTAAGCCGATTTTCAATTTCTTCGAGCCACTTTACGGCACCCGCAGAACCGCCCTTATTTCGCAATCGTCTGAGGATGGCTTGAAAGACGGATGGCGAGTCGCATCTTCGTTGAAGATGGCTGATGAGAGGCGACTCGAGAGACTGACTTCGATGCTGAAGCGGCGTGGCATCATTCTCCCCGCCTTCGAGATATACGGTGGTGTTTCAGGCTTGATCGATTATGGCCCTGTCGGGGCAGCCATGCTGCGTCGGGTGACACAGAATTGGCTTGACCACTGGATGTCTCATGGTGATATCGTCGAAATAGATTCACCGACCATCACGCCCGAAGCAGTGCTCGTTGCCAGTGGACACGTCGGCGAATTCAGCGACCTGATGACCGAATGCAAGGCCTGCAGTTCGGTTTTCAGAGCCGATCATCTGGTCGAGGATGAGCATCCCAATGCAGATTCGCTGGGGGCACAGAAAATCGATGGCTTGCTTGGCAGCGGCATAACTTGTCCTTCGTGTCAAGAATCTGCTTGGACCGCCGCCCAACCGATGAATCTGATGTTCCAGACCAGTATCGGGGCGATGAGTTCGGGACGCACCGCCTACATGCGCCCTGAGACCGCTCAAGGCATGTTCATGCTCTTCCCCAGCCTCTACAGGCACTTCCGCCAGCGCCTGCCATTCGGAGCCGTGCAGACAGGGCACGGCTACCGCAACGAGATCAGCCCACGCCAAGGAATGATTAGACTACGCGAATTCAATATGGCTGAACTTGAATATTTCATCGACCCGCAGGATCCCCCGGTCGGTAACATCTCGAAACACAACGAGATCATCACGCTTATCCCCGACCCCGATGGGCCGCACTCCGGCGAATCTCGTATGAGTTTCGGTGCGGCCCTCGAAGCCGGCATCGTCCGTCACCCGACAGTGGCTTGGTTCCTCGCGCGGACCTGGGATTTCCTCGTCGGCGTCGGCATAGACCCTGCGCGAATCCGCTTCCGCCAACACGCCAGCACCGAGATGGCTCACTACGCCACCGATTGCTGGGATTGTGAAATCCATGGCGAGCACGGTTGGGTCGAGTGCGTCGGCATCGCCAATCGCACCTGCCATGACCTCGAGAACCACGAGACCCACTCGAAAGCAAGAGGCTTACGAGCGTGGCGCCAATTCGCCACGCCTCGAAAGCAGGTTGTCGAGCGACTGGCTCCGAACGGCGCGGTGATAGGACCGACTTTCAGAAATGATGCCGCAGCCGTCGTCGCAGCCCTCGAAGCCCTCACTGAATTACCAGATTCACTACCCTTCGACCTCTCCCTCGAGGACGGTCGGAGCGTGACGATAAATCCCGACATGGTTGAACGCAGAGAGGAGACTGCAAATGTATCCGGTGAGTGGTTCACACCCCACGTCATCGAGCCCGCATTTGGATTCGACCGCATAATCTGGCACATCCTCGACCACGCTTACACCGAGGGTGAGAAAGAGGGTGAGGACTACAATCATCTCAGTCTCGCAGCCGGCATCTCGTCCATCGATTGCGTCGTCCTGCCGCTCTTCGACAAGGGTGGAATGCCCGAACTCGCTACCGAGATCAACACCACCATCAACGCTGTTCCACGCCTCCGCGCACAACTGGACAGCAGCAGGTCGATCGGTCGCCGCTATGCCCGTGCCGACGAGATAGGAGTCCCTTGGGCACTGACCGTCGACCATACCTCGCTAGAGGACGGCAGTGTCACCGTGCGCCGCCGCGACGATCAGGTTCAGGTGCGAGCTTTTGTCGATGAAGTACTCGAGCACCTGCGAAACAACAGCCTCGATTCTCTCTTCTGAGAACCAATCTTCATGAGGCTCCACTTCTGCACCAATGCGTGAGCGAGGCTGCAAGCATCGATGACTGGACGGAGAAGTACCGTCCATCGAACATGGCTGAGATGGAGGGTAACGAAGCCCAGTTGCGTCGCATCCGCCAATGGCTCGACCGCTGGGCTTCGGGAAAACCGCCCGACAAACGAGGCATCATCCTCTCAGGACCACCCGGCGTGGGCAAGACCACGTTAGCCAGAGCCGTCGCCAACGAGCGAGGATGGACAATCATCGAGTTGAACGCCTCCGAGGCTCGCAACGCCGCGGCGATTCGACGAACGGCCACCAGAGGTTCGCAGCACATGTCATTAGCGAGCTTCGGTGAAGGAGCGGTTGCCGACAGCAGAACCATCGTGCTGCTCGACGAAGTAGACCATCTTTCTGGCGGCTTCGCCAAGATCTCCGATGAGAGGATCGAGCGAACCATCTCCCCCGAAAAAGAAGAGTCTGCCATTCTGAAGGGAGATTCCGGTGGCAAAGCAGAGTTGCTCCATCTGCTAAAGGTGACCGAACAACCTGTGCTGATGACTTGTAACGACCCGATGCGCCTGTGGGGCAGAGGCAGGGCATGGCGGCGCAACCGCGACCGAGTCCTGCGCCACGCTGAGAACATCCAATTCAAGCGCGTCGGCAAGTTGCACATGCGCAGAATCGCCCACCGAGTACTCGACGGTGAGAACCTGAGCATGGACCCAGAAGCACTCGAGGCTCTGCTCGAGGGCAACCCTGGCGATCTGCGGGCCCTGATCCGTGACCTGCAAGCAGCAGCCTCGGTTGCTGGAGAGAACATCGACATAGGGGTGGTCAGAAGCCTCGCGCAGGTCTCAGAACGGGATTCACAGATCGATGTCTTTCGAGCCCTGAGAGACATCTACAGATCGGGATCAGGCAAGGAAGCATCGCGACTGTTGATGAATTCCGACAAAGATCCAGACCAGATGATTGCTTGGTTCGCCTGGAACAATCAATCGGTCTTCGAATCCAAGGCCCTTTCACGAATCTCAGGAGCGATGCGACTAGCCGACAGGGCTCTGGCGACCAAATACACCAATCGAGCCTATCGGTCCTGGTACTGGGGCTCGACCCTGCCGGCCCAAGCCGCAGTCTCCCAACCACTCAAGGATCCGGGCAGCGACCTCTACCTCGCCTTCCCCAACTTCCTACGAAGAGGTGGCGAGGCGTGGCGGACCTCCCGTGTCATTGAGGCGCTGGCCGAAGAATCCGGAGCCAGTCGGGCAGCGGTCAGAGAAGACCTCTGGCCCAACCTTCTGGCCGTCCACGACCCGAATCTTGGTGGTGATCCTAGTGATTTCTCACTCGCCATGCGCCTCGGTCTCTCAGGCGAGGATCACCTCGCCCTGCACGGCATTCCGAAGTCGAGGAGAGAGGCCAAGAAAATCCTTGATGCATTCCACGAAGAACTGGAACATCGCGAAGAATCCAAGACGACTGACTTCGCCCCAGTCAGCAGTCAAGCCGCAAACACAGATCAAGCCGAGCCCAGCACGGACTCGAGCAGCGATGAATCGACAGACGACGAAGAGAGCGGCAGCACTCAGTTCTCGCTCGAATCCTTCTGATATATCCCCCCTGAACAGAGACCGCCAAATCAGAGGCGCTCCAAGAAGAGAGGGGATGAACAGAATTCATCCGATGGGAAGCCTATCGATCAGTCGGATCGTGCCCATGTACGGGGATGCAGAAGAACCAGCACGGTCAGGAGTTCGAGACGACCGAGCCACATCAGCATGGTCGCTATCACCATCGACGGCTCACTGAGGGCCGCCCAGGTCGCAGTGGGACCGAATGCCCCCAGCGCCGGTCCTGTGTTACCGAGCAATGATATCGAAATCGATAACACGTCTATGAGTTCCAACTTCGGCTCGAGGAAGGATATCGTGAGTATCGAAGCCGTTACGAGGACCATCCAAGAACTGAGCATGCCGAGGACGATCCAGATCTTCCTCTCCTCGATGACCTGCTGGTTGAAGCGGATCGCCACGACCCGGCGTGGCTGGATGATCTTGACGACCTCCCTCTTGGCCAGCTCGAAGGCGATGCGGATCCTCATCACTTTGAGACCACCGCCGGTAGAACCAGCACTGGCCCCCACAATCATCAGCAGCAACAGGACGAACTGGCTGAATACGGGCCAGGTGGCGAAGTCGGCACTGGCGTACCCCGTGCTCGATATCGAGATGGACTGGAACAGGGCCTGCCTCAGAGCGACCAGCGGGGCCAAGTCAGCCTCAGTGGTGCCGAACCTGTAGAGGTTGAACGACATCGCCAGCCATGCCACAATCAGAATCAGGATGTAGGTACGCAGCTCCTCGTCCTTCAAGACCTCCTTCGTGCGGCCTGCGAGCATCAGGTGCAGCAGGCTGAAGTTAATGCAGGTAAGCAGCATGAAAACAATCAGTATCACTTCCACCCGAGCCGAGTCGAAGCCCATTATCCCGCTATCCGAAGTGGTGAAACCACCTGAAGGAAGGGTGGTCAGAGAATAGTTCACAGAATCGAACAACCCCATCCCGCCGAGGAAGTAAAGCATCCCGAACTCGAGGATCGTCAGTACAACGTAAATCAGCCACAGCCGCCTAGCGGTCCACTGCAGGCTCGGACCGAGGCGGGACAGCGAGGGACCTGTGAGCTCCGCCCTAGCTAGAGACATCCCCCCGCCTAGCACACGGGACAGAATCAACAATCCTAGCATAATCACGCCCATTCCGCCGACCCACTGAGTAATCGAGCGCCAAAGGATCAGGCTGCGGTTCTGGCTTCCGATGCAGTCGTCGGCCACTGTGAAGGCGGCGCACACAGGGCTGGTCAGGGGATCAATCACAGTGGCTCCGGTGGTGGTGAATCCTGACATGGACTCGAACCACGAATGCAGCAGACCACGAAGCGCTTCCCAGAAGGTGGCTTCACCCGCCATCATCTCGAAGGGCCCGTAGAACATCCCCCCGAGCCAGTATGGCAAGGCGCCCACAGCGACGACGGGAATCCAGCCCAGAGCGACGGAGGCGAATGCCTCCCTGTCCCTGACTCTAGAGGAGGCATCCGAGTGTTTAGCGAGTGAGACCAGAGACTGGCCAATCACGAGGGCGAGGAGGAACGGAAGCAAGTAGGTTTTCGCTGCATACTCAGGACCCTCGGCTCCTATGTAGGCGCTGTAGGCAAAGACCACCAGCAGGGGCAGGGCGATCAGACGAATCGTCCAGCCCAGTACAAGTCCGACTACGTCCCAGCGCATCTTCAGTTCTCCAGAGCCTTCTCCACCTTCTTCAGGTCGTCTCTGGCAAGGAAGAGGTATATCCTGTCGCCAACTTCGATGCTCTCCACGGTATGCGGCTTCAGCATTACTGTCGACCCTTTGTCATCGTGTCTCTCGACCATCACGATCCTGGATCTGAGGACCACTTCCGAGTCCTTCACCGACTTGCCTACGAACTTGTGGTGGTGATTCACTTCTGCTGATATCGAGATGATACCCGGGAAGGGCGGGATGACCTGATAGGTTCCGGGGATGTTCATGTGAATGGACTTCAGTATCGAAGTCACGGTCACCAGCCTACGGCTGACGGGTCGGGTGAGTCCAATCCTGTGAACCGCCTCGACCAAGGCCCTGTCCTTGAGCAGCAGGCCTGTTCTAGGCACGCCTTTGTCCTTGGCCCGCATCGAAATGGCGATGTTCAGGTTATCATCGTCTAGCGCTGCGACTGCGATGTCATGGCGGTCTATTCCCAATTCCCTCAGCAGTTCCTCGTCTTGAGGATCGCCGTGTATGACATCGAGACGCTTGCTGTTGCCGGTCGGCGAGCCGACCAATTCGTTTGCTACATCGAGGTCGGGCTCGATGACGACTACTTCCGCCCCGGTGGCCAGATAATGAGCAGCCAACTTTGCACCGAACTGAGTCGCGCCGAAGATTGCGACCAACGGGACCGATGGCCAATCAGGATCCTGCAGACCAACGCCCGTCGTGATGGTCGGGAAGCCTTCCGTCGAACGGGCGACGAAACACAGCAGGTCACCCTCTTGGATGACTTCGTTGCCATTGACCAGACTCCCGCCCGAAGAACCGGATTTGATCGCATATATCGATGGGATGTCGACGATCCAATTGCCGACCTCGCCGGTGGTCTTGCCGATCAGAGCAGAATTCTGCATCACCTCTGCCACGGCAATCCAGGCGTTGTCACCGAGTGGCAGAATCTCCTCTATCGAGGGTGCGAGGAGTCCTGCTGCGAGTTGTTTGACTATGTCGTCAGAGGCACAGACGATGTGGTCAGCGCGGCTCCAGCGTTCGAGCGGTCCTGCGCCGCGATTCTTGTCGAGCATCGTCGGGTCGCGAACCGTGGCGATTGTGATCACGCCACGAGTCGCGCGATCCCCGACCTGCTCGCTGTAGACACGCTTGGCGAAAGCACAGCCTAGAAGGTTGATTTCATCGCTGTTCGTGCATAGCACGACGATCTCGGCATCACTGATGCCGGCTCGCAGCAGAGAGTCCCGGGACAGGGCATTGCCGGTGATGAGGAGACAATCAATGGATTGCGACTCGTTGATGGCGACTGGGTCGGGGTCGATGAGAGCGACTTGACGCTTCTCATCGCGCAGCGCTGCTGCGACACCACGGCCGACTTCACCGGCTCCGATGATTATCACTCGCATTATGCGGCCGTCCTTCAGCGGAGTGCCTTTAATCATGACTTCTTCAGATGCCACTTATCAATCATCAGACGACTGCGGCGCTGTTTGCGAAGAGGTTCGTTCATTCTTCCTCAAATACCCTGTGGCCGGGTATCCGTTGCTCCGCCGCACGCTTGTGTTTGGCGGTTTGTCGAATGGTTCGCCGATAGGCTTGCGAGGCTGCAGGGGTCATTCCTGCAGGCAACCAATTCCGCTGCGAAGAGTCCCAGAGCAGGACCAGGGCCGGGGCGACGAAGATGAGAAGGATCGGGGTGAAGACAGCGAGCACGGTCGTGATTATGAGAATCGCTCGTGCGAGCGTGCTGGTGAAGAATGTACGAGCACGCTGGTGCTCGATTATTCGCGAGCCCTGCCAGGCTGTGATCATGGCGTGACCAAAGCAGGCGGTTAGGCTCAGGGCGAGGGCTACGGCGATGTTGATGGCTTCGAAACCAGTTGTTCCTGGCCAGACCTCTGGGTCGAAGAGGCGCACATTGAGATGGGCTGCGCGCATCGAGCCGAAACCCAATCCGAGTGTCCAACCATAGGGCGCACTGGCCCGCAATCCAACGGTGCGAGGGCGACCGAGGAGGAACAGAGCGAAGGCTGATTCGGCCATGGCGATGACCAGAGCAACAGCGCCGATCCAGACGATGTTGACGGTTTCAGATCGGATGTTGCTCAACAGCAGAGCATCGATGGCGCTGGCGGCGAAAACTCCGGCGACGAGTCCGAACATCAGTGTCTTGACGGCGCCTGAGAGATCGTAGAATCCAGTCATGCGTGCTATGGTGCCGCGCCAGCCGACGTAGATTCCAATCAGGCCGATGGCGAATGCGAGTTGCATCTGCACCATCGGCAGGGGTGCTACGGCCATGTCTCTCGCACAGCGCCCATGATTTCAGACCAACGGGCCGATTATGACACTCATGACTGAGAATAGGGGGGGTGAACTTGTCTTACATGGTCCAGAATCGGGGATACGGACGTCAATCACGACACGGCGAGCCCGATAACGTTCAAACCACACCCAAGGGACCCGCAGTCCATGGCACTCGAGGGTCTGAAGAATCGCATCCTCAGCTCCGTCGGACTGCTCTCGGGCAAGCGCGAAGCGGATGAGGAGGCGATTCGCGAATTGACTAAGTCCCTGAGACGAGCGCTGCTAGAAGCCGATTTCAATGTCAGACAGGCCAAAGAACTCACCGAACGCATCGAGCGCCGTCTCCTCGAAGAGCAGCCGCGTCCCGGCGTCCGTCTCGACACGCACGCGATGAATCTCATCTACACCGAACTGGTTCGATTACTCGGGCCGGCTCGAGAAATCAGACCTCATAACGAGACGGTCCTGATGGTAGGCCTCTACGGACAGGGAAAGACCACCACCACGGCCAAGATCGCCGAATGGTGGCGCCGGCATCACGGCGTCAAGGTCGCCGTCATCGAAGCCGATGTGCACAGGCCGGGCGCCTACGAGCAACTCTGCCAACTTCTCGAGGACTCACCTGTCGAAGTCTATGGTGAGCCAGACGAGACCGACGCTGTCAAGATTGTTCGAAACGGAATCGCAGCGGTTGGAACTGCTGACGTGGTCATCATCGACACGGCAGGCAGAGACAGCCTCGATGAAGGCCTGCGTGAGGAATTGTCACGCATAGCCAAAGTTGCCAACGCGACCGAGCGCTTCCTCGTCATCGATGCACAGGTCGGCCAAGCAGCCGGCCCGGTCGCCCAGACTTTCCACGACCTCGTCGGAGTCACGGGCACGATCGTCACCAAACTCGACGGAACAGCCCGTGGAGGAGGTGCACTCAGCGCGGTCGCAACAACTGGCGCACCCATCGTATTCGTCGGTGATGGGGAACGCGTTCAGGACCTCGAGAAGTTCGAATCGGACCGCTTTATCTCGAGACTTCTCGGCATGGGCGATATCAAGGGCCTGATCGATCTTGCTCCCGAAGACCTCGATCAGGAAGAGGCTATTCGGCTCACTCAGCGTCTCATGTCCGGCCGTTTCACGCTCACAGACATGTACACGCAGATGGAGATGATGAGCAAAATCGGCACCGTCGACAAGATACTCTCCCACCTGCCGGATGGGATGTTTGGAATGGGGTCCATGTCCTCTGCTCAGAAGACACAGATGCAGTCCAGTCTAGCGAAATTCCGAGTCATCATGGACTCGATGACGCAACAGGAGAAAGACGAACCTCTACTGCTCAAATCGCAGCGAATCCGCCGCATCGCACGCGGCTCGGGAACGAACGAGAAGGACGTCAAAGCACTCCTCAATCAATGGAATCGCAGCAAGAAGATGATGCGCGGAATGAAAGGCGATCGCAAGATGCGTCGACAGATGCAATCGATGCTCGACGTCGATGATCTCGACCTCGACATGGGGTGAATCCACTGCAACGACGCTTCGCCATCATCGGCCATCGAGCTCCGAGTTCAGGGCAACTGAACCTCAATGATCTGGCCGGAGGATCGGGCAGGATGGATGTTCTGGTCCGCGCCGTCAACGCCGCCCTCTTCATATCGCACGGGATTCGCGACGACACCCACATCACACTCCATCTGTGTGGCGGACCGGGAGCTGATAGGCGAATTTGGTTCAACGGGCAGACCTTAGCAGGAGTGAGGCCAGATGAGCGTTCTATAGCCGGGCAGATCAAAGCGATCCTCAAGCAGCCGGTGCCGCCGATCGGCATCTTCGAGGAGATCACTCAGGGCATCTTCCATACGGGCGGCAATCTTGCGGAGACGCTGGAAGAATGGGACCGCGAAGGTGTTGAGATGCACGTTCTGGAGGTTGCTGGAATCTCTGTTGATGAGCTTTTAGCGAAGGGTGAAGAGAGTACCAGGATCGGATTTCTGCTGTCCGATGACCAACCGTTCACAGAGGCGGAATGTTCGCTCATCGCCAACCTTCCGAGAATCTCTCTCGGGCAGCGCTGGCTGCAGGGTCACTCCTGCATAACGATCCTTCACCATTCACTCGATTCACGTTGATTCGAGCCAGAATGGCATCCCGGACTCACCAGACTGGGTTGCAGCCGAGAGTAGTCTCTGAGACATGCCCAATGGATGGTTGACCGGCCAGGAGGAAAGTGGCGTGATGGACGTCGAGCCCTCTATGATGGCATTGCAATCGGTCCCAGCGATGTCCTCGTCCTCGATCTGCGCCGCCCCGACCCTGTAAGCGACACCGATGTGCTCGGTGTCGGACATATCGATTGCATTGTGGTACCAACGGGCTCCCAATGTCACGGTTTGATAGCCATTCGTCCAGTTCTGGGGCCCGTTGATGTTGAGCATCAGATTACCATGCGCGAAGGATGAGATGATGAGTTCACGTTCGTGCTCGCCTTCAGGAACGTCCCTCGAGCCATTCGGGCGCAGCAGATTGAGGGGCAGAGTGGGCAGCACTGCTGTGCAGGCTTCGATTATCTCGACCGTCGCCACCACCGATTGTTCAAAGTCCGCATGCTCGTAAGTAGCGAGGCTCGAAGCCAGAGCTGGCATGCCGTAGAGTCCAGCTTCACGGGCCGCCGAGACAGTCCCAGAATGCATCACATCGACAGATAGGTTCGGCCCCTGATTGACCCCCGAGACACAGAGAGTAGGTTGGATGTCGGGGGTCCAATGAGCCAATCCACCATCGAGAGCGACGATGACGCAATCACAGGGGGTACCATCGAGCGAGAACATCCGCAAGGCAGGACCATTCTCTTGGCGGATTACGGCCGCCAGATCGTCCCGCTCGACGAATCTGAGGTCGTGGCGCAACGACAAGCGCATCCCAGAAGCGGATTGTTCCCGCGCCGGCGCCATCACTACGACAGGAAAGCCGCGCGCGTGCAGAACCTCGATGAGCCGAATCAAGCCCGGCGCCTCGATTCCGTCGTCATTAGTCAGAAACAGCGCCGGTCTATTCACAACCCAGCCACAGGCGACTCATACATCAAACGGTCTCTTGTTCCGAGTGCTTCTCAAGGGTCACCAGAATAAGCCCCGCGATCATTCCAGCACCACCCAGAAGCGTCCAAGCACCGGGTATCACATCGACTCCCAGCATCCATCCGATGAGGGAGCCAATGACCGGTTCCATGATCAGAACCATCGAGATGAACAGCGGTGGAAGCCAGCGTAATACAGCGTTTATCCCTGTGTGACCAACCAATCCAGGACCTAGAGCAAGGTAGGCGACATAGCCGAACCAAGCCGCACCGAGCCAACCGAATACACCGGACATCTCACCGAACCCGAGGCTGGCACCCTCCTGCACGACCGCCCACATAGTCAACAGAACAGCGGCGACCAGAGTCACCGGGAAAGCATAGAGGAACAGTGGCATCCAGGCTCGCAGAGCTCTGCCTGCTGCCAGATAACCTACGACTGCGACGGCGCCGACGAAAGCCAGGAAATCACCCCAGAGACTCACTCCAGCCTCGGCTCCCCCTCCGAGAATCACTGCGCCAGCCCCCGCGAAGCCGACCAGGGCGCCGGCGGTCTGAGTCTGACTCGCAGGCCGTCGCAACAACCACAATCCAGCGATTATGACCAGCGGATGAGCCGTCACGAAGAGCAGACTGTGGGTCAGCGTCGTGAGCTCGAGAGACATCAGCCAGGAACCGAAATGAACGGCCAGACAGACCCCTGAGGCGGCCAGAACTGAGGCTGAGCCCGAGAAGCGCTGCCGCATCTCGCCATCGGCGCGTGCGTACTGCCAGAGAAAGCCCGGCAGCAGCACGACTGCAGTCGCCTGCAGCCGCCACGCGGCTTTGGTCACGGGTGCGATCTCCTCGATCAACTCGAAGACCGCGCCCGCACTCGACACCGCGAACAACGCTACTGCGAGAATCACCCAGGCGAAGGCCGGTGTCGCTTCAGTATCAGCACTCAATCAGCCAACTCCGCATCGATGACCGCAGGTGCACCGCTGCCACCGCCAGAGTCACCAGAGCCACCCGAATCGCCACCGTCGTCTCCCTCATCCTCAGACCCAACACCGATGATGCCAGCCTTGCGGAAGAGCACGTAGATGATGAATCCGAGAATGACGTTCAGCAGCAGGAATCCAATCAACCGTCCCGCCGGCCACCATGATGTCGCACCGATAGGCCGTCCATCCAGAAGTGCGAGGATGGCTGCCTCGACGCCATAGAATGCCTCGCCGGTCAACGCCCCAGCAGCGATCATGAAAGTGAACAGCAGCATCAGCGCCCGCTGTTTCTCTGACGCAGCAGATCCCTCCTTCAATCGAATCGCCTCGACCTTCGGTGCCAATTTCTTCTTCTCCCACCAATCCCGACTGAATCCGCCGATCAGCATCGGGAAGGTTATAGGCGTGGGCAGATACATGCCCAGCCCGAACGAGGTGCCCATCCCAGTAGCCCATTCAACGAAAGCACCCAGAGCGAAACCTATGGCCAGCGCACTCAAATTGCCCTGCCCCTCAGCCAGGATGATGGTGAACGTTGCGAAGGCATTGGCCTGAGGAGCCTGCAGATCGATGGCGCCATCGGCGAGCAGTTTCGACAAGAATATCGCAACAGCCGCCCCCAGAATCGCACCGGGAACAACACCCATTATGTTGCCCTTGGAGATGTGATAAGGCCGATTGCCGATGTAGAGACTATTCTTATAATCGCCGACGACGGTTCCGCTCATCGAGATTGCGGAACCGAAAACCGTCGTTCCGACAAGAGCGATCATCACCGATTGCTCCTTGTCGAGCCCGACATCGACATTCAAGAAGATCAACAGCAACAACAACAAGACGATGAAAGAGGTTCCCGAGACCGGCTCGATGCCTGTCTCGCCCATCACGCGAACAGCAATCGCGCCAAGAAGGAACGTCGTGGTGAGCAGGATGACCGCGAAGATGACCGAGGGGAGAACCGGGAATCCGCCCAAAGCGAAGACGACGATTATGGCGATGAAAGCGATGCCCATGAAGATTGGAATGTGAGTCAGAGGCCACTCGTACCAGCCCTTATCTTCGATGAACTCCTCCCCCTTCTCGCCCGCGAAAGCACTCGCGATATCGCCGAAAATCCCCTTGAATATGGGTGCCATCTTGAGTAGGCCGATTATGCCACCTCCGAGTATCGCTCCAATCGCCACGGTGCGCACTATACTCGAGAATGCCTTCCATTGCGCCAACGGATAGTCGGTGACTGGCACATAACCGCCGTATCCGCCACCGGGCATCGGTACAGCTGGGTCATAGATCGGGACATCCATATAGACTACGATAGGGATGAGGTAGAACCAGGCTACGATCGAGCCGAGGTTGACTAGGAACGCCACCCGGAATTTCATGAACCAACCGATCGCGAGTAATGTCGGGCTGAGTTCGATGCCTAGAAATGTGTAAGAGAATGGGTTGCCTGGCTCGTACATGGTGATGCCACCGGCAACGGCGTGACCATCACTTAGTCGACTGGGTTGGTGGATCCAGCGCTCAGTGTAGATCGAGGCGACGCCCCAGTCGTCTCCCGAGAGCGACATCGCCAGCCAATCCGCGAGGCTGCTGGGTATGTGGGCCATCTTGTTGGCCCATTTGATCGGATAATCGATAACGAACATGAATGCCATCGTCAGAACTGTGGAGATTCCAACGGTCTTGAGCGATGAGCGGGCCGCTTCGGCCGCTCCTGTGCTGACGTCTGCGGAGATGTCGAGCAGCTTGAGCGTGGCTTCAAAGCCGGGCATCGGCAGTGGGTCTTCGACCAGCCAGACGCGTCGGAAGATGATGAAATACATCACTCCGAGGAAACCGGCGAACATGCTGGCGATGATGCCGATGAATGCTATCTGGAAGGTGTCGACCGAGGTTATCAGAAAGACATCACCGAGTTTGTACCTTTCAGAAGAGGAAAGCAAGAAGATTGCTGGGAATGTGAAGATGAAGCCAATCGAGGCGTTGGTCGCGCCGGTTGTCGCCGAGGTTGAGATGTTGATCTCGGAAGGCGACCACTGCAAGGCCATTCCGAGCAGGTAGGCGACGTACCATGCGGCGGAGACCGCGAGGCCGATCTTGAGGCCGATGTAAGCGGTGACACCACTGAAGACGGCCCCGATTAATATCCCGATGAGGACCTTCTTCGTATCCCAATGACTGATTTCGAAGGAATCCCTCAGATTCTTCTCTTCGAGGTACTGTTCGAGGACACCAGTGTTGAGGTTGTTGTACATGTCCTCGTCGAGCCAGGTCAGGGTGCCTTTCTCGATGGCTTCGAGTCCGGAGGGAGTGACCGGTTGCCGATAGGCTGAGCGCTGAGGGTCCGACATGAGCAATACTCGCTGCGTCGGTCTCTCAGAGGCCGCTTATACTTCTCCTGCGTACTGTGGCCGCAGCCCATCAAAGCAGCAGGGGGTGGCATATCATGGAGCACGACTTGGAGAAGAAGCGGTAGCGCGGTGAACACGATGTCAATGATCGCGGGTTATCTTGTAGCGACCCATGGCTTCGACCCACTGGATCTCACCACCAGGATCGAGCTTCATGCTCGTGTCGATGGGCAGAATCAGACTGGCGTAGGTCTTGGTGTCCATCGCGTGGACCTCCTCGCCCTGGAGATGGGTGATGATTGCCGAACCCTTCTCGAGGATTGGAACGTGAATCGTATCGGTCACCGTGCCGACGTGTGAGCGCTTCTGTTTGGTGAACAGATTCTCCAACTCCAATCTCGCCTTGGCGCTGCCGTGTTTCCCGGGTTTCGACTTGGAGATGCTGAGAACCTTGTAGGCGCTGTCTTCGATTGCAACATAGCGACCAACCTTCAACGTGCGAATCTCGACTCGTGCTGTGCCGGGCATCTTACCACCTACACGACAAGCCAGTCGGCCTGTCTTATGATGATTGTGCGGCCGTTTGCTGAGTCTTGTGACTCAGGCTCGAAACAGCATCTGCCAGAGTGTTAGGGTCCCGAGCCGAGGGCTGCTGCCCCCGGCCCGGGGTTTTCGTCGACTGAATAGCTTCAGTCGTCCTTGCGGCGGCCCGCGAGGGCTGCTCCGAGGAGTGCTAGACTGGCGATGATCGAAGTGAATCCTGGCACCTTCTGCCTCGCGCGGTCGAATCCAGTGACTGGCTCCGTGTCGCGAACATCGACGTCAGAGATCTCGTCGTCTATCGCGTCGCAGATTCCATCTTGGTCGAAGTCAGCAGGGATGCTGTCGGCATCCAGAGTGTTGGTTCCGCAGGCTTCCTCGTCAGCGTCGGAGTAACCGTCATTGTCGTCGTCGTCGTCAGCATTGTCACCGATTCCGTCGTTGTCGGTATCATCCCACTCGCTGCCGTCGTATGGGAAGGCATCGGTGACGTCCGGTTCGCTGTCAGCGTCGTCATCAGAATCCTGATTGTCGCCGACGCCATCGCCGTCGAAGTC
>DAHR01000019.1:121418-126480 GCA_002498525.1 Euryarchaeota archaeon UBA58
ATCCATTCGGTGGAGTCCATCGGGAACTCGTCGATTCCGTCGTTGATGCCATCACCGTCGTCGTCAGCGTCAGAGTTGTCACCCTGACCGTCGCCATCGGAATCAATCCACTCGGATGGGTCCTCTGGGAACGCATCCTCGTTGTCTAGGTAGCCATCGCCATCGTCGTCGTCGTCAGCATTGTTGCCGATTCCGTCGCCGTCATCGTCAGCCCACTCGGATGAATCCAGTGGGAACGGATCAGCCACGTCAGCCACGCCGTCACCGTCGTCGTCTGGATCCTTGTTGTCTCCAAGGCCATCCGAGTCGGTGTCATCCCATTCAGTCGGATCGAGCGGGAAGGCGTCATTGACATCGTCGACACCGTCAGCATCGTCGTCGGTATCTGCGTTATCGCCGGTACCATCGCCATCGGTGTCGATAGTCTCACTAGCGTCGTTCGGGAAGGCATCGAGGCCATCCGTGACGTTGTCGTTGTCATCATCGACGTCGGCATTGTCGCCAATTCCATCGCCGTCGAAGTCAGCGACCTCGCTCGAATCCATTGGGAAGGCATCGGTGTCGTCATCGACGCCATCGTTGTCGTCATCAGAGTCCATCACGTCGCAGATCGCATCGCCGTCGTTGTCGTCAGGTGTCGAGTTGGCCACCAATGGATCGGATCCACAGGTTGCCTCATCCGCGTCACTCCACGAATCGTCGTCGTCGTCCTCGTCGATGGTGTAGTCCGCTGGGTCGCAGGCCGTTCCATTCAGCTGGGTCGAACCGAGCACGTCAGCAAAGCCGTCGCCATCGGTGTCGATGCCGACACACGGGTCCACTGGATCCAGGTCGTCATCGTCCAACACACCGTCGTTATCGTCGTCGGTGTCGAGGTTGTACTGGTATGATGGCCACGATACTGTGACGTCGTCAATCCAGACCGTGTCGTCATTGCTGCTGACACTGCTGTCTTTGAAGTAGACGAAGTGGAAGGTGTGGGTACCAGCAGTCAGCAGTTCAGTGTGAGTACCAGCAACAACTCCAGCCCATCCCTGAGTTCCGGATGTTCGCGTACACGAGACACTATCGACACAGAAGCGGAAGTAATCCCAACCGGCCTCGGTCGAGACCGAGTAAGCGAAGCTCATCGAAGCCATATCGGGTATTCCGTCAGCATCGGTGTCGGTATCGTTGATCATATTCTGCACGGTGATTGACAACCAAGAGTTCATGTTGTTGTCGATATCTCCTGACTCAGCAGAGTAGAAGCCGCTGATCACGGTATTACTCTGGACGAACCAGTTAGCGTTGCCGCTTGTGGTCCAGCCGCCGCCGAGTCCACCGCTCTCGAAGTCACCTTGGAAGGTGGCTGGAGAGGTGTAGTCGGCGATTCCGTCGCCATCTGTGTCAACCGACATCGTACCATCGTACGGGAAGGCGTCGTCTACGTCGTTGACTCCGTCGTTATCGTCGTCGAGGTCAGCATTGTCTCCAATACCATCTCCGTCGAAGTCCTCCCACTCGTCCGGGTTGTTTGGTAGAGCATCGACGTCGTCGTTGACTCCGTCGTTATCGTCGTCGAGGTCAGCATTGTCGCCGATTCCGTCACCGTCCCAGTCGGCTGTCTCATTCGGGTCGAGCGGGAACGCGTCGTTCAAGTCGTAGACTCCGTCGTTATCGTCGTCGGTGTCCTGCACGTCACAATATCCATCGCCATCTGTGTCGATGTACTCGTTAGCGTCGAGTGGACAATCGTCGTTCACATCCAAGTGGCCGTCGTTATCGTCGTCATCATCAACGGTGATTCCATCCGACTGGAAGATCACGTTGTCGAGGTAAATCGCCTCTGAACCAGAGTTCGAAGCGAACTCGACAACGAGGTTACCAGAACCCACGCCAGTTAGGTCGCCAGACAGAGTTGTCCAGACGCCCTCGTAAGTCGGGAAGTCGAGGTCGATATCATAGCCGTTTGTATCGAAGAGAGTGACCGTTGAGGTCGCGCCCACGTAACTTATCGTGATGTAGTCAGCGCTCTCCCATCCGGTGCTCTGGATGAAGAGGTCGATGGATACTGAATCAACCGAGGCATCGACGCTACCGAATGTCAGTTGCACGATTCCGTCGGTGTCAGACATCTGGTAGCCTTGGCTGCCATCGGTGAAGCTGCTGACAGTCCCGGCGTAATCCGTGACGCCGAAGTAATCGCCGTCGGTCAGACCTACTCCGCCCGTGCTGATGTAACTCGCAGTGTAACCCAGCTCTGAGCTGGTCGGGATGCTGATG
The DNA here is from genome assembly GCA_002498525.1 of Euryarchaeota archaeon UBA58. Classification (GTDB taxonomy): domain Archaea; phylum Thermoplasmatota; class Poseidoniia; order Poseidoniales; family Thalassarchaeaceae; genus MGIIb-O1. Next base: position 123,684 of record DAHR01000019.1, read on the forward strand.
TCATCGATCCAGACCGTGTTAGCGCCGCCGCTGCAGCAACTGTCGCGGTAGAATCTCCACGTGAAGGTGTGGGTACCACTTGAGACAGAGGTCGAATGACTGTTCCATCCGGTATCTGTAGCTGACCACTGAGCATCGAGTGTGCCATCGACATAGAAGCGTAGGTAATCCCAGCCGCTCTCAACGCTCGCTCGGTATGCGAAGCTGATGTCGCCAGAGACTGTATCGATGGTCAGCGAGAGGTCACCGGTACCACCGCCAGCTGGTACAGCGTCGTTCATCGCAGAGTACGTTCCACTGTTGGTCGAAGTGCTGTCGATTGCCCATGGGTATGTCGCATCGTTAGACCATGACACTCCCGTGAAGTCACCAGATTCGAAGCCGTCGTCGGTGGTCGGACTGAAGTTGACGTCAGCCTCACCGGCGTTGTTCGCCAGAGTGTGATCGACCGCGGAGTCACCGGTATCGGTGTATTGACCGCCGGTGCTCGCACCCTCGAATGAGGTCGCGTCGATTGTAGCGCCACATGGGCTCATCGTAGTCGAGTCGGGCATGCCATCGCCATCGGTGTCTGTCGTAGCGCACTCGTTGAGTGGCCAGACGTCAAGTCCGTCGTTGACTCCATCGCCGTCGTCATCGTTATCGGCATTGTTGCCGATTCCGTCGCCATCAGTGTCGTGCCATTCCGCGTCGTCGAGCGGGAAGGCGTCTTCGCCGTCGGCATAACCGTCGTTGTCGTCGTCCTGATCCTCTGTCAGCGTGGTTGTGCAGCCGTCAACGATGCTGTCTGGGTAGCCGTCACCATCCGAATCTGTGTCGGCACAAGCGTCGAGGCTCCAAGCATCGTCAATGTCCAAGGTTCCGTCGTTATCATCGTCGGTGTCGGCATTGTCACCAGTGCCGTCAGCATCTGTGTCGACCCATTCTGAGACATCGTCTGGGAAAGTATCGGCAGCGTTAGCGTAGCCATCACCATCACGGTCACTGTCAAGCGCATCGCAGGTCAAGTCGCCATCCATATCGTCAGGCATGCTGCTTGCGTCCAGCGGTAGGCTTGATGAATCGTATAATCCACCAGTAGCACAGTTGGTTGTTTCATCAAGATCAGAGTAACCATCGTTATCGTCATCCAAGTCGAGAACGGTTCCATAAGTTGTGACTGTAGGAGCGGTTGTTCCTGTGATGTATGTAGTGCTAGCTTGTACCCAGCAATCTCCAGAGTAACCGGATGGGTTACAACCATCTCCCCACGTATCGTAGTAGTTGATGGTGTAAGTTCCAGCTACAGTCCATGCAGGACTGGAGGTTGTTGAACCGGAGTTCGAGTAAGCTCCTTGACGTACCTTAGATCCATCAGAGTTCAGTGTGTAGAAGCTATAGCTACTGAATCCACTGAAGGTTGTCGATGTGCCACTAGGATCAGTGACTATCACTCCGCCTTCTCCACCGTATCCTTTAGTCTGGATTAGTATGTCCATTGTATCTCCTGCGACCAATGTGAAGGTACACTCCGCATCTTCATAGCCGTCTGCGTTAGAGTCGTCATCCAAACTGGTTACAGTCAGGAAGTTTCCTGAGGCAGTTGCCTGTCCGCTGGATCCACCACTGGCACCAGTTGAGGTGCCGCATAGCTGATCTGTAGCATATGAGTATGCTGTCGAGTTTGGATCGATATAGTCAGTCAATCCGTCGCCATCAGTGTCGTCCCATGCCTCGTAGTCGAACTGGAACTGGTCTCCTTCCACTGACATAACGGTCACGCTCTGTCCACCATCTCCGTAACTGTCAGTCAGGTAGATCGTGTAGTCGCCGACCTCAGAATATGTCCAGGTGTAGGTTGCGTAGTTACCGAACCAGGTGTAGCCACCAGAGGTCTCCAGGTCAACTCCCGTCGCCGAAGGCGTGTCGAGGGTTAGACCGGCCTCGTCAGCCCAACTCAATGTGGTCAGCGAGATAGTCATGCTGCCACTCGAGAGAGTGAACGAATCAGACAGAGACGTGAAGGAGCCGCCGCCTAGAGAGGCGTACATTATCGGGTCCAGATATCCGTCGTTATCATCGTCGTCATCAAGAGCGTCACAGAGGTTCACTGCAGTCGTCTGAACTCCAGTCACTGCGTACTTGATCGTGTCGCCGTCGTTATCAGAAGGTGTGCTCGAGGAGCTGTAGCGGTCTGTGCCACACGCAATCTCGTAGGCATCGTCCCAATCGTCGTTATCGTAGTCGAGTGGGTAGGTGTCGTCACCATCTGGGGTTCCGTCTGCATCGTCGTCTGCATCAGCATTGTTGCCGATTCCGTCGCCATCTGTGTCCCACCACTCGCTAGAGTCTAGTGGAGCCCAGTCGTCAACGTCCGCGTAGCCGTCACCGTCGTCGTCGTCATCAGCTGCATTGCCGATTCCGTCGTTGTCAGTGTCTGTGTTCTCACCAGCGTCGGTTGGGAAGTCATCGTAAGCATCGAGGATTCCGTCACCATCGTCGTCCGTATCTTCGGTCAACGTGGTTGTGCAACCGCTGATGATCGTGTCTGGCATTCCATCGCCGTCGGTGTCAACGTTCGCGCATGCATCGTTAGGGAAGGCATCGCTGTTGTCACCGTAGCCGGTTCCGTCAGAGCCAGCCGGAGCGTCGCTGTCGGAGTCGTCCCACTCTGCTGAGTTCAGAGGGAATTGATCGTTGTAATCGTCATCACCATCGTCGTCAGTATCTGTGTCGAGTGGGTCGGTGCCTGCAGTCGCTTCGTCAGCGTCTGAAAGTCCATCGCCGTCGTCATCCAAGTCGAGAACAGTTCCAGCTG
>DAHR01000017.1:0-45640 GCA_002498525.1 Euryarchaeota archaeon UBA58
CCAAAGCCGAGGTTCTTCTGTTCATTCACTCACTTCCGTCGTGGATTATCGTCGAGCCATCATGGTCGACTGCCAAAGGAATGATTCTGTGTTCGTCTCCGAGTTCGGCGGCGAGTCTCTGGCGCAGGGACGCAGCGCCATGAACGAGGAAGAAGCCGCCGCCGCCGGCGCCCAGAAGTTTGGCTCCACTGGCGCCGGCCGCCATCAGGCGGTCGTGCAGAGCGTCGAGTTCGGCGTTCGAGACGCTCGCTGTGATGCCGCGTTTTGCCTGCCAAGCCTCTTCGAGGAGTGCGCCCAAGCCTTCTAAATCACCGCATTCAAGGTGGGCGCGAGCCTCGTCGGCCTGCGCGCGGATGACGCGCAGCCGAGCCAATCTGTCGGCCTCATCTTCGGGCTGTTCCGAGAGTACGCTGCTGGCGCTTCGAGAGTGGCCCGTGAAAACCAGAGTGAATTCCTCTTCGAGCCGCCCGAACACCTCATCGCCAAGGTTGAGCGGCTCAACAACCACTCCATTCGAATCAAAAGAAATCGAATTGAGCCCACCAAAAGCGGCGGCATACTGATCCTGCCGGCCAATCGGCTGCCCGAGAATATCAATCTCAATCCGGCACGCCTCTTCGGCCAACTGCGCCGCCGCAACCTCCCGCCCAGCAAAGCGGTGCAGAGCATTCAGCAAACCAACAGTGACCGTGGAAGAAGAGCCGAGGCCTGTGCCGCGAGAAGGCACATCGGCGATGGTCGTGATCTCGACACCGGAAGTGACACCAGTCATGCGCATCGCCTCACGGATCAATTCATGCTGCAAGTCCTCGAAATCATCGACTATCTCCATCTCAGAATATGACACTCGTACCTTTTCGTCGAAGCGAGCGTTGACCGTCACGTGGATGTGGCGAGCGAGGGCGAGGGAAGTGACCAGCCCCCCATTTGGCTCGGAGTTTGAGAACCAATCGACATCGGTCCCACCGCCGCAGAACGAGACCCGCACGGGCGTACGCGAGATAATCATCGAGCGCGGGGTGGGAACATCGGACTTCAAGCCGACGGAGCGCGGATAATCTCAATCTTCTCATAACCACGGTGATGATTCGCTCTCCGAGAACATCACTGCGCCACTATTCGCACACTATCGAGACCGTCGACATTGATGGAAATCGCTGGAATACACGTGCGCAGCCCGCGCGCAACACCTATGAGAGGGCCGCGTCGCGATTCGTCGGAGGGCGGGCCATGAGCGACCTGATCACGATGGACGATCTGAGCAATTCCGAGATCGTTGAAATCCTTGACACGGCCACCAGACTCCTCCCCGTTGCAAAAGGCGAAATCTACGCACCTCTCCTCGCAGGCAAGGTTCTTGGGAATCTGTTTTTCGAGAATTCGACCCGCACTCGGATGTCTTTCGAGTCGGCGATGAAGCGGCTCGGTGGCGAGGTCATCAATCTCAGTTCCATCGGCTCGAGCGTTTCGAAGGGCGAGACTCTTTACGATACCATGCAAATGGTTCAGGGCTACTCGGATATCGCTGTGATTCGTCATCCGAATCAGGGTGCGGCTCAATACAGCGCCGACGCCGTTGACATTCCTGTGCTGAACGCCGGCGACGGCGCAGGCAACCACCCGACTCAGACCATACTCGACCTCTTCACCATTCGACAGTCCCACGGCACTCTCGAAGACCTCAACGTAGTCCTCGTCGGCGACCTGCGCTACGGCCGAACCACACACTCCCTCTCGCACGCACTGATGCGCTTCGGCGCGAAATTGACGCTGATCTCTCCCAAAGGCCTGCGCATGCCGGAAGAGATCGTCAGCGATCTGACTGCTGCCGGAGGCGATGTCAGCGAGAGCGAAGACATGGCAGGAGCCATTTCCGACGCCGATGTCATCTACATGACGCGCATCCAGAAGGAGCGCTTCCCAGACGAGGATGAATACATCAAGGTCGCTGGAATCTACAAGATGACTGCCAGCGATCTGTCGGGAGCGAAGGGCAGCATGATTGTCATGCATCCGCTCCCGAGAGTCGATGAGATCGACCCGAGCGTCGATGCCACGAAACACGCAGCTTACTTCGATCAAGCCTTCAACGGTGTACCCACGAGGATGGCACTCTTGTGCAGAAGTCTTGACGTCAAAGTTCCGAAGAAGGTGAAATGATGACCGAAATGCGCCGTGTCACAGCGATCTGCAACGGCACTGTCGTCGACCACATTCCAGCCGGCCGGGCGCTGCAGGTCATGCAGATGCTGAGAATCAATGTCGGCCGCTCGAGCCCGATCTCCCTAGTCATGAATGTGCCGAGCGGCAAGGTCGGTCGCAAGGATGTTCTGAAAATCGAAGACCGAGAATTGACGCAGAAGGAACTCGATCGCCTCGCCCTCATCGCTCCCCACGCCTCCGTCGCCATCATCCGCAATTACGGCGTGGCCGAGAAGCGACAGATTCAGCTCGGCGAGGAACTCATCAACATCGCTCGTTGCTCCTTCTCGAACTGCATCACTCAGAACTCGCGTGAGCCTCTTCCGCACAAGTTGCGAGTCGTCTCAGAAGACCCACTCGATGTGCGATGTTCGTATTGCGGCCGAACCCAGAACATCGACGAACTTGCCGAATCAATACTCTGACCCGTGTGCAGTGGCGCGCGGGCCAATATAGCGCACGACTAAGTCGTGCTACTCAGCATCGATTTCAGTTCCTGGGAATGCCTCGAACCCTTGTTGGGAGAGTACCCCTATTCAGAGGAATTCGGCGAGAAAGCCGACATCTTCGAAGAGGCTCGGGCCGTTGCTCAGATAGTAAACCGAGCCACGCCGACTCCGTGAATCCTCGGGAGTCGAATTATTGCCGACAGCACAATCGCCTGTGCAACCATCTGCGAAGGCGATGTAGACCCGACCGTCCCGGTCGATGTGAAGGTCATTGAAATCCAGAAGATTCCTGTTAGAACCCCCGATATCCCGGCAGTCCCCAGAGTTGAGGCAGATGGCGCCGATCTGTACGGGGTCAGGGGAGATGCGCATGGTGTAGAAGACGGGTTCGTCGTCCAGAGCATTGAGGCTGAAAGTGACGTAGAGGTAGTAGCTGACGTTCGCGGGCGCGTAGTGCGCGTTGCCGTCCCACGGATTTCCATCGATGTCAGATTGATTCAATTCGCTGGCGTTTTCGCTGCCGAGATAGGTGATTGCGATTCGGCCCGGGTCGCCAGCGTCGATGTGCGGGAAGACCGACGAAATGACTGCTGAAGGGCTGATGCGGATGCTGTTCTCCTCCCAGGTATTGCCCGAATCGGTGCTGCGAGACATGTAGACTCCTTGATCTGCGCCGGTCCAGATGTGGTATGCGTTGGACTCACTATCCGTTCCCACCTCCGAATTCTTGCGTGGGTATGGCGTTCCTGTGTCCAAACCCATCGTTCGCTCCGACCAAGTCAATCCATTGTCCTTGGAGAAGATGATCGTTGGTGTTTCGACGCGCGGCGGCACGTACACAGTTCCGTCCGGCGCAGTCGAGATGGCTCCGTGCAATCCTCCGTTCGTCGTCGCCAAACCGTAGATCATACCTCCTACCTCAAATGTCGCTCCGCCGTCAAAACTGGTGTAGCAGAAGATGCCTGCTCCCTTGTTGTAGCAGAAATAGACGGCGGTTTCGTAAGTCGGGTTGAGTTGTCCGAACATTCCGTAACCGTCGTCGGTCCAAGGTCCCGATGCGAGCTTGATGTGGTCGTTGAGTGGGATTGGTCCCGAATCGTGCGGGTTGCCGAGCCAACTCTCTCCATCGTCGTCGCTCCAGGCTATCCAAGTGGTGATGAGGCCGACCATCTGGACGTTGAAGACTCGGTCGGTTATCGGGTCCACCCATCCGTACGGGTCGGAAGTCGATGGGTGCGAAGCGATGTCGTCGACGATTTCCCACGAGCCGCCATGGTCGCACGAGCGCATGACTTTCTCGAAGGCGATGAAGAACATACAGCCGCTCGAGGTTATGCCGATGCTCGGCTCGGCGCCGTCCTGACCGACATCGCTGAAGGTGAAGTCCATCGGCAGCATCGGCAGGTCGAGGATCTGGCCGTCGGGACCTGTTACGAACCAGCCGTCTGGTGGCGCTGGTTCCTCGGGTGGAGGTGGAGGTGTATTGTCGCCGAAGATGCAGCCTGAGAGTGCTACGGTGAACATCATGGCGCCCATGAGCAAGGCTGCTGCTCGCATGTTTGGCGCGAGCGTGCGTTTGCGAATTATCTTGTCCCCCATCCGAGACAAAGTCTCGGAGTTGTTCTCAATTGTCTCATAATATCAGAAGAACGCCTCAAACCTTGCTTCAGGGCGCGCCATTCCTCAGCAGTTTGTTCGGTTCCCACGCTTATCAATAATCGAGCGCGGCTCGACGCGCGTCGGTCTTGACCTCGCGCCTAGCGCGAGTGAGATTCGATGAGCCAGCGTTTCATCGTGCAGGATTGGCAGATTTGTCTACTGGTTATCTCGCCGCATTCCTCGCATTTAGTGACCTCGGCGTGCGGGTCGGGATTCGCCGCTCGATGCAATTCACGAATCTGCTCGAGCGCGTGCAGAAGTCCATGTCGGGCGCCGGGAGTCTGGGCCTCCAAGGCAGCGACAATCGAGCGGCTCTGCTGCCGCATCGCGCCCGGCGCATGTGGGCATTCCCCGTGGTGAATCGGCAGTCCCTTGGCTATGGCGTGGGCGTGAATCTCCTGTTCAGGGACCCAACGCAGGGGTACGATGCGGGGTGCCAATCCTTCGATCGGCGCATCGGTGTGAGGGGCGAGGCGGACACTTCTCTCGATCTCGCCCTTCTGAAGATTCATCAGAATCGACTGTGCCATATCGTCGAGGTTATGACCGAGGGCCATGACATCGGCGTTGACTTTCTCAGCCATCGCATTGAGACTCTGGCGACGAAAGACTCCGCAATATGAACACGGCATCAAACCCTTCGCTTCGCTGTGCTGTGCCCCTATCCCAGGCATTCGCAGGACCACCTCATCCATCCTCTCATAGCCCATCTCCTCGTAGGACATAGTGACGAATTCTATGCTGAGTGATTCTGCGAGTTGGCGCGCGCACTCGAGCGAGGGCGCGCGATATCCATCGATTCCTTCATCGACACATCCGGCGATTATCTCGACATCTCGGCGCTTGCCGAGGATGTCGACGAGCAGGTCGAGCAATACTGCTGAATCCTTGCCGCCCGAGATACAGGCGAGGATGCGGAACGGGCGGCCGTCGGAATGGTGGGCGTCTTTAGGCAGCACCAGTGTATTGCGAAGTTCCTTCGAGAAGCGCTTGCGAATCGATTGTCCCAGATGCTGGCCACAGTAGTGCTGCCCGCTGTATTCCTGATGCAGTATCGCGGGCTTCGGGCAGCGGCTGCATTGCGCAACTGAGATGCCCGCTGCCATGGCTTGCGCCCTCACTGGCTCGGCTTGAACCCAACTATGGCCACCCGAAGCCCCTCAAGCGGTGGATTGATGGGTTCGATTCGCTGCACGCGGGGCGTGAACCAAGCCAGTCCACTGCCGAATCGGGCGACGACTCCTGGCAAGAGCACCTCTCCTTGGACGGACCGGATCGTCCTCGCCTCCTGCCTCGCAGGCGCGTGGATGGTGGCGCCGGATGCCTTCGAGGCGCTCGATTCCAATCTCGGAATCCTTACCAAGCCTGTCGCGATTCTGGGACTCGGCCTCGCAGCAGTGCTCCTCACCGAGCAGATCTGCCGACTCATCGAGAAGTTGCGCGGGATCCGCTGATCAGGCGTCCGAACGAGACCCGCGCAGGCTTGAGATGCCCGCTTCGATCAGACCACTGACGCGCTGCCAGGGAACTACATAGCGCATCCCGGCCACAGCGAGCAGGAACAATCCGGCCGAGATGACCTTGCCATAAGTCAACTGCAATTCGAGTGATTCAGCCACCTGACCACTCCACTGAGAGCCTTCCATGACGGCGACGATATTGAGCATGAAGCCGTCGAACTCTAGGGCCAGCGCAGTGGTCAATGCGACGGCTGCGATGATGGCGACGGTGTGAAGCACATGGCTGTTGATGACATTGGTGAATTGTCGAACGTACTCGGGGTCAGACTTCGACGCATCGGGCAGCATCACCGCGTATTCGAGATGTCCGATGACCGCGGTGCCACTCTCGTGGAAGAGCAGAATCAGAATCGCGATCTCAAGCAGTTCGAGCGCCAATGGCGAAATCAAACCGCCGTACAACGTCGCTTCACCTATCTGAGCCGGAAGCGGTTGCAGACCGATTCCCGAGACCGCTTCCGTGATTCCCTCGAAGGTCAGCAGAGCATGGATTCCGATGATCATCAGGAAGAAGCCGACAGCCCATGTCAGTGACCTTCGTGACAAACCCCAGATTCCGATTAAGCCGGCGAGGATCGGCGCGAAGACGATACCGAGGAAGAATAACTCGACGGCGATCTGCAGAGGATCGAAGAGAATCGCAAGATGATTCATGTCATCATAAGGCTGGCCGAAAGGAAGATGTAAGCCATAAGCGAGAATCGACGAACCCCAAGCGAAGATGAAGGGAAGAATCGCCCAAGCGGCGATGAATCCGGCGGTTCCGCGGGCCGCCCAGAGTCGGAATCTCTGATTCTGAGTCTGATAGACGATCCACAATCCAGTGATCAGGAAACAAAGGAGCAATGGCACGATCTGACTGGAGAACCCGGTTGAGTCTATGCCTAAGAGGGTGCGAGGGATGAGCAATCCATCCTTGCCATCATTGGCCTGTTCATCGAATGCTCCGTCTGCCCAGTTCAATCCTCGTGTATGCTCGTACGAAGGACACCACTCCCCTCCTGCTTCGACGAACTCCACACTACAGGGGCCGTAGACCTCGCTCATTCTGAAGAGCAGCAGGATGAGGGCGGCGGTGGCGAGAGTCTGCAGGAAGAGGATCTGCCACCGCCGACGCAGGCGTGGCAGGTGAAGGGTCTGACTCGGTGGTACGCTTTCCATTGCCATTTTTTCACCTCCGTTTTTCGATTTCGTTCAAATTCTCAGCTTCAGACCGTCTTCACCTGCAGAAGCGCTTGCGACAACTCGATGTCAGGCATCCAATCGATGACCTTGGCACCATAGCCGGTAATCGCTGTGAGGCGGTTCTGGCGCTCCAACTTGAGCACCTCGTAGGACATTCGAGGGATGCGACTGACGAGGCGCTCGAGGTCGATGCTGCTGGGTGAGAGGACGATGACCGCGTGGCCCTTGCCTGCGAGGCTGCGGATGGCTGGCAAGGTCGTGCCGTCTCCTTCCAAACTGCTGATGATGAAGATGGGCGAGCCGCGGCTGATTCGCGAGGTCATCGCATTGGTGACGGCTTGCAGCGGCATGCTGCCCTTTGCCTTGACTCCAGCAAGCATGCTGAGGACCTTGTAGTACTGCTTGTCGCCGGTCTCGGGTGAGAGGTAATTCATGCGGTCGCCATAGGTGACGATTGAGACAGAATCGCGGCGTCGGATGAAGTAATTCGCGATCGACGCCGCGGCGACCGTGCCCATCTCGAGCGGATTCTTGAGCACGGTTCCGATGCGCGCGACATCGCGGATGTCGAGCATGATGAAAACGTCCGTGACAGCGTCGCGCGTCTTCTCGTTGACCATCAGTTCGCCTGTCCGCGCGAAAGCCTTCCAGTTGATCATGCGGAAGGCGTCGCCGGGCAGATACTCGCGCAGCGAATAGAATTCCATACCCTGCCCCGGCGTCTTCAGCGTCGTCGCGCCGGTGTACATCTTGGGCACATTCGAGCGCAGGAGAGCCTCTTCGACATCGCGCACCTGCGGGAAGACGGTGATGTCAGAGCGATCGGGGACGAGCGATTCGTTGACGAAGAGATTGAATGAATTGCGATGCCGAACCGAGACTGGACCAATTGTATAATGGCCGCGTAGCGGGCAGCGGACCGTGTATCGCATCGTCGTGGATTGACCCGGTCCGAGGTTCAATCGCATCGTGTTTATGCCGCGCCGCATCTTCATCTCATGCGGTACATTGTCGAACAACTCGAGCAATTGAGTTCGCCGATACGAGTTGTTCGTGACCTTCACTTCAACGAGGATGTCATCTCCCTTGTACACGTTCTGAGCCGAGATGGTGCGGGTGATCTCGAGGTCAGTGTGTCCGGCGACCCAGCCGTTTATGACGATGAAAGCGACGAAGGTGAGTCCGATTATCATCAGTTGGAAATGTGAGATCATCATGCCGATGAGAATCAGCGAAATACCGCTGGTCAGCATGACCGCAGCCTTACGAGTCCACATCAGGAATCACTCTCCTCTGAGGTTTGACCCCATGCCTTGATCCGCTTGATAATCCCCACCAGTTCATCCGGTTTGTAGCGACGATCCTCGAAGATGAATTGCACCAGAACTGGATCGTCGACGACGCGCTGCAGCTCCGCGGCTGGCATCGCGTCGAACTCCTCTCTCGACATCGTGTTGAGGTTCCGCACGCGCGTGAGCAGGACTTGGCGGATCTTCGAGGGGCGTTGGTAGTATTCGTAACGTCTGGCGTCACCAAAGCCGTAGTAGATGATGCGGAAGACGTGTCGCCAATCATCGGGGTCGTCCTTGCGGATGAGCACGGCTTCGAGGATGATGAAGAGGGCGAGGAAGAGCATCAGCATCGCCATCCAATCATTGGTGAAGTAGACCAGCAGATAGTACAGCAGATTGTAGGTGTCTCCCATCGGCGTGGTCTGCTGGTGACGCGATTCGTCGAAGACGACGATTGCGTCGTCGGTCGCGGAAGTGCTGGAATTGCCGAGCAGCAGCGCTTCTGCGACGAGGTCGAGAACCCACTTGCGATTGTCGTTCTCGGGTACTGCTCTGGAATATGGTGAGAGCGGGCCGGCGTCGTACAGCGAGTTGATGAGGATTGAACCGTCGCTGACGAAGTGGACGCGGCCCGAGTCGGAATCGAGGCACATGCGATCGACGCAGTAGCGAACGTAGATTGCGAATGGACCTTGTTCGTCGCCCTCGATTCCGGCCGCTTCGAAGCCGATCGTGAGGTTGCCATCGTCATTCGTGTCGAGATAGGAGTCGAGGGTCGAGGTGACGATGGCGTAGCGGTTCTCGGCCGGATTGAAAGACGAGGTCTTCTCGAAGGCAGAGGGCGAATTGGTCAACAGATTGTAACTCTCTGAAAAGTCCCATTCGCCCGTGGTCTCGTCCCAACGGTGGGCGCATAGACCGACATTTTCGATGGTGATGATGCCGCCTACGTTGGGGTCGTACGGCGCGTCATCGAGCAGATCGATGATGCCGTCCATGTCGACATCGCGCAGACAGGGATGGATCGAGTTCGCCACCGAACCCGAGGTCGATGTGAAATTGAAGGCTGAAGTCTCATTGGCCCAGACATACTGGTAACCGAGTTGACGAGCCCAGGCCTCACCATCGTAGAGGTGATGGCCGGAATACTCCAGACCGTATTCCAAAGCGAGGCCGGCTGAATAACCGAAGTCGTCCATCAGCAGGACGGTGCCGCCGGCTTTGACGAAATCCTTGATGGCGGCTATCTCAGAACTCGTGTAACCATCACTCTCCTTGAGATCGATTATATTCTCATCACCGGTGAAGCGAGGCAGGGAAATCGTGTCACGCTCGACGCCCGAAATCACAAAGATGGCCTGTTCGGGATTGTCAATCTCCGAGAGCAACAGTGGGCTGGAAACCAGAGCCGTCGTCTCGACGCCCATGCTCGCGACCTCGGCTCGGAATGAGCCGAGGTCGTCCCAATCATCGCCGTAAGCGGATTGTTGGGTCTGGCCGGGAATGATGTAGGTCGCACCGATGGTCGAGACGAGCATCAGCAGCATCGCCCAGAAGGCGAAGACCAGTGCACCGCGCCTTGCCTGGCGCGATGTCAGATGCCTCAGTAATGCCTTCGAATCCGCCATACTGCAAGCCACCGTTCCTAAGGAACGGCCAGCGAGCCTCAACTTCGACTTAAGACCGTTATTCAGAGATGCACGGCATCTGCATCGGCGTCAGCGGGAGAGTTGGATGCTCGATCCGACTCCGTCGACCTCTTCGACCGGAACCGAGAGCAGGCCTTCGACGGTCGGCCAAGGCAGCATCGCGGGATCGAGATCTCCTTCGAGAGCGACGAGAAGCGCGGTGATTCTGCCTGTCGACATATCGATTCTGTAATCGGCCAGCGCGCCGAGTTTGTCGCCGGCTTGATCGACGACATCGCGGCCGAGAATCTCACGGCCGAAGGTCGTCCGCATCTCTCAACCTCATACAGCTTCGATGCCGATCAGGGAGTCTGGGCGGCGTCGAACCGAGTCAAGACCGCTGGTCAGCATCGCCTCCATGCGGTCGTAGTACTCCATCATCTCATCGGTGATGGTCGGACGGACGCGTTCGATTGCATCCTCAAAGGCCTTCTTGGAGACTGATTTCCTCTCAGCCCGCATTGCGATGAGGGCTGCTTCGCGGCAGACCGATTCGATGTCGGCGCCAGTGAAATTGTCGAGTTTGCCAGCCAGATCTGCGATTTTGAATTTTCCAAGAGGCATCTCAGCCGTGTGAATCTTGAGAATTTCAAGGCGCGACTCGGCATCAGGAGGTGGAATGTGCAGAACCCGCTCGAAGCGACCGCTGCGAAGCAGAGCTGGGTCGATCAACTCTGGGCGATTGGTCGCAGCGACGACGATGACGCCTTCCATCGAGTCGACGCCGTCCATGCTGCTGAGAAGTTGATTGACGACGCGGTTCATCACATCCGAGCCCTCACCGGAGCTCGAGCGGCGTATCCCAGCGATGCTCTCGAATTCATCGAGGAAGATGATCGAAGGGCTCGACTGTTTAGCCTTCTTGAAAATCTCGCGCACAGCGCGCTCGGATTCACCGACCCACTTCGAGACCAACTCGGGTCCCTTGATCGAGATGAAGTTCGCTTTCGCCTCGTGGGCGATGGCTTTGGCGATCAGGGTCTTGCCGGTTCCCGGTGCCCCGAAGAGCAGGATTCCTCGTGGTGGATTGATGCCGAAGTGGTCGAATACCTCCGGTTTGGTCAGAGGCCACTCGATGCTCTCCTTGAGTCGCTCCTTGACCTCGAGCAAGCCACCGACCTGCTCCCACGATATCTCGGGAATCTCGACATAAATCTCGCGCAGTGCACTGGGTTCGATCTCCTTCATCGCCTCGCGGAAGTCGTTCATCTTGACCTCCATCTTCTCGAGGACTTCGGCAGGAATGGTCTCCTCATCGAGGTCCATCAACGGCAGGTATCGGCGCAGGGCTTTCATCGCTGATTCGCGGACCAGCGCCGAGATGTCGGCGCCGACGAAACCATAGGAATTATCCAACAACCACTCCATGTCGAAGTCGTCGCTGATGGGCATGCCGCGAGTATGGATGTTGATGATCTCCTCGCGGCCGTTCTTGTCGGGCACGCCAATCTCCAGTTCGCGGTCGAAGCGGCCCGGACGGCGCAGCGCAGGGTCGATGGCGTCGCGGCGGTTAGTGGCGCCGATGACAACGACATTCTCGCGCCCTTGCATGCCATCGAGCAGAGTCAGGAGTTGAGCAACGACGCGGCGTTCGACCTCGCCACTGACATCCTCGCGCTTGGGCGCGATCGAATCGAGTTCATCGATGAAGATGATCGCCGGTGCATTGGCAGTCGCTTCATCGAATATCTCGCGCAGTTGCTTCTCACTCTCGCCATAATACTTCGAGATGATTTCAGGCCCGTTGATCGAGGTGAAGTGGGCCTGTGTCTCGGAAGCGACAGCCTTGGCGATCAGAGTCTTGCCCGTTCCTGGCGGACCATGCAGCAGAACCCCGCGAGGTGGGTCGATTCCGAGGCGGCGGAACAATACTGGGTGCTTGAGAGGAAGTTCGATCATTTCACGGACTTTCTGCAATTGCTCGCTGATGCCGCCGATGTCCTCGTAGGTGATGCTCGAGACCTCGGCGTCCTCTTCCTCATCCACAGCCTCTTCCTTGATGACGATCTCAGTATCGGGAAGAACCTGGACGATGCCCTTAGGGCTCGTCTGGACGATCTGGAAGGGCAGTGCCTCAGCGAAGAGAGTCATCCCCGGAATGAAGATGCGGTCGCCCGCCACGACTGGACGCTTGTTGAGACCACGGCGGGCAAAACCCTCGATGCCTGGCCCGAAGCGAACCTTCTGCTGCTTGGCCATCACAGGACTGAGAACCAGTCGAGTGCAGGACTGCGCCTCGACTTTCTTGATTACAACGCGATCTCCAAGCGAGACGCTCGCGTTCTTGCGGATAATCCCGTCAACGCGGATAACGCCGAGATTGGCATCCTCGGGCCGACAGCGCCAGACGATTGCAGCTGTAGAACGCTCACCAGCAATCTCGACGATGTCGCCCGGTTTGAGGTTCAATTCATTGTCGAAGGGCACCCTCGCCCTGCCGTGACCGACATCGCTCGGGATGGCCTTCGCTACCCTCAACTTGAGTTCCTTGGCTGATTCTTCAGTCATAGAGGTCACCTTGACGGAGGTGTGTCGGCAACGGGGGTTGTTAAACCCTCCAAACGAACGCTGTCGTATCGGTGCAATCGGTTATCGGAACCAAGAGATGCGATGTGCAAGGAAGTGTTTTCCTCAGTTGATTGTCAACCACAGG
Source organism: Euryarchaeota archaeon UBA58 (assembly GCA_002498525.1). Classification (GTDB taxonomy): domain Archaea; phylum Thermoplasmatota; class Poseidoniia; order Poseidoniales; family Thalassarchaeaceae; genus MGIIb-O1. The sequence continues at coordinate 12,649 of DAHR01000017.1, forward strand.
GAACACAGAGGCACGGAATTTTCGAGTGACAGGGGGCAGGACGAGTTCCTTCATCCACTCTCTGTGTTCTCTGTGCCTCCGTGGTTTCGCCCGAAATCTCACAAAACCCGATGCGGTGGTTTCATTGCAGAATTGTCAGTCGCGCGCAATATGACTCACGTACTTGAGACTGGATTCGAGCAGATGGACGCAACAAATCCGAATGGAAGCCCGAAAATCCGGGGATACAACATCATTAATGGAGAAATCTCACTTTCAAGTGACGGCGCCACATTTGAAAGTCATAATCCAGCGCTTTTCGCCGACTGTTTGGGTGAATTCCCACTCTCGACAAAAGAAGATGTTCACACTGCACTCGCCGCCGCCCGCGCCGCTTTCCCAGCATGGGCTGCAACTCCTGCTCCGACCCGTGGTCAAATCATTGGAAACATGGGTCGACTTCTGATGGAATACAAGGACGATATCGTCCGCGTCGAGACCCGCGAAATCGGCAAGACTCTGAAGGAATCCGCCGGCTCGGTCCAGGAAGCGATCGACACTTGCCTATTCTTCCAGAGCGAGGGTCGCCGGCTCTACGGGCAGACCGTCAACTCCGAATTGCCCGACAAGGAACTTTTCACCTACCGCCGACCACTCGGTGTTTGTGGAATCATCAACGCTTGCAATTTCCCAGCCGCAGTTCCATTCTGGAAGATGATTCCAGCGATCATGTGTGGAAACACCTGTGTGTGGAAGTCGCCACAAGACGCACCTCTCCTCTCATTCATGCTGACACGCATCATGCATGAGGCAGGGCTGCCCGACGGAGTAATCAATCTGGTTCACGGTAAGGGCAGTGGGGCGGGACAAGATTTGGTCGATGCAGTCGACCTTGGCATGATCAACAAGATCTCATTCACAGGTAGCACCGCAGTTGGCAAGATGATCGGTGAAATCTGTGGCAGAAATCTAGTCAGCGTTTCACTCGAACTCGGTGGCAAGAACCCACTCGTAATCATGCCGTCCGCGAACATGGAAAATGCGGTAGAAGGCGCGTACTGGTCAGCATTCGGAACAGCGGGACAACGCTGCACTAGCCTTGGTAACCTAATCATTCACGAAGATATCTACGACGAATTCGTCGAGAAATTTATGGCAAAAGTGGAGTCGACAACAATCGGTGATTCGATGGTTCACGAGAACGTGCTTTACGGACCGATGTTGTCCGAGCGATACGCAAAGGATTTCCTCAGAGTCTTACAGATGTGCGAGACCAGCGGAGCCACCAAACTTTGGGGTGAAGGGATGATCACAGAGGACAACAAACCGCTCAACTTCCTTGGGAATCCATCGGAAGGCGCCTATGTCTGGCCACACGTTTACGCTGACGTCACAGAAGATATGGAATGCTTCCACGAAGAGATTTTCGGACCGGCAGTAACCATCGTCAAGGCAAAGGATTTCGCCCACGCACTGCACCTCGCAAACGCTAGCCCATACGGCCTCTCCTCGGCGATTTACACCAATGACCGCCTCGAAGCATACCGCTACAAAACTGGAATCAAGGCTGGAATGACTGGAATCAATAACTCCACCACCGGCGCTGAGGCACACCTACCATTCGGTGGGGTCAAAGGCAGCGGCAACGGAACTCGCGAGTCGGGAATCTGGGTCATCGAGGCTTATTCCTACTGGCACGCTGTCAACGACGAGCTCTCTGGCAAGCTGCAACTCGCTCAGATGGACGTCGAAGAGATCGAACTCGAAGAAGCAGATGCAGATTACTCCGGCCTCGCTTGATCCACGAACAACGGATTGATTCTGCTTCTTCGTTGGTGCGCACGCCGGGACTTGAACCCGGGTGACATGGTTGGGAACCATGTATCATAACCGCTAGATCACGTGCGCTTATCACCCGGGAAGATTCCATCAACCAAGAACGATGTGGGTGGCTCAACTCATCAAATTAGAGGCGTTCCCACGCTATTACTCAGCGTATGGAGTATCGCCGTCTACTGCGATTCCCGCTAGATGACGTACGCTGTGTGATTTCGACAAAGAACCATCATGAAGAATGATTTGGATGAGAGAACGTCCATTTTCAAGTTAAGAAAATCATTCTACACCGAGTATCTCGCCGTTCTCACTGATCTGGTAAAGCCTGACTGTACTCGTTGCACCTCGCATAGCCAAAGGACTTCCTGAGATTGCCACGATCCGTTCATTGACCTTGACTCGTTCATCATTGAAAAGTTCACGAATCGCTTCTTGCATCGTATCTGAGCCACGAGGATGCTCATCGACCATTACGCAATCGACTCCGGGCAACAACTGCACCATTCGAGCTGCCGACAGCCGGTCGGTCACTGCGGTGATGGGCACCTCGGGATGATAACCAGAGACGAGGCGTGGTGCTTTACCGTGATTCGTTGCAACGATTATTCGAGAAGCGCCTGAGACTCTTGCCAATTCGACTCCTGCGTGGGCTACCGCCCGAATTGATTGGAACTTCGCAAGACTGGTTGGTCGGAGTTCACTTGATGAAAGTTCTCCTTCAGTGGAAGATACGATGCGAGACATCGTCTCAACAGCAGCGAGCGGGTGATTGCCAGAAGCAGTTTCAGCTGACAACATGATCGCAGTGGCTCCGTGACGAATCCCATTGGACACATCGCTGACTTCCGCTCTGGTTGGACGAGGATTGAGAATCATCGATTCCAGCATCTGTGTAGCGACTATCACCACCATGCCTCGCGATAGTGCTCCATCAATAATCCTCTGTTGAGCAATGGGTACTTCTTCCAAGGGAATCTCCACTCCCAGATCCCCCCTTGCAACCATCACCGCATCTGCTGAATCAAGTATCTCGTCAAGGTTCTCCAAGGCGGCTGGATGCTCGATCTTCGCAATGACAGGTACATGCAATCCAGCCGCTTCAATCGCATCTTTCGCCGGCCGTAGATCATCGGCAGTACGGACATAACTCACCGCCACATAATCCGCTCCAGCGGAGAGTGCGTGCGACAGAGCGGCTTCATCATGCTGGCCGATCGCCGGCAGATCCACCAAGGTCTGAGGCACATTTACACCCATGCGGGCACTTACAGGACCACCATCTTCGACGGAGCAGTGAACAACACCTCCAACCTCATTAGGAACTGATGTCACTTTGAGTCGAATCAGTCCATCGGCGATCAAGACGTGGTTTCCAATTTGTAATTCCGCAGAAAGTCCAGCGTATTCCACCGGCAATTTTTCACTGTTAGCACCGTCTATCTCTGTTGCGCCACAGTGGAGTTCAAGCTTTGACCCTGAGTCGAGATGGACGATTCCAGGGAAGTCACCAAGGCGAAGTTTCGGGCCCGGAAGATCCGCTATAATACAGGTCGGTCGGCCAATCTCATCCTCGAAAGAGCGTATTGATCGATAGATGTCAGATTTGTCTTCAGGAGAGCCATGCGAATAATTGAGTCGACATACATCGGCACCAGCCTCGAGGAGTGCGAGGAGGACTTCAGGCGAATCAGAGGCAGGACCTATCGTTACGATGATTCGAGTCCTGCGCATGGTGTCGTCTCTTCACCCCTGTTCTAAAATCCCTTTCAATCATCACGATTCAAAGATGATTCTCTGCCTATATCCTAAGAGAATTCAGAGAAGCAATTCGCCGCATTCAGGGCAGGGCAGCCCTGGTAACCATGCACCGGGCATATGTCCACAATTGGGGCAAATCGAGGTCTCGATGCCCCCGCCTCCGAACTCGTCCATGTCAATCAAACCGCGAGAGAAGACGACCGCCTTGAACCCACGCTCATCCAAGGTGGTGGAACCAATCAAATGCAATCGCTTATGGACAATCGACAACGCGCTTTGTCCATTAGGAGTCCTTTGGATGGCTGACGGCATGAAGCTCCCGATGAAGAAGGGCCTCGGTGCCACCGACCGCGTCGACGACTGGTGGACCGGTCCGACAGCGATGGCAGCCTATCTCGGCATCATGATTCTCTACTCGACATGGCGCGGATTCATGGAGGCCGACTTCTGGATTTTCGAAGAGTTCGGCAGGAGTGCGGGCAACCAGACCATGGCCATCGAGAGCGAGGGCAGCCATGTTCTCTCGCCACTTTTCAGCCCACTGATTTTGCCGGGTGAACAATCCTGGCTGCCGACGCAATTCCACTGGATGAGCCCGGCGATGTTCATCCTCATCTTCCCCGCTGGATTCCGCGCGACTTGCTACTATTATCGCAAGGCGTATTATCGCGCTTTCCTCCAGCAACCGACCGGCTGCGCCGTCTCGGTGCCTTGGAATGAATACGCTGGTGAGACCAAACTCCTGCTGGTCCAGAACCTGCACCGATACTTCCTCTACGCGGCTCTCGCCTACTTACCGATCCTCTCCTTCGATGTCTGGCTATCGATGAATTTCCATCTCGATGGCGAGCATTCACTCGGCATCAGCATAGGCACGCTCGTGCTAGCACTCAACGTCATACTGCTCGGTGGCTACACCTTCGGTTGCCACGCTTTCCGCCACCTCGTCGGAGGTAATTCCAACGACTGGTCCGGCTCTGCGCTGGGGCGTTTGAGGTACCGGTTGTGGAGTTTCTCGACGAACTTCAATGAACAGCACAAGAACTGGGCGCTCTACTCGCTGTTCTGGGTCATGTTCGCCGATTTCTATGTCTACGCCTGCACCGACCCGCTCTTCGGCTGGACCGATATCGTGCTCTGGGGAGGTCTGTGAAATGGCCGAATCGTATGTCACTCACGAACATGATGTCGTCGTCATCGGCGCTGGTGGGGCTGGTTTGCGCGCCGCGATTGAGGTCAGTCAGAGCGGCGCGAGTGTGGCTATGATCTGCAAGTCGATGCTCGGTAAGGCACACACCGTGATGGCTGAAGGTGGGGCGGCTGCGGCTCTTGGCAATGCTGATCCGCGCGATAATTGGCAGGTCCATTTCCGTGACACGATGAAGGGTGGAAAGTACCTGAACGATTGGCGAATGGCCGAGATCCACGCCCGCGAGGCGGCCGATCGGATTCGCGAGTTGGAGACCTGGGGCGCTGTCTTCGACCGCACCCCGACGGGTATGACCAATCAGCGGAACTTCGGTGGCCACACCTATCCGAGACTGGCTCACATCGGAGATGCGACCGGTCTCGAATTGATTCGCACGCTGCAGGAGAAGGGCGTTCACATGGGCATGGAGGTCTACATGGAATTCACCGTGCGCCGACTTTTCCAAAGCGATGGACGCGTCACCGGCTGCTTCGCTTACGACCGCAACGATGGCTCACTGCACGTCTTCAGAGCCAAGACGATAATTCTCGCGACTGGTGGAATCACCCGCTGCTGGTCGGTCTGCTCCGGCAGTTGGGAGTACACCGGCGAGGGACACGCATTGGCTTACTGGGCTGGAGCGGAGATGGGCGATATGGAATTCGTGCAATTCCACCCGACCGGCATGATCTGGCCTCCGAGCGTCAAGGGCATCCTCGTCACCGAGGGGGTTCGTGGCGAGGGTGGAATGCTGACCAATTCAGAGGGTGAGCGATTCATGTTCAATTATGTGCCAGAGATGTACAAGGACGAGTTTGCTGACACTGAAAAAGAGGCTCTCGAATGGGTCGACGAGATCATCGCTGGAGAACTGGCAACGGTGCGGCGACCGCCAGAACTTCTGACTCGCGACGTCGTCGCCAAGGCGATCAATTCCGAGCGTGCAGCCGGCCGAGCCAGCGAGCACGGTGGAGTCTATCTCGACATCTCGTGGCGAGATGAAGATCAAGTCAAGAAGAAGTTGCCAGGAATGTATCATCAGTTCAAGGAACTGGCAGCTGTTGACATCACCAAGACGCCGATGGAAGTCGGGCCGACCGCCCATTATGTCATGGGTGGAGTAAAGGTTCATCATGAGACTCAGGAATCGTCAATCGCTGGACTGTACGCGGCTGGTGAAGCGGCGACCGGCTTGCACGGCGCTAATCGGTTGGGTGGGAATTCACTGACCGACTTGTTGGTCTTCGGACGAATCGCTGGTGAGCGCGCCGCCGCTCAAGCCAGCGAAATCGATGGCTTTGTTGACATCGATGAGGAAGAAATCGCCGATGTCATCGCAGAAACTATCGCACCGCTCAGTCGCGAGGGGGGCGAGAATCCAGCGAAGGTCGTCGAAGACCTTCGCGAGATGATGCAAGAGAAGGTTGGAATCATCCGAAGCCGCGAACTTCTCGAAGAATCACTTCATGACCTCGACGAACTTGAATCACGAGCCGCATCGACCAGCCCTGGTGGAAGCAGAATCTACAATCCGGGCTGGCATCAAGCACTCGAACTCAGCGCCATGCTCGACGTCTCGAGAATGTGCGCGCTGGCCGCGCTGCACCGTGAGGAATCTCGCGGCGCCCACACCCGCGGAGACTTCCCTGATCCAGATTACGAGCACTGGGGCAAAATCACCAGCGTAATCACCATGAAGTCGAACGGCTCGATGAGCATCGAGTACAGTCGATACCCCCCAATCGATCCCGAGTTGAAATCACTGTTGGACACAGCCGACCTGCAAGAGAGGGAGTGAAATGGCCGATGAAGTGACCTTCCGAGTCTTCCGAGGGGAGCCTGATGAAGATGGCGATCCGTTCGGTGAGATGGTCGATTACACCGTCGAGATGGACGAGGGAATGGTCGTCCTCGATGTGATTCACAGAATTCAGGCCGAACAAGCCCCAGACCTCGCCTGCCGCTGGAATTGCAAAGCCGGAAAATGCGGTTCATGCTCAGCCGAAGTCAATGGAATACCGCGGCTGATGTGCATGACTCGAATGGAAGACATCATGGAAGAAACGCCTGAGGGCGAGCCGGTGACGATCAAGCCGATGCTGGCTTTCCCACTGACGAAAGACCTCGTCACCGACCTTTCTTGGGCATACGAGATGAACAAGAAAATGGTTCCAGTCAACGGCCCCAAAGAACTCGATTGGCAGTTCGGGCAAGAGGAAGCAGACCGAATCCAGGAGTTCCGCTCTTGCATTGAATGCATGCTCTGCCTCGACACCTGCCACGTTCTGCGCGAACACCAGAAATTCGACGAATTCGCTGGTCCTCGCTTCTTCGTACGCCTCGCAGGACTCGAGATGCATCCGCTCGATGTCGAGAGTCGTATTCCAGAAATCAAGGATGATTTCGGCCTCGGTTACTGCAACATCACCAAGTGCTGCACCGAGGTCTGTCCGGCCGGAATCAACATCACCGACAATGCGATCATTCCGCTGAAGGAAAGAGTCGTCACAGAGTATTACGACCCATTGGCGATGATCACTCGCAAGCTCGGCTTGCGGTCCTGAGCCCATCGGTCAGCGGTTACGGTGGCTGCGCTACCTTGCTGAGTCACATCCTAGGAGCCAGCGCACTGGCCAAGACGCCAATCCGTAACCGTACGAGGCATGCCCGCGCTCTTGCGCGAACTCTGTGTCTCTGTGGTTTCCTAAGCCAAAATGACGCTGTTCAGTATCGCGAAGTAGTGGGTGATTGAACCAGCGAGGACGAAGAGATGCCAAATCGCATGATTGAATGGAATCCTGTCGGCTTTGTAGAAGACGACACCAATCGAATAGAATATTCCTCCGAGGATGATGAGCCCCATTCCTTCCCAGCCGAGTGCATCGAAGAGCGGTTTGATGGCAAAGATCGCCAGCCATCCCATGATCACGTAAGGTGCGGCTGAGACATAATCGGGAACGTTGCGATTCCACAGACGCATGACGATTCCCGTTATCGCACAACCCCAGATCAACACGAAGAACGTCCAACCGATCCATCCGTGCATCGTAACCAGCACGAAAGGGGTGTACGAACCCGCAATCATCAGATAGATTCCGATATGATCAGCGATTCTCATGCGGTGTTTCAACTCGAGATCGGTCACCGCATGATACAAGGTCGAACAGAGGTAGCAGGCGATCATGCAGAGACCGAAAGTGATGCTCGACCCAAACTTCCAGATGTCGCCGGTGAGATTCGCTTCAACGCCGAGAATGTAGAGTCCTACGACGGCGAGTAGAGCGCCGAGGCCGTGAGTGATTACGTTAGCAATCTCCTCTCCCTTCGAGTAAGGCGCGACATGCAACCGAGAGAGAGTCTCCATCTCACAACACTTCCATCAAAGCGTTCGAATCGACCTAGATTAAGGCGAGGTGAAGTTGACAACACCGAGTGTCACAAACTGCGGTGCAGTATGGTGAATATCCCCTCTCCGAGCTGACGCCCGGATGAGGGGTTTGCGTGAATCAGCGCTTGCGTGGGAAGATCGGCGCACTCTGATAGATTCAGAGGTGCTTGATGCCGGTCTTCTTCACGTTGGCCTTCTTGATCTGTGCCGGTAACCATGCGGGTCCGTTCTTGGGCTTCGGGACCATTGCGGTCGAGCCCGTGAAGCAGTGCACCTTGTTCGTTCCGCGCTCGCGCAGACTGATATCGGTATGACCACGCGTTGCTGCCTTGAGAGCCGCACCACGAGGCTGCTTGCTCACGAAGACTTGGGCTGTATCCTTGCCACCTTCCATCAACACGAAGTATTTCTTGCCAGACATTGAATTATTCACCTCCACCGGGCGGGCGACTGGATTAGATTATGAAGTTTGAGGCGGATAAACGCATCACTGCGCCTCTGTGGCCACCTTTCCTGAAATCCCGAAGGGCTCGAAAAAGGCTGATTTTCAGTCATAATTCGGCGCAAGCGAGGGTCTTGGTGTTCTGAACGCCCTTGATCGAACGGATTTTGTCGACGACTATTCGGGCGATTTCACCCATATTCCCCGCCTCTATCTTGAGAATGAGATCGTGGTCGCCGAAGAGGAGATTCGCATCGACCACGAATGGCAGGCTCGAGGCTTCATTGAAGACGGAGAATTCCGAACCCGGTTCGACATTTATCAGCACATATCCCACAGACATTGTCTTTCTGTGGTGGCTTCATGGCGAAGAAGCCTTCGCCGTGGATAATCTAGAAGATTCAATGGGCGAAGGGGTGATAGCGGACGGCCTCTTCTCGCAACCGTATGGCCGACACAGTCATCGTCAGAGAGTGCAAGCATGGTCAGGTCAGAGTTCTGTTCGGCGACATTCTGCGCGTCGAGGGTGACCTTCTGGTGACGACGGCGAACAACCGACTTGCGGGCCGTGAGGGAATTGACGAGAGGATCCATCAGAAGGCTGGTGAGGAACTGCGTGCGTTCACCCATCTAATCGCTGTCGAACGTCGAAAAAGTAATCTCCAACCATGCCCCGTCGGACAGGCTGTCACGACACCAGGATTCAATCTTCCATTCGACAATCTGATTCACGTCGTCGGACCAGATTGTCGCCGACCGAATCAAGATGAATTCAGGCGCGATCTGCTCAAACAATCCTTCACATCACTCTTCGAGCAGATCGCTACTGTCAAGAAGCGCAAGACTCTGGTCATGCCACCTCTCAGCATGGACATTTTCTCCTACCCGAACAGGGAAGGGGCGCGAATGATTATGGAAATCGTCCTAGCATGGATGGATGAGGGTGAGGACCCCGGTGTGGATATGGTTCTGATTGTCACCGACAGCAATCAATTTCTCAACAACATGAAGACGGTTTACCGCGAATCCGAGGACCGCTTCCCAGGTATCGAGCGTACTCGTGACTATCGCAAGGGTAAATTTCCCTGATTCTCAGCCGTCGAGGCTGTTGAGATGGAGTTCGACGGCTTCCGTGAGTGTCAATCGGCCGACTGCGACCGCACGGGCGAGACTCTGTGGGATCGTCAGGCGGCCCTCCGAGATTCTCCGGCTGCGCCGTTGAATCTCGCGAACTTCGCCATCTGAGGGAATCACCTGCACTCTTCGGATTACTGGGATTCCCTCCAATGAGCAGATGGCTCGAGCGGCGCCGATGTGATCGTGGCGCGAGCCGATCGATGTGGAGTGCTCATCGACGAATTGCACTGCAAGCCCGCGCGCGAGGCAGACATTGGCGATGCGCGATGAGATGGTGGGAGCTCCATCGCCGATTCTGACAACCGCTTCGACTGGCGAGATGTCTGCGAGGATGTCGATGAGACGGTCGACGACGGCATCGACCGATTCTAGTTGCAGAGCGCCAGCCGGTTTGCCATCGGCCAGCCATGCGAGACCAGGGCGGGGTCCGGGATCAATACCGAAACAGAGGCGCTGTACTTCTTCGCCAGCGCGCATGCGATTCATGATCGAGCCGACGACCAAGTCGATCTCGTCGACTTCACAACCGACTCCTCGGCCATCTTCGACTCGCCCGACCTCGGCGTGCGAGCCTATCCAACAATCGACCCCGCGAGGTACGGGATGATGGAGGTCAATCTGGACGTGCTCGATGCCCGAGGAGCGCAATCTGTCGAGAAGCCGATATGCCAGACGGAAATCCTCGGTTCGCACGGCGACGGCTGGCACGGTCGTTCAGTCCAACATCATGGCTTCAATCGTTGCTCTGGCGACGGCAGCCGCGGCGGCGTTTATGCACCGGAAGGGCAGCCGCCGACGCGGTGTTCCGGTCGAGAGTCGAAAATGTGGTACACCGAGCCTGTGATGAGCGATGTCGTCAAGAACCCTGACAATACGCTGCCAACGTGAGCGGGGTTTACGAGCGCGAATTGCGCTCGGTTCTGGCGGGGGAGCGAAAGGGTGTCAAAGCCGTCACGCGCTCTTGTTCAGAAGTAGAACGAGCCCGCGCGATGCAGGTCTGTCAGAGACCGTTTCTGGTCGTGCGCGCGCCCGGCAGCGGCTCGGAAGGTACGGGGGACCTTCTGGCTCTGCGCGGAGACATGTGTTTCCCATTGGAGGTGAAGTCATCGAAAGGTGACCGAATCTACCTCTCAGGGCGCACGAAATTACAGTATGAAGCTCTACAATCTACTGGCGAACGCTGCGGCCTGCTGCCTTTGTACGCCTACCGACTGAAAGGAGTCAGAGGCGATAGCTGGACCATCATGAAAGTCCCGATAGACTCCCTCACTGGAAAATTACGACATCTCGCTCGCAGCATCCCAGACGTCCCTCTGACCCGAAATAGAACGCCCTACCTCAACTGGAACGATGGCATGCCCCTGCATCGATTCCTCGCTCTGATCAGTCGCTCAGATGGCGCGCGGGCAATCGAAACTCCAACGAGCGCTGGAACCATAATCCGCGAGATGACCGGCACCAGCAGCAATTAATCCGAGCCCTCGAGCTTGGCCTCGACTTCATCGAGTTGCTCGGTGGCCTGGACGATGCTCTCTCTAACCTCTTCGAGGCGAGCCTGCCGCAGCAGCCGACCGATGGTCTCGCCCTCGCGCCGCAATCTGTCGATCCGCCGCGCCTTCTGGCGAGCATCGATGTCCCCCGTGCTGACCACGACGCCCGATGGGGGGTGGAGGTCAAGTCCGTTGCGGCGCTTCTCGCACACATTGAAGAGGCTCATACTGGGACAGCCTGACATGGAGAAGGAAGCGAGTCTCGATTTCAGTCAGATTCTGTTTCTTGGCATTCTCGCACTCTTCTGGGTCAACGGTTGGGCGCCACTCTGGATCGTAGTCCTCATCGGCGCTTGGTATCTCGGATTGTTGGTGCTGGAAAGGCGCGGAATCCTCGATCGCTGGAACGCTACGCGAGCCCTTGGAATCATCTTGATGCTGCGAACCAACAGAGGCAAGAGAGTCCTCGAGCGAGTATCTCAGCCACGTCGTTTCTGGCGGGCTTACGGCGAGTTCTCGATCTGGTTATGCTTCGCAGTGATGGCTGTAGTCCTTCTGTTGCTCTTCCTCACTGCTCTGGCGATCACCATGGAGCCGCGCCAGGAGGTGCTGCCTGCGAGAGACCTTCTGTTGATTCCTGGAGTCACCAGTTTCGTCCCCTTCTGGTGGCCTGTCACCGCCCTCATCATCGCCCTAATCATCCACGAATACAGCCACGGCATCCAGGCTCGCGCACACGGCATGCAGGTACGTTCCTTCGGCCTATTGCTAGCCGGTCCTTTGCCTGTCGGCGCTTTTGCGGAGCCCGAGTACGAGGAGATGATCCGGGCTCCTCGCCGTGAGAGAATGCGGCTTTACGCGGCGGGTCCCTCAATCAATCTGTTAGCGTGTTGGATAGTTCTCATCCTACTCTCTGCCACAGCAACCGGCTTTGCGGCGACTAACGATGGCGTCCATGCTGTCGGCATCATCGAAGACACCGGTGCCGAAGATGCAGGTTTGAAACCCTACGAAACGATTACTCAGATCAACGATGTTCCAGTAATCGATTATTCCTCTTTCACAGAGGTGATGTCGGACTTCGAAGCAGGCGATTCGGTGACAATGACCGTGCTCACCCCACCAAGCCAAGGCGAGGTCGAGGAGAGGCTCATCGAGGTGGTTTTCACCGATCGATGGGACTACCATATGAACGAATGCCGAGAACGCGAAAACTGCGACGAAGCCGCTCTCGAAGAACTTCTGGCGGAGTTGGAAATCGAGAAAGGAGACGCTTTCCTCGGGGTCAGCGGGCTGCAGTCCAGTACCGCCGCAGTGGACAATTGGGGATATTTCTTCAACGACGATTTCAGCCCAGGGGAGAAAGTCGTCGGGACCATCTTCGCACCGCTGGCGATGCTCGGCGTGCCGATCGCTCTCGACGGTCATACGATGAATCTCGAGCAGCGCGCGATGCTCACCGCCGGAGACGGGGCAATCGCTTCGACTCTGGGCACCGAAGGCATGCTCGCAGCCTTCGACTTCCTCTTCTGGCTGGCTTGGATAAACTTCCTCTTGGGCTTCGCCAATCTGATTCCGATGGTTCCATTCGATGGCGGCCACCTCGTTCGCGACGGCACTCATTCGGTCATCAAACGCGTCGCCCGCAAGATGGACCCGCTCAAGGCTGAGAATCTCGCTCTGCGATTGAGCAGAATGAGCAGCCTGTTCATTCTCTTCATCATCGCGATTCCGATCATCATACCGCGTATAATTTGAAATGAACGCGCGGCAGAGCCGCGTGGGCTTATTCTTCTTCGCTTGAACCGAGTTCATCGTCAGAATCGCTACGAGAGCCACTGATTCGATCGGCGATCATCTCGAGGACGACCGGCGCGGTGATGATCGAAGCGACTACCACAAGGAGCCGACTCCACGACTTACTAGGCACTTGATCGCCCGTCCCAGAGGCCGCCAATTTGATGGCGCCGATCCACGGAAGTTCGAGTGAAGCCACGCCGACAACCCACTCGTCTTTGACGGCCTGAACAGGCTGACCATGCTCATCCTTCAGGCCTTGACCGCGAATTTGTTGCTCGCTCAAATCTGGATCACGGGCTCGCAATTGGTCGATTTGACAACCGTTGCTCCACTTGTTATCGCCCGTCGTGAGATACCCTTCATGCGCGGGAACCCAACGCTCGATGGTCAGTTTCGTGTTGCCGTGGAAGCAGTCGTAGTCTAACTCAATGGTGATTTCGGAAACCCCCACGATATCGGTCCCAGGCACATCCCAACCGCCCTCGGGATTGGCCACCGCCTTGAGCAGAGCGCGATGGATCACAGGCGTATCATTACCGCCATTCTTGCGGTAGACTATCACATCTCCAGCCATGCCGTGAGTCTCGTAGCCTTCATGCTCACCGCCCTCTTTTGTCGCCTCAAGATAGGTGATGATTTCGACTCGGCTCGGGTTCATCACCAGCACGAGGTCGCCGGGGTCGATGGCCCCGACCGAGCCGTCTGTATCATGACTCATCGATCCGGATTCGACGACGACCATCGGAGGGTAGGAACCGGTTGCGAGAGTCATTGAGCCGAGCAGCAGAACGACGAGGCCGATGGCGAGGATCGCCTCGCGTTTCAGCACTTGAATGTCCAACAAGCGAATGTCCAACAAGCTCACTCCTCCTCAGTTAATGAGATGGTGACTTCTGCGCTCGGCGTGGTCAGATAGAGAAGGGTCAGTGAGACAGCGGCGAGAAGCATGCCCACGCCGTCGAAGTGGGGCGCAGTGGCGTGAATCGAATCCTCACCGGCAAGCCACAATGTCAGGTCGACGGTGTACTCGCGCGCGCCGCCACCTTTGGAAGCGAGCCCCGAGAACATGTTCCACAGCAGCAGAATAGACGCTCCAGCGCTGGCGAGAAGAACGCCGCGATGGCCAACCGGCTCGCGCAAGGCTCGCGCGCCCGGAAGGAATCCAGCCAAGCGCGAATCGGCAGTATTCCACCAATTCGAGACGAATCCAGCGCCCGCATCAGACATCACACGAGCAGCACGGCCATCATCGGTCCAATCAGCCGAATCACTCACCGGACCGGCGGAAATACCCCTAGAAGAGAACACAGGTGCGACGCCTCGGAAGCGACTTCCAGCCTTGATTCCCAACTCTTGATACAAACCGAGAAGTCGTGCCTGATACACCGGCCCGAGCATCTCAGCAGCGTCCTCAGCCTCGCCTCGACGGCGCAGCACCTCGGACCGGGAATCCAGCAGCAGAACATCCTCAATGACGGTGCGCTGGTCGAGGTAGACGAAGAATTCGGGAAGGATGTAGAAAGCGAAAAGACCACCGAAGAAGAGGCAACCCCAAGAGAACGGAACGAGATTCTGCTTGCTCGGATCGAGCGCCCCACCGAGGATGAAAAGGAAGACGAAGCCCCACAGAGTCGCAGCCACGGAGAGAATCGAAACACTCGTGACAATCTGAAAGTGACTATCCGATCTGCTCGCCCACCATCGCTTGAACGGGCCCAACTTCACATGCCTTGCTCGCGCCATCTCTCAACTTCGCGTCGCGCTCCTGAGATATGTTCCTTATCGCGCGACGTTCCAATGATTTGAAGCGAGAATCGTCTGCTCAAGTGGCGATGAAGCAGGCTTCGCTGGCGATTCTCGTCGCTCTCGGCCTGATCGCTTCAGGTTGCTTAGCCGAGCCCGAAAAACCGCTGGACCCCGAGGCCGACGCAGATGGAGACGGTCTGCCGAACGGCTGGGAGATCGAGCGCGGCCTCGACCCTTTGAACGGATCCGATGGGATCGTTTGCCAAGGCGAAGCGAGGTTCTGTCTGCGAGCTTACGACAACCACACTTTCCCCGAGACGCACAACTCGTTTTCGACCGTCGAGGATGAGGTTTGGATGGCGCTGAATCATTACACAGCCCTCGAGGCGCAGTGGGAAGGAGGGATTCGCGCCTACATGATCGACATTCACCATCTGACGAAGGAAGACACCGAACAAAAGGATGTCCGATTCTGCCACGGGGACCCCGACTCCACCCTCTTCCACCCCTGCATCTACTCCGAGGTCGATGCCTTTGCTTGGCTTGGGCAACTCAATTCTCTGATGAATAACAGCAGTGGGGACGTCGTTACGATTCTGATTGAGAATTACGTCCCCGCCGAGCATGTCGAGTATCTTTTCGAGTCGGCCGGCATGATCGACAAGGCCTATGTCCACAAAGTCGGCGAGGCTTGGCCGACGCTGGGAGATTTGGTTCTTAGCGGCAAGAATCTCGTCGTCTTCTGGGATTATTCAGACGACGAGCGATACCCTTGGCTGCACCACGCTTGGACGCACTCGTGGGACACGCCCTACGGCGAGGATGAGGAGGAAGAGATGTCTTGCACGGTTGGTCGTGGGAGTGGTGAGACGGAGGCTTGGCATCTGAACAATTGGCTCAATAGCATCTTCGGATTCGGGGACCCGACGCGCTCCGAGGCGGTCAATGATTACAATAAATTGCTTGCGCGGGCGATCGAATGTTGGCAGATTTTCGATGATCGCCCGACCTTCATCGCGGTCGATTTCTGGGAGGACGGCGAGGTTGTCAACGTCACGATGACACTGAATGAGATGGAACATTGGTCGGATGATGTGCCGCCGCATCCCTGAGCATCCAGTGGGCAAAATATCGGGACAAACGCTGAGTCGGACTGCTACTGAGTTCGGGTGCGACCCATTGGTTCATTGCACAACGACTGCGGCGGCCGAATTGAATGGCTGATGCTGCGCTCGATTGTCTGCACGAAGAGGTGCGGGCGCTGGTCGAAGATCGCGGCTGGGAATTGACTCCGATTCAGAAGGCGTCGGCGGTCGAATTGGTGACTGGTGCCGACCGCATTCTGGTGGCTCCAACCGGTAGCGGAAAAACCGAGGCGGCGGTGCTGCCGCTCGCCTCGAGGGCGCTCGCAGAGGGCTGGACGGGTCTCTCGATTCTTTACATCACCCCGCTGCGAGCGCTCAACCGAGATATCGACAGAAGGCTCAAGACTCTGCTAGAACCTCTGGGTATGAGTGTTGGACTGCGCCACGGTGACACGACACAGAAGGAGCGCACGAGGCAGTCGAAGAATCCTCCAAATCTGCTCGTTACCACGCCCGAGACAACCCAGATCATGCTCCTTGGCAGTCGATTGCGCCAACATCTGGCCGGCGTTCGGGCGGTGGTGCTCGACGAGGTTCACGATCTGGCAGCATCCGAGAGAGGATCACAACTCCTCGTCGGGCTGGAACGAATCTCTGCGCTGGAAGGCGCTGGCGAGCCATTCCAGCGAATCGGACTCTCCGCGACAGTCGGAAATCCCGAAGAGGTGGCGAAGTGGGTTTCTGGCCAGGCCAAACCGATTCATGGCCCGGCTCCACGTACTACGAAAGTGACGGTGCATCGCGAAACCCCTACGCCCGAAGATGACCTTCTGGCAGGTGAATGGGGGATTTCGCCAAAGTCGATCGCTGCTTTTCGGCACCTCGCGAAAACACTCATCGAAGACCCGCCTTCGCTGGTCTTCGTCAACTCCCGCTCGACGGCAGAAAGCGTGGCACAACGCCTCGCAACGATAGTGCCGGAGATCAATGTCGGGGTCCATCACGGCAGCCTCGCAGCCCAGACCAGAACCCAGATGGAAGATGCGCTGCGAGCGGGAGAGATCCACGGACTAATCTGCACCTCGAGCCTTGAGCTCGGCATCGATATCGGAGCCATCAGGCGAGTTCACCAACTCAACAGCCCACGCGCGGTCGATCGCCTCCTTCAGCGCGTCGGCCGCGCGGAGCACCACCTGGGCGGAACTGGCAGAGGCGATATCCTAGCTTGGGAGATTGATGACATAGCCGAATCAGCAGTCATCGCCCGCCGCGCGATGGCGGGCGAGATCGAAGGCGTCGAATGGCGGTACGACCCAGCGATAGTTGCGGCCAATCAATTCCTGCAGATGGCCATCGAGCGTGGATTCATGCCGATGAGCGAAGCGACAGAAATTCTCCAAGGCGCCTCAATATTCCTCGAATGGGCAGACGAGGACACCCTCGCTGTGCTACGAGTCCTCGACGATCGCTGGCTGCTTCGCCTGATTGACGAGCCAGCGAAATCCGACCCGACAATCTGGCATCCGAGGCTGTGGGAGAGTCTGGCGCGAGAGGCGAATGCAAGGGCCATAAGAGGTGGGAGCGCGAAGGAAGCAGTGCCACCCGAGCGACCATCTTGGGAGATCGACCATTCCGAAGAAGACAAGAAGAAATGGCTCCGAGCAATGCTGCCAGAACTCCCCAAACACCTCCAGAACGGCTGGTTCTCACCCGCCGGAAGACTGGGCCGAACCCGCACGGACCACATCTCGATGATTCCCGATGAGATATCGTATCACGTACGTGACGCGGTCACGAGGCAATCCTTGGGCAGCGTCGATGAAGCCTTCGTCCTCTCGCTGAACCATCTGGGCGAGGACGGGGCTGGCCGGCCACGCCGCTTCGTGATGGCTGGCCGGACATGGATGATCGTTGATGCAGACCCGGAGAAATCCGAATTGCTGGTGGCTCCGGTCAAGGACACCGGCGAGGCTCCGATGTGGGCTGGCGAATTGCCGCCGGTGCCTATCGAAGTCGCGCTTGAAGTCGGACGACTGCGCCGCAGTGCGGCGACTGCAGTCGGCGCGATGGAAGCAGAATCGAGAGATATCGATTTCAACGATTATCCACTTTCAAACGAGGCGCGAGCTGACCTCTTGGAGGCGGTTGTAGAGCACCTCGATGCCACAGAATATCTTCCCACAGACCGCGTGCTGACGGTTGAGACTCGAGAGAAAGCGGTGGTTCTCAACACCTGTCGCGGCAGTAGAGTCAATGAGACCTTGGCGCATTTCATTCAGGCGATGGGCTCGATGCGTGAGGGCAAATTGGGGACGACGTTGGTCGACCCTTACCGAATCGCTTACCAAGTTCCTGGAACGACGGCTGCGCACGTTATCGAATGGATGACCGAGACCTCCCCCGAAGCTCTTGAGACGATACTTAGAATGACGATTCCAAACGGTCGTGCGCTACGCTGGCGGCTGGTTCAAGTAGCGCGCAAGATGGGTGTTCTGCAGAAAAAAGTCGACCCACGCAGAGTCAATCTGCAGGGTCTGATGACGCGCTACCGCGGCACGCCAGTGGTCGAGGAAGCGCTGTCAAAACTGTTTCACGAAAGGATGGATATCGAAGCGACGATGGATTTGATTCGCGAAATCCAGAACGGGGATGTGGAGATTGTTCACACGGCGACAGGCCCACTCGGGATGTCGCCGAAGGGCGAGCGCGACATGCTGTTGCCCGCATGGTCGGACGCACAACTCAGAGAGCGGCTGGAGACGCGCTTATTGGCCGAGCGCTGCGTTCTGATCTGCCTCAATTGCCAAGACAAGACGCGCAAGCGCGTGGGCAAAATGGAAGACCGCATCGAGCCGTGCCCGAGGTGCAATGGCACGATGCGAGCCTGTGCACCGGAGAGAATGGAGGCGATGCTGGCCGGCTGGGTGACGAGCCGCGACCCGAAGGACCGAGGGCGCATGAACAAGAATGCAGAGTTGATTCGCACCCATGGTCACGACGCCGTCTTGGCGATGATGGCACGCGGCGTCGCCGAAGGCACAGCGACGCGACTGTTACGCGGACACACGCGCGGAAACCGCATTGCGCTGCTCCGCGCGATCCACAATGCCGAACTCCAATACGCCCGCACAAGGCGATATTGGTCATAAGAAATCAATATGGACACTCGGCTCGTCGTGTGAGATGTGCTAGTGGGGTTAACGGGTCGGAATGCTTCAGGCAAGACGACGATCGTAGAATGGTTCGCAGCCAAGGGATTGCGGTCCGCATCCTGTTCCGACTCTATTCGCTCTTGGCTGGCCGAGCAGGATATCGCCGAATCGCGCGACGCACTGATCGAAGGCGGGCGCGAATTACGCCGCCGAGGCGGTTCAGGAATCCTCGCTGAGATGCTCCTTGAGATGCTCGACGGCGACAGCGCCGTCATCGATTCCATCCGAACGCCCGGAGAGGTGGAGGCATTACGAGCCCGCGACGATTTCGTCCTCATCGAAGTCAGAGCGGGCATCGAGGCGCGTTGGGCCAGAGCGCAAGATAGGGCGCGAACGGGAGACCCTCTCGACAAAGCGACTTTCATCGCTCAAGAAGAGTCCGAGGTGAGGGCGAAAGACGAGGCCGGCCAAGCCCTCGATGCGACCGCAGCCTTGGCCGATATGATGCTCATCAACGACGGAAATATCGACGCCCTGCACACCGACCTCGAAGACCTCTGGAACATTCTTTCCGAAAACTGAATCATGGAGAACACAGGGTTCTAACTCGGAATTATTCACAACAATAGTCGCTCTGAACTAGAGCCGCTCTCTGTGCCTTTGTGTCCTCTGTGGTTTCAACAGCCTAAGGCGGCTCGTGGTGCTAGGCTGAGCGAACGGCGAGACCGGCTTCATTCATCATCGAGGTCGCAATCTCGAAATCATCGCCCCAGCGCTCAGGAATCTCAGATTCGGCCGGATAGACGACCTCGTCGACTCCGGCCTGAATCAACGAGCGTGCGCACCGCGAACAAGGCGGCCAAGTCACGTAAGCGGTGCAGCCCTTGAGCGAGATGCCGATGCGAGCCGCGTGCATGATGGCATTCTCCTCGGCATGACAAATCAGAGGATATTTCAGCTCACGATTCTCAAGCCGCGCAATCGAATCCTCGATTCCTCGCGGGAATCCGTTGAAACCTGTCGAGCGAATCTCACGATCGGGGCCCACAACGACACATCCGACCTGAGTCGAAGGGTCCTTCGACCAGCCCGCAATATGCGAAGCCAAAGCCAGAAAACGCTTGTCCCACTTCTCACTCACGATACCACCTCAGGGTTGACCGCCCGGAGGGTCGTTATCTCGGTTCGCCTCCACTCGCTTCGGGTCGTAGCCTTCCCAGACGCTTGGATTAGAGTAACAATCGGGATCGTCTTCGTCAGCCTGTCCGCCCTTGTCATTATCGATTCCATCCCCACAATTGCCCTCCCCAAGCAGACTATCTTTGAGCAGTGCACTTGGACCGCCATTGGCAATGACGGCGACCATCAGTCCTGCGAGGACCAGAATGAGGATGATGAGGATGACTTTCGAACTCGTGTCTTTTGACTCGACAACGACCTTCACTTCGACCTTATCCTCGGCTTTGCTCGACATGCGCAATCACTCCAGAGGGGTCATCCTTTTTGATTCTCAATGAATGCTCAACTCTTCCCAGAGGTCGAGTCCATCATGCTGAGCATGGTAAGAGAGAATGTCGCCGATGAGGTAGATGCTGCCCATCACAACCACATTGATTCCACTCTGATTCGCCATCGTAACGCCTAGATTCAGAGCTCTGATCGGGTCGTTTTCGATGAGCGGTGGGTCGAGCCTGTTTCCGCAGATGATTCGGGCGAGGTCTTCGGCTTCGACGGCGGGCAAGCGGCCCGACGTCGGCTGGGTGACTACGATGTGCCGGAAGATGTTCGAGTGCCAGAGTTCTGATGTAACCGAGGCTGTTGCTTGTTCGAGGTCGTGCTTGGCCGACATTCCTATCATGAAGACGCACGGATCTTGGATTCGGTCGAGTTCGGCTTGGAAACCCTCGTCATTGTGGGCGGCGCTGAAGGTGACTTGTGAGGCGAAGCCGCTCGGTTTCCAGTTTGGTGAGCGGCCTGGCCATGTGCAAGGCGCGTTTGTTTCAGACCAACCCATGGCGAGTGAAATCATTCCAGCGAGTTCGGCCCAGATCTCCCAAGGCGAGTGGCCGGGCATCTTCTCGTGCAGGTAGAGGTCATCACCTGCGACTTCTGCGAAGACCGCTGTGACCGCACCGTCGTTGGACTCGAGGGCGATGAGGGGGACTCCTGGACGGTGGATTCCGACTTTCTCGCGGGCTATTTCAGGTAAGGTGTCACCAAGAATCTCTGCGTGATCCTTGGATATCGTGGTAATCACACACAAGTCGGCATCGACGAGGCGAGTTGCATCGCCTCGCCCGCCTAAACCCGTCTCGATGATGGCTCGCTCGATTCCAATCTCAGCGAAGTGAAGCATCGCTGCGATGAAGGTCACTTCGTAGAATGTCGGCTCGAGCACCTCGCCTTCTGACGCCGCCTCATGCACTGCCTCGACGTGCCGGTCGAAATCGGCCGACGAGATCGGCCGACCGTCGATGCGAATACGCTCCTCGACCATGACTAGGTGCGGAGTCGTGAACAAGCCGACAGAGAACCCGCTCGCTGTCGCATTGGCAGACAACTGCGCGCACAGCGAGCCTTTTCCATTGGTCCCAGCAACGTGAATCGAAGGAAATTCGAGTTGTGGGTTGCCGAGGCGCTCAAGCAGAGCCTGAGCGCGCTCGAGGCCTAGTTTCATCCCTGCGAATCGCAGGTCTTCAAGCCATTCTCGTATCGTCATCTCAACACCTGAGCCGGCCGCGTCAGCAGTGCGGGAACGGGTCAAGGTGATATGGCCCTTGAAGTTCGTGGCGTCTGTGTCCGACGAGAATGAAAGTGTCGTCGAGCTGATGCTCGAACAATGGCAATCGATGACCGGCATGGCTGCGATGTTCATCGGTACCATCGCAATCGGTCTCTTCATCCAACCTCTCTACGATGTGCCTGAAGCCCGCGCATTCGGTGAGGAAGGGACGACGAAAAGCGGCTTCATCCTCTTCGAACTGGTCATGATAGGCATCTTCACATTCCTCATAATCTGGCTCGCGCGCAAGGGATTCGGTACGCTGATCAAGGGCTTCGTGATGCTCGCATTATGGTTCAGCCTGTTCTACGCTGTTCAGCCATTCACACTGTTGATTCTGTGGCTTGCTGGGCTTGCGAGTGCGAATTCGGTGGGCCTCAGTACGCTGATCATCTCAACCGGTGCGATGTACGTTCTGCATAAGCATCCTGAATGGTGGGTGGTCAATTCTGTCGGTATCATGGTCGGTGCAGGAGTCATCGTGATGATTGGAATATCCTTCGTTCCAACCCTAGTGATCATGTTCATGATACTCGCCGCCGTCTACGACTACTGGGCTGTTCACAAGAGCAAGCATATGCTCGAGCTGGCGGACACGATGATCGGTCTCAAGCTGCCCGTCCTGCTCGTCTCTCCGAAAGAGAAGGGTTACTCCTTCTTGCAGCAAGAGGGTGATATCATGCGAGAGGCTGCAGGGATGCCACCACCTCCTGCTGGCGTGATGGATGCCGAATTCCCGAGTGGGAAGAAGAAGGGGCGCGATGCTCTGTTCATGGGACTCGGCGATGTCATTTTCCCAGGCATGCTGGTCATCTCCGCAGTCTCCTTCCTACCGGAGTGGGGACCCGAAGTCTGGAGCGTCTTCGGCAACTTCCATCTCGCACAGCTGGTCGTCGCCGTAGGCACTCTCATCGGTGGTCTGGCTGGTTATGTGGTGCTGATGGGATTCGTCGCTCAAGGCAAACCACAACCGGGCTTGCCGCTGCTCAATGGCGGGGCAATTCTGGGTTACTTGATCAGTGGAATCTATGCCTTCGGCTTCTCCGAACTGTTCCAGAGTATCACATTCCTATGACGGAATTCTCCCGATTCATTGAAGGACGACTGTCGAGCCCTGAGGGCTGATTGAGATGCTGGACATCGCCATGTTTCGTGAACACGCGGACATCATCCGTGCGGACCATGACAAGCGCAATCTGCCGCACGACAACATCGATGCGGTGATTCGCCTCGATGAGGAATGGCGTCAGGCGCGCTATGATTCCGACCAATTGCGCAAGGTGCGCAACGAAGCTGCGCGCGGGATTGCAGGGGCCAAGAAATCGGGTGACACGGCGGCGGCTGATTCGATTATGGCCGAAGTCAAGACCATCGGCGCGCAGATCGATGCTCTGACCGAGAGGGCCGATGCCTGTTTGGCCGAACGCGACGCTCTGCGAATGCGCGTACCGAACATTCTGCACGAGTCGGTCCCAGTAGGCGAAGATGACCAGAAGAACACCCTGCACAGCCTGCACGGGGAGAAGGTCGAACTCGACTTTGAACCGCGAACTCACAACGACTTGGTCGAGGCAAATGGCTGGGTCGACCTCGGCCGAGGCGCCAAGGTCGCAGGCTCGCGCTTCTACTTCCTCATGGGCGACCTCGCGCGCCTCGAAATGGCCCTCCAGCAATACACTGCGAACTTCCTCGTCGAGCGTGGTTACACGCTCGTCCAACCGCCACTGATGATGAATCGAGAGGCCTATGAGGGCGTTACTGATCTGGCCGACTTCGAGACCGTCATGTACGGCGTCGAACCCGACAAATTCTACCTCATCGCGACCAGTGAGCACCCCCTGACAGCGATGAGGATGGACGAAATAATCGAGCCGGCAGAACTGCCGGTGAAACAAGTTGGAATCTCGCAATGTTTCCGCAGGGAGGTGGGCGCGCATGGCCTGTCCGACAGAGGAATCTGGCGAGTTCACCAGTTCACGAAGATTGAGCAGATCATCATTTGCAAGCCTGAAGATTCTTGGCAGCACCATGAAGAATTGTTCGAAAACGCACTCGAACTCTGGGACAGTCTTGGCCTGCATTACCGGGTCGTCAACATTTGCACCGGCGATATGGGGAGTATCGCTGCGAAGAAATACGATTTAGAGGCGTGGTTGCCTGGAGTTAGCGAATACAAAGAGGTCGTCTCCTGCTCTAATTGCACCGATTATCAAGCGAATCGGCTGCGAATGAGGTATCGAACTACTGATGGAAATGCGGCTGTTCACACGCTGAATTCGACCGCTGTTGCAACCAGCCGGGCGCTCGTCGCGATTATCGAGCAGAACCAGCTCGAAGATGGTCGAGTGAGAGTTCCTGAGGTTTTGCAGGCTTACATGGGTGGGCAGGAAGTTCTCCAATCTCTCTGAAATCATCTCCGGCCTTTGTGACAGGCGAGGGGTGGTTCATACGACATACCTTCACAAAGAGACGCCGATTTCGACCACATGGTGGTCGCTGTGTCTGTAGCCTACTTCTCTGATGGGAGGAGATTCTGATGGGCAAAAGAGCAACTCGGGCTACTCCGCTAAAAACTGCGGAGAGGCTAAAGGTCGGCAAGCCCAAACAGGTCGCTGCCGGAATAACTGGGGTTTCCAAGTCGTTCTCCATCGGATTAAGCGAGGCTGGTCTGGGCCGAACCTGGGGTGCGATGCGGACTGTCAACAAGTTCGATGGATTCGATTGCCCCGGTTGCGCTTGGCCCGACCCCGATGGACATCGGAGTGGCTTCGAATTCTGCGAGAATGGCGCCAAGGCATTCGCGACCGAGGCGACGAAGAAGCGAGTCACGGCAGACTTTTTTGCAGAACATTCTGTGACCTCACTCTCACAACAACCGGATATGTGGCTCGACAAACAGGGTCGACTGACAGAGCCTATGGTTCTTCGAGATGGCTCTGAGCACTACGAGTCCATCTCTTGGCAGGATGCTTTTGGGATGATCGCTGATTCTGTAAATAACCTCGATTCCGCGCACGAGGCTGTGCTCTACACGAGCGGTCGAACCTCCAACGAGGCTGCTTTTCTTTGGGGCACTCTGGCTCGCCAAATCGGCACCAACAATCTTCCAGACTGCTCCAACATGTGCCACGAATCAAGCGGTTACGGACTCACCCCCGTCATTGGTATCGGTAAAGGGACCGTACGCCTTTCTTGCTTCGATGAGGCTGACCTGATTCTGGTCATCGGCCAGAACCCTGGCACAAATCATCCACGCATGCTGACTGCCCTTGCCAGTTGCCGGCGCAATGGTGGCTCTGTCGTCAGCATCAACCCGCTCGAAGAGACCGGAATGCGCCGCTTCAAACATCCTCAAGAGATTCTGAGCATGATCGGCTCGGGCACGAAGATTGCCGACGACCATTTTCCTGTGAGGATCAATGGCGATGCTGCGCTGTTGAAAGGAGTCATGAAAGTCGTTCTCAAATCTGGCAAACTCGACCGAGATTTCATCGATGAGCACACGATAGGCTTCGAGGCATTCAGAACGGCGATAGAAGCGTCCGACTGGGACGAAATCATCGCTGGTTCTGGAATTGGCCGAGAGCGGATCGATAAATTGGGCAAGGCGGTCGCTGAATCCAAGAAACTCATCATCTGTTGGGCCATGGGATTGACCCAACACAAGAACTCCGTCTCGGTAATCCAGGAGATTGCGAATCTGCTGCTCATGGGAGGTCATTTCGGGCGGCCCGGCGCAGGTGCTTGTCCCGTCAGAGGTCATTCGAATGTGCAGGGTGACAGGACGGTTGGCATCCAACACAACCCGAGTGAAGGCTTCATTTCGCGACTCGGCCAAGCGACCGGAATCGATAGCCCACGAGAGGGTGGTTACGACTCGGTCGAAGCGGTTCGCGCAATGCTCGGAGGCAAAGTTCGGTTGTTCATGGGAATGGGTGGAAATCTCGTCTCAGCGATGTCAGACACAGAACAGGTCGCGATAGGAATGCGCAATGTCGACCTGAGCGTTCAGGTCTCAACCAAAATGAATCGCTCGCATCTCGTCACTGGCAAAGAGGCTCTCATCCTGCCCTGCCTCGGCAGAACGGAGGTGGACCGACAAGCCTCAGGTGAGCAATTCGTCACGGTCGAAAACAGCATGGGAATCGTCCACATGAGCAGAGGTTCGCTCACGCCGGCGAGCGAGCAATTGTTCGCCGAGCCAGCTATCGTCGCTGGCATCGGCACCGCCTGCTTCGGCTCCGAGCCGTTCGACTGGGCCGAGATGGCGAAAAACTACGATTCGATTCGAGAGGTCATCGAGCAGGTGATTCCAGAGTTTGATGATTATAATTCACGCGTTCGCGAAGATGGAGGCTTCTATCTGCCCAACGGACCCCACGATGGACCGACTTGGGACACCCCCTCTGGCAAGGCGCAGTTCACCGTTCACGAGTTGCCAAACGCCGTCGCGAAGGAGGGTCAGTTCACCATGATGACAGTTCGCAGCCACGACCAATACAACACGACGATCTACGGCATGGACGACCGCTACAGGGGCATTTATGGCGCTCGCAGAGTTGTGATGATGAACCCCCTCGATATGGCCGATTTAGGCATTGAGGCCGGTGACGAAGTGGACTTGACCAGTCATTTCGAAGAGCGACAGATTCACGCTGCGGCTTGGAAGGTGGTATCCTATGAAATCCCGAGAGGGAATCTCTGCACATACTTCCCAGAAGCCAATGTGCTGGTGCCATTGGACAGCGTTGCAGATGGCAGCAATACTCCGACTTCGAAGTCGATTGCGGTCACGGTCAGCATGCCTTGAACGACTCAGGCTGGATTCGTTTGTTTCTCTGATCTGACCCATCGCCGGACCATCAGGAAGATGATTACAATCGCGAAGATTCCGGCGAGGAGCGGTGCGAGCAACGCGACGATTGTGAGAGCGACGCTGGCGATATTCTCAGCCGTTGCGACGATCGGGTTTGCAGTTCCCAAGGTCAGGGACGTCGACAAACCACGTGTTGCTACGGTGGCTGTTTGAATCACCCCAGCAACGCCACCGCCGGCGATTATCGCAATAGTCCACTGAACAATCGGATCACTCCCCGTCAGCACGATTGCGGTCATCGAAACTCCTGCAATGACGGCAGCGGGACTGGCGATGGTATCGAGCAGATTGTCGACCCATGGAATGTAGAAGGCTGCGAACTCGACGACCGTCGCCACCCCTAGGAGAATAACAGCGATGTTCGTATCGAAGTATTCGAACGAGGTCCCCGTGAGGTCGATTTCGATGAAATCGGCTCTGACAGCCAATGATAGCAGGAATGGTGGCAGGAATACACGGAAACCCGAGGCTGCCGCAAGACTGATTCCCATCATCGCAGCGAGTATGATATCGGCTTCATTCATGGTTCTCGGAACACGCCGTCCGTCTTGAATCCAAGCCCGGCACGATTCGGCAGCAAGCGGTGGTCTGATAGTCTCGTGCAGCGACGCTACGATATGGATTTGGAGTTGATGCTGATTCCGATGTTCGGCATGGTCTGTCTGACGTTCGCCGTCGGTGTGACGATGAGGTTGCGTCGTGAAAAAGCGGTAAAGGAGGGATTTGATTGGCGGTATTACAAGACATTCGAGGGTGGTCCTCCACCTCGATTCTCGCTTCAAGCAGACCAGCATTTCAGCAATATGTTCGAGGTGCCGATGCTGTTCTACGCCGCCTGCATAACAGCGATGGTGCTCGATTCTGTCGACCAGATCAGCCTCGCCCTCGCATTACTCTATCTCATCGGACGTCTCGTCCACGCCCGAATCGCACTGACCCACAACCGATTGCAGATTCGCGCCCGCGTCTATGTTGCCAGCGGACTCATCCTCTTCGCCCTCTGGGCTTGGATCTTCATGGCCGCGCTACTGATCTGAACCTCTGTGCCTCTGTGTCCTTTGCGGTTTGGTTAATCGCCGAGTTTGACCAAAGTCGCACCCATATCGACACGGTCTCCAGCGGCGAAATTCACAGCGAGCACTTCGCCTGCTTTCGGCGCCAGAATTCGATGCTCCATCTTCATCGCTTCCATCACCAGCAGCGTCTGACCCTCACGAACTCGCTGACCTTCCTTGACTAATACTTCGAGAATCGTTCCGGGCATCAATGCACTCAAACCACCCTCGTCAGCATCAGCACTTGCACTGCCGGGCTGGTGCCCATGGAGGACATGAATTCTCCCGTTCATGTGAATCCACCATGAGTCGCCCACGCGCGCGGCGTGGGCGAAGCGGGCTGACCCGTCAACCTCGACAAGCAGTCGGCCAGCCTGTTCATCACGTCTGATGCTGATATTCGGGATGGGCTGTTCGTTGCCGTCACTTTGCAGGTCCGTGAGGGTTAGAGTACCATCGGTATCTCTCAATTTCACGCTGTATCGCGGGCTCGAATCTGCAATGCTCCACTCCATCTCATCACCTCAGGGAAACGACCTCGACAGGGTTCGGAAGGGGTCGCCGGCATGGCCGGTATACTCGTCGAAAGTGCTTGTTTGGGCACCGCCTGTGGCGGCGCGGTCGAGCCCGAATCGACTTGCTGCGGCTGCGATTGCAACCAGAATGCTAGGGTCGGGCTCGGTTTGGCTGAAGTCGGAGGGGGAGGTTGAATCGAGGTAGTCGGTGGTTATGCCACCGCTGGTGAAAATGGGGTTGATGGCCATTTGTCGCAAGAAGCCGATGTTGGTGGTGACACCCAGTGCGATGAAGTCCGAAAGGGCATTGTGGAGGCGTCGCGCGGCGGCTTGTCGAGTCGGCGCGTGGACTACGAGTTTGGCTAACATCGGGTCGAACTCGACGGTTACATCATCGCCCTCTCTAACGCCTGTATCAACCCTGATGCCCGGTCCTTGCGGGGCCCTCCAGATGGCGAGTTTGCCAATTGCTGGGAGGAAGCCTTTCGATGGATCTTCGGCGTAGATTCGGGCTTCCATGGCATGGCCTGTGATGCCGATGTCGGATTGGGTGAAGCCAAGAGGGAGTCCTGCGGCGACCTCGAATTGCTTCTGGACGATGTCGACGCCGGTGATCATCTCAGTGACTGGATGTTCGACTTGCAGTCGAGTATTCATCTCAAGGAAGTAGAACTCTCCGCGGCTCGAGAGAAGGAATTCAACCGTGCCAGCGCCCTCGTAATCGACTGCTTGAGCCGCTTGCACTGCAGCTTGACCCATTGCTTGGCGGAGGCTCGGGGTGACTGCTGGAGAGGGGGCTTCCTCGATGACTTTCTGGTGACGGCGCTGGAGTGAACAATCTCGCTCGTTGAGATGGACGCAAGCGCCGTATTTGTCGGCGATGAGTTGGATTTCGACGTGACGAGCGCCTGTCAAGAGGCGTTCGACATAGACAGTGCCATCACCGAAAGCAGCGGCGGCTTCGCGCGCTGCCGCTTCGTATTCGGTGCGCAGCATCTTGGGTTCGTGGACGGCGCGCATTCCCTTGCCGCCGCCGCCCGCTCTGGCTTTGATGAGAAGTGGATAGCCGACACGGGCGGCTGCAGCCGCCAGAACCCCGAGATGGTCGGGATTCTCGTCAATTGCGATCTCTTCTCCAGGGATTACTGGGACTCCGGAATCTATCATGCAGCGGCGGGCCGATATCTTGTCTCCCATCGTCTCGATAGCGCCCGATGGTGGTCCAATCCAGAGCAAGCCCGCCGATTGCACGGCTTGTGCGAAATCGGCTCGCTCCGAGAGGAATCCGAATCCCGGGTGAATCGCCTGTGCGCCAGTCGAGCGCGCTGCCTCAATGATGGCATCAGCATTGAGATAGGTCTGAGCGAGAGTATCGCCGGGCAGATGAACGGCTTCATCAGCGGTCTCGACATGCAGGGAGCCGGCATCAGAATCAGAGTAGACTGCGATTCCACGAAGCCCAGATTCACGAGCGGCTTTGAGAACTCGAACCGCGATTTCACCGCGATTCGCAACCAATACAGAATCGAATGGTCGAGGCGCGCCGACCATCCATTCAGGAATCATGGTGCAGCCTCGCTTTGCATTCCGCCGACCTCATTCTGCATCCGGTGACCAATCTGGAGGTCGGCGCTCAAGGAAGGCCGAGAGCCCTTCTTGACCCTCTCTTGAACCGCGCATCTTACTCGTCTTATCCAATGTCCAGAGACGGAGTTCCTCATCGCTTGCCATCCAGCGATCGAAGGCAAGAGCCAATCGCTTGGACTCTGCAACGGCCATCGGGCCAGTCCGCAGCACCTCATCCGTGAGCCGAGTTATCGCATCATCAAAGCCTAGAGGCGAATCGACCAATTCGTTGATCCAGCCAATTCGCAAGCCCTCCTCAGCACTAACTCGGCTGGCCAGCGCCGACAGACGACGGAATTGAGCGCTGCCAATCTTGCGATAGACATAGGGTCCGATCACAGCTGGCAGAATTCCGAGATTTCCCTCAGACAGAGCGATCCTCGTGCGAGGCTCACCAAGCACGTGGTCAACGCAGGCAACAAGGCCCGCTCCACCGCCCAGAGCCACTCCCTGAACGCAGCCGATGGTGAAGCATGGATGAGCCCAGAGGCTGTTGAAAAGTAGGTCCAAGCGCTCGGAATCCTCACGATTCTCCTCAGCGGAACGGGCACCAGCATCTCGCATCATATTGATGTCAGCACCAGCGCAGAAATGCTTGCCGTCTCCGCGCAGAATCAACACTCGGAGGAAGGCTGCGCCGTCCTTATCCTTGAGAACCTGAGTATTGCCGACTGAGCGAGCCCGAGTCCATTCGAGGACTTCGACCATCTCGGAAATCAACTGTGCATTCATCGCATTGAAGACCTCACTTCGCGTCAAAGTCAAGGTTGCGACTGAGCCTTCCAAATCCAGAACGCACAACCCACATTCAGGTCTTGCATCGCTCATTCTCGCCCTTCCCATTCCTCTCACCTCACATTCTGAAAACGCCGAAATTCGTCTCGGGGAAGGGTGCGTTCAAGCTCGCCGAGATGCACAATCCGAGCACATCTCGAGTATCGCGCGGATCGATCACACCATCGTCCCAGAGCCGCGCAGTCGAGTAATAAGGTGAGCCTTCGGTCTCATATTTCTCAAGAATCGGCCGCCGAAACTCTTCCCACTCCGCAGCGGTCATCGGCGCCAGACCCTCGCGAGCCCGCTGATCCTGTTTGATTGTCGCCAGAACGTCGGCAGCCTGCGGGCCGCCCATCACAGAAATCCGCGCATTCGGCCACATGAACAAGAAGCGCGGGTCGTAAGCCCTGCCGCACATGCCGTAATTCCCAGCACCGTGCGAGCCACCGATTATCACAGTGAATTTAGGCACTGGAACACAAGAGACGGCCGTGACCAACTTCGCTCCATCCTTGGCGATTCCACCCGATTCAGCGTCACGGCCAACCATGAAGCCAGTGATGTTCTGTAAGAAAATGAGGGGAATTCCGCGCTGTCCGCAGAGTTCGACGAAGTGAGCCCCTTTGAGTGAGGATTCGGAAAAGAGAATGCCGTTATTGGCGACGATTCCGACCGGATATCCATGGATTCTAGCGAAGCCGCAAACCAGTGTGTTTCCGTAGCGCTGTTTGAACTCGTGGAAGCGTGAACCATCGACCAGTCGCCCGATTACCTCCCTCACATCGAAGGGCGTCCGATTGTCCAGAGGGATGATTCCCATCAGATCCTCGCCATCGTGCGCGGGCGGTTCGGCCGGTTTCGTATCGAGGCGTTGCTTGGCTTCGATATTGAGATTCTCGACGACGTTTCGAACCATCCGCAACGCCTCGGCTTCAGTCTCAGCGAAATGGTCGGCCACACCCGATTTGCGGGTGTGGACGTCAGCACCTCCGAGGTCCTCAGCGCTGACTTCCTCGCCTGTCGCAGACTTGACCAGAGGTGGGCCGGCGAGGAAGATGGTGCCGTTGCCTTTGACGATTATTGACTCGTCTGACATCGCCGGAACGTATGCTCCTCCGGCTGTACAACTGCCCAGAACCGCTGCGACCTGGGGGATGCCTTTGCCCGACATCACCGCTTGATTGCGGAAGATTCTGCCGAAGTGATTGATGTCGGGGAAGACCTCATCCTGCATCGGCAGGAAGGCGCCGCCGCTGTCGACGAGGTAGATGCAGGGCAGATTGTTGGCGTCGGCGATGTTCTGGGCGCGGATGTGTTTCTTGACGGTCAGCGGATAGTAGGAGCCGCCTTTGACGGTCGCATCGTTGGCGACGAAAAGACACTCGCGACCGTGAACTACTCCGATTCCTGTTATGACTCCGGCAGAGTGAGCTCTGCCGTCGTAGAGTCCGTTCGCAGCGAGGCTGCTGAATTCGAGGAATGGGCTGCCGGCATCGCAAATCTCTGCGATACGTTCGCGTGGCAGCATCTTGCCGCGACTGCGATGGCGCTCGACATACTTGCCGCCGCCGCCCTCTTTGACTGCAGCCAAGCGCTCCTTGAGATCGGCGGCAAGAGCGATATTATGCTCGCGTCGGCGCTCCCAATCATCACTGTCTCGCGCCATGCGAGTCGGCAATCTATCCATGGCTCCGAACACCGCAGATTGCCGCCATCCCTTCAACTAAATGGACCCGACATCGTAGATGTCGTGTTTAGTGATTGGTCAAACAGAATCGGAATCAGGCACAGGCCACCATCCGACTCTGTGTCTCTG
The DNA here is from genome assembly GCA_002498525.1 of Euryarchaeota archaeon UBA58. GTDB lineage: Archaea > Thermoplasmatota > Poseidoniia > Poseidoniales > Thalassarchaeaceae > MGIIb-O1. The sequence goes on from DAHR01000017.1 coordinate 45,098, forward strand.
TGCCTCTGTGGTTTGATTTCAAACGCCTAGCATCAAGCGCAGAACATCGCGCAGACCCGGAGCCATTCCAACGATCATCAGAGCGAGGCCGATGAGCAGGCGCAGGTGCTGCTGGCGATATTCGAAGTTCGCCAATGTGTAGAACCAGAGAATGATTCCGCCGATAGCGAGTTTGAGCACTGTGAAGGTGGCCGCAGTGTCGAACAGATCGATGACCGCAGCAGAGACGACATGCTTCTCATGATAGTCGAAATAATCGATGCCGATCCAGGTTGCCAAGCCGTCGAGAAGTTGCCCTGCGACAGGCAGGAAGGCCACCGGATAAGCCATCACGGCCTTTGACCGAAGCGACTCGACAAAATCCTTCTCCTTCGAGCTCGAATCGAGGTACTGCTCCTCGGTCATACGGGGCGGAAGAACACCGGCGATGATGCCATGAGCAGCCAATTCGTCAGCCGCTTCCTGTCCATGCTGGACCATTGCGTAGATCAAAACTGCAGGGGCACCGATGACCACCGCGAGCGGCCATAGATTGAGCGATTC
>DAHR01000017.1:45652-75661 GCA_002498525.1 Euryarchaeota archaeon UBA58
AACTGACCATCGCACCGAACAGAACGAGACTCCCACCAATCCCAGTGAAATAGACAGAACGCTGGACGTGATCGAACTTCTCAGCGCTCTGAGCCAACCAGATCGGCGCTGTCATTCCCACGACCGAAAGCAGCAGGAAAGGCCACAAATCGATTCCGTCCCGAACCACTCTGTCACTTTCCGAAATCGAAAGCCCAAAAATCGCGAATTGCCCGACGATTAGCAGAGTCGACAAAACCTGAACTCGCGTGAATCGCTCACCCTCCTCATACTCTCCATTGACCACGGAATAGCCAATCGCTCCCGCTACCACGACCCATGCTGCTGTTTGGAAGTGGACGCCCGGGCTGACGAAGAGTGCGGAGAGAGGCTCCGAGAACATTTGGGCGTCCTCGACGACCTCGCCGAATGCCGCCCAAAACACGAACGGCAGCAGGGCGAGAAGTGTGCTGTCCGAGGCGTCGACGCCAAGATGACGCAACCATCCACTGAGAGCGACGGCGAACATGGCGAGGACGAGTCCGTAGGTCATTGTGTTGACCATGTTGTATCCCGAGTCACCAGTCGATTCCCCCATAATCGGCTCGAGATAGAATTTGTAGATGAAATCCGAGAGCGGGTTCGAGATTCCGGCTTCGTGCAGGAGAATTCCGGCGAAGAACAGAGTCAAGATTCCAGCGAGCGCCTTGATGACCGCCTGTTCGTAGTCATACCACTCTTCAAGCGCATTCATCATGGCGGCGCGAGCCGGCGATTGCGCTTGAGTGTGGCGGCTCGAAAAACAAGAAAAATGGAAGCCAATAAACCCTGATGAAAGGGGGTTCATTCTTCTTCGAAGCCGACCGATTCGTCGCTTTCCAATTCGAGCATCTCAGCGACTTCACTCTCGTTATCCGGGTTGACTTGCGCGCCTTTGTAGCGACGTTCACGGCGACGGCGCGCGGCTGCCAAATCAGGCACGAGGGTCTCGAAGGCGTCAGCGGGTCCATCTTCGCGAAGCTCGTAAGCATCGAGACTTCGCGAGTTGATGCGCATTCTCTTGCGGTCCTTCTCGAGCCCGTGCAGGACATTACCATGCTCAGCACCGTTGAGGATGTTTTCGATTGCCGGTGTTGCTAGGGAGAGGCCGTCCTCGTCTCCGATGACGAGGACTGATGAGCCGTAAATCGCTATCTCGGTGCGGCTGATCTCCTCGATGAGGCTGCGGATGCGGCCGTCCCTGCCAATCAATCTGCTGCGCATGCGGCGAGTCTGATTCGGCTGGCGGCCGACCCATTCTCGAATATCGTAGATTCTCAGGAAAATCTCGTCTTCGAGCAGTTTGACCGCGCGCTTCGGGGCCAATCCGCGGCCGATTGCTCGGATGACATCTGGCATCTTCATGCGCAGAATCGGGTCAACTTCCTGCTCGCCCCAATCGGCCATGACATCGCCGCTCTCGGAGTCGACCACGATGCCAGCGCCGCTCGCTTCTTCCAGCATCTTACGCGTCGCTCCGCGCTTGCCGATGAGCACCGCGATGCGATCCTTCGGGATGCGAGCGAGTAATTCCACAGAGCGGGCGGGCCGCCTTCCCGTTTTAATCCCCGCCCGGCAGCGCAGGATACTCAGGAACGGGATCTTCGAGGACTCGCAGAAGGCTGTCGGCGAGGTTGATATCGTATCCTTGACGATTTATCCATTGGACTAACCGTGTAACATCGCGCACGAGGAATTCGTTCGAATTCGGGTGTGCGCTGACGACGGCTTGCCCGACATCGATGACCCACGGCTCGCCGTCGTACCAGAGAATGTTGTATTCACTGAAATCAGCATGAGCGAGGTCGCAGGTCTGCCAGATGACTGCGAGGATTTCGAGTAGGTCCTCAAAGAGGCCGAGAGGATCGTCGACTGTGATATCCTTGAGGCGGGGTGAAGGCTCGTCAGCATCACCGATAAGGTCCATGATCAGTACATTGTTGAGGACGGCACGAGGCTTCGGGACGCGTACACCATTATTGCGCAAGCGCTTGAGATTGCGGTATTCCTTACGCACCCAGATTTTCACCAATTCGCGATGGCGACGCTTCAGTCCACCGAATCGCGGGTCGCCATCGATGTATTTCGCGAGGTTCTTGAAGACGGCATTGGTAGTATGGAAGATCTTCACAGCGGCCGGACCTTGGTTCGTCGTAGCGTGGAACACGTGGGCTTCTTTGCCGCGAGCGATTGGGTAATCAACGGTCTCAATCTCGCCCGCTTGCATCAATTTGTAGAGCGACATGAGTGTGGAGCGGTCGAAAACAGCGTCGAAAACTCGCCGGTCGACCCAATCGTATTGACCGCCACCGAGCACCCCTTGCAGTTTGTCTTCGATTTCCAGAAACATTCGCTTGAAGCGCGGATCGGAAATCCATTCGTGCTGCCGCGCCGACTTCATTATCGCGTCCGGGTCGGTGTCCTCCCAGTCGGAGTCTGACATCGTTTTCACCCGAAGAATGAGTCGATATCATCGTCGTCGTCGTCAGCCCATGCGGGGCTCGGAGTTGCCGATTTCTCCTCGGTTACCTCGTCGGCGGACTCGCCCACATCCTCGGAAGCATCCTGAGGTTCTGTAGCGGCAGAGGACTCGGCTGGAGGAGCGGCTGCTGATCGGCCGGAATCTGAACTTGAATCACCGAATTGGTCTTCGGCCATGCCGAAGAGGTCGACGATTTCAGGCAGGACTCCCTTTCGTGAGAGATAGATGGATTGAGTCTTGGTGTAGCGCATCCGAACGTCGGCCTTGGCGTCTTGGAAATCCCAAGGCTGGAGGATGATCAAATCGCCTTCTCGAACCCATTGGCGGCGACGCATCTTGCCTGGAATGCGCGCCAGGCGACTCTCACCATCGGCGCAGACTGCCCTGACCCTCCGACCGCCTAGAATCTGGTCGGCGATGGCGAACATCTCGTTGATTTTCTTGTTCGGAAGAGGAACGCGGATTCGGTCGCCGGAGCCGGACTCAAGCTGCGCCAGCAACTCTGTGTCCACACGTTCCTCACGACGCGCCATCAGCCTCTCGGTCAAGCGCCCCCTATGTGAAACCATGCCCCGAGAGAAGACCGAAGGAGAACCACGCACCGCACTTTTCGACTTGATTGAAACCAACTGAACCGGACTCTACAGTGCTGGGGCTGCCCACGCTATTACTACCAGTGAGCAGAATGCGTGGGGCGCATTCTGAGAACGAATCTTAGTCTATAACGCGCCAACGGTGCGGTCGAGGAGATCTCGATCAAAATGCCGACACGGCATTTTGAACGAGCTCGAGGAGGAAATCGGCGCCCGAGCCGATACCGAATGCGAGTGTCAGGAAAGCGAGGGTGACGATTGAGTTTCGTAGGTGAGTGGCCCTGCGAAGAGGTTTGGTGGATTCGGGGGTCTCGAAGAACATCACGAGGGCGATACGCAGGTAGTAGAAAAGCGACAGAGCACTGTTCAAAACGATAGCCACAGCCAACCAGAACACTGGGTCAACACTCTCTGCCCAAGGCACTATGGCATCGGCAGATGTGCTTCCTGTTCCAGCACTGATGTTGATGATTCCGTTGATCATCAGCAACTTTGAGAGGAATCCGGCAAGCGGCGGAACGCCGGCAAGAGAGAGCATGAAGATGAACATCGAACCAGCGACGAGTGGGTCGCGGTGAGCCAATCCGTGAAGGTCTTCCAAGCGATGGCTGCGACCCTCGATCTCGAGCAGGCCTAAGACAAGGAAAGCTCCGAGTTTGAAGAGTACGAGAACCGACAGATGGAAAATAATGGCGACGAGAACCAGTCGAGTCGTCGAATCATCACCCAGACCACTACCGACTGCGGCGAGCGCCGCTAGCATGTATCCTGCGTGTGCGACGCTCGAGTAAGCCAGCATGCGCTTCGGGTTCTCGCTGGTCAGAGCAGCTAGGTTGCCCCAAGTCATCGTCACGATAGCGATGAGGGCGAGCAGAACGAACCAGATCGCCTCGCCCTCATCCGGCATTGCAACATGCAGAAGAACGCGCAAGAGAGCGACGAATCCCATCGCCTTCGAGGCGGTAGCAAGGACACCTGCGACAGGTGAAGAAGCGCCAGCGTAAGCGTCGGGAGCGGCCAGATGGAAGGGCGCGGCGCTGACCTTGAAGCCGAAGGCGACGAGCATCAGACCAAGACCGATGACGGCCAGTGGGTCATAGCCGTCCATCGCTGCCCACGAAGCCGCAAGAGCATCGAAATCTAGGTCGCCAGCCCACAGATAGACCAACGACATTCCATAGATTCCAGTCGCGCTGGCGACCGAACCGACGATGAAATACTTCGCTCCTGCCTCGCCACCGACCGCTTCCTCCTTGTGGAAGGCGACCAGGATGTAGGAGGCGAGCGAAGCCAATTCGATGGCGACGAACATGAAGAAGAGGTTGCTCGCCATCGCCATCAGACTCATCCCGAGTCCGACCATCATCAGCAGGATGTGGAAATCGACCTGGCGGCGATTGTCCATCAGACTGCGAACCAATCGCTCAGCCTGCGCGGCTGAATCTCGCTCACGCGGCGCGCGCGCGGATGGCCGCGCAGGCAAACGGTAATTCGCAGCGACAGCAGCAAGAAGCAGCGCGGCGTAGAAGACGAAAGACATCATTCGGCTGAATGAGTTCACAGCCAGAACGCCACCTATCTCGACAGCCGAAGAATCTGCACTAACCCCGAAGAACGAGAAGAACATCGCCAACGAGAAAGCCGTAATCGAAATCAACGCCGGCAGCCTTGGGTCAGAAGTCCCCTTCAAGCGCGTGCCACCGACAAAAATCGGCACTCGCACGCGCGTCAATGGAATCCGAAACTTCGCATCACCGATATTCGGCACCAGAATCGCGAGGACGACGCTGACTACCAGAATCATCTCAGGCAGTAGAACCTCCATCTCGGTATTGCTCAGAATCAAGGTTTCACCCCCTGCGAATTCAGCGCGTCGATCAGCGTCTCGAGCATGAATTCTGTCGACCAGTCAGACATCATGTCCCAGAAGATGAAGGGCAGGATGCCGAACAGAACGGTCAGCGCAACCAGCACGAACATCCCAGCATTCTCATGCCAAGTTATGTCACGAGCCTCCTCGCCGTGCAACGAATCGGGAAGAACCCCCACATGTGGGTCGCCGCCCTCGAAGATCGTACGCTGCATGCTTGTAATGTAGTAAACCGCGGTGATGATCAGCGTCAGAGCCGGTAGAATCACCAGCCAACCGAAGGTCATCCAGAACGCTATCAGCACCGTTATCTCGGCCACGAATCCTGCCAGCAGAGGCAGGCCGAGGCTTGCCATCCAGCCGAACATCATGTGGCCGGCCAGCCAAGGAGAGTGGTGTGCTATTCCCCTCATCGAGCCGATCTCGAGGGTGTGGTAATGGTGCTTGAAGGCCCCCGCAACCGCGAACAGAAGTGGGCTGATGATGCCGTGTGCGAACATCATGAACAGCGCGCCGGCAATGCCCAGAGGCTGCATCGTCGCGATGCCGAGGAAGATCAATCCCATGTGCGAGACAGACGAATATGCGACCATCCGTTTGAGATTCGTCTGACCCATGCAGACTATCGCCGCGTAGACAAGACTCGACATTCCCAGCAGTAACAGCAGCGGCGTGAAAACCACCGTTGATTCTGGGAAAATCGTAACTGCGACGCGCAGGAATCCATAGGCGCCCATCTTCAGCATCACCCCCGCCAGAAGCATCGAGCCAGCCGTGGGTGCCTCCACGTGCGCGTCGGGCAACCAAGTGTGAACAGGCACGCTCGGCATCTTGGTTGCAAAGCCAATGAGAAGCAGAATCCAGACGAAATGTCGCAGGCCAGCACCATCGATAAGACCGCTGCCGGCGGCCTGCGCAGTCATCGATATCAGGTCGAAATGATGCCCAGTCAGAGTCCCGGCAAGGCTCGTGTCGGCCGTGTTGAAATACATCACGAGGATGCCGATGAGCATGAAAACGCTGGCTGTGAAAGTGTAGATGAAGAACTTCATCGAGGCGTAGCGGCGGTTGTCCCCACCCCAGACGAGGATGAGTAAAAACATCGGAATCAGCGTCATTTCCCAGAAGACGAAGAAGACGAAGAGGTCCAGAGCAACGAAGACTCCGACCAGTGCGCCCTCCATGATGAGGATCAATGGGTGGAAGATGTGGCCTTTCTTCGCGTCCCATTCGACGAGCATCGAGACCGGGATGAGCATCGCTGTCAGCCAGACCATCGGGAACGATAGCGCGTCGACTCCTACGACCCAGCGAACTCCGATCTCTTCGAGCAGGACGACTGGCGTGTTCTGGAAGACGTACTCGCCTTGCAGGATGTTGAGCCAGTCGATAGCGCCGATCTGGCCGAGGAAGAGCATCGTCGTGATTGCGAATATGGCCAGAGCGAGGCCCATCGAGAGTGGCCGGGCGATGCGCTGCATGTACTCGGCCATGCTGGTTGGCAGAACTTGTGGTAGAATCAGCAGCGCCATACCGAGGGCGATTGGTGCCAGCGTGATGAAAGTCAGTGGGTCTGCTGTGATCAAGCGTTCACCCCCCAGATCAAGGCAAAAATGCTCAGGGTGCCGATGGCAGCCATGAGGATGTAGTCGCGCGCGCTGCCAGTTGTGACTCTGCGAATCTGAATTGAACCGAGCACTGATTTCGACTCGATCTGCTTGATTGCGCCGTCGATGACATTGGCGTCGAACCAAGCTGCGAAGGCGGCGAAGGGAACTATGGTGCGCGCGAGGATACCCTCGTAGAGGTCATCGAAGTAGAGGCGTTGTTGCAGTGCTTCTGCGAGTTCGGAATTGGCGAGGTCGTCGACGTTCTGGCTGCCGAATTTACCCGATAGTGAGGTCAGCCAGTGGACGAGTGGAATCGCTTGCTCACCTTCCTTGAGCGCGCCTCCGTAGATGCGCGCGGCCATGATTGGTCCAATGATGAAGGCGAGTAGAATCGTCACCCAGCCGACATATCGCAATTGCATATCCTCGGGCAGGAAGGCGTGCTCGACCTCGTGGATGATCTGCTCGAGCAGGGTGTGGCCGTGTAGTGAGAGATAATCGGCTTCGGCCGAGAGGAATTCGACGGCGCCGTAAACTGCGAGGCCGAAGCCGCCCAGCGCCGTCATAATCGAGAGCACGATGAGTGGAGTCTTGATCCACGGAGTCGCCTCATGAACATGCTCAACCAACTCGTTCCTCGGCTCGCCGGCGAAGGTCATGAACCACATGCGTGACATGTAGAAGCCGGTCATTCCGGCGGTTGCGAGTATGAGCAGAGCAGGGCCGAGCAGAGCGTCAGCGCCGTGGAAGTAAGCGTACCAGGTCTTGCCGATGATGACTTCTTTCGACCAGAATCCACCGATCAGAGGAATCCCGATGATCGACATCGAGCCCAGCATCATCGCTGTCGCAGTGACTGGCATCTTGCTTGCAAGCCCACCCATGTTGCGCATGTCCTGGGCATCGAAGTCGTGGTGGCTGGCGTGGTCGTGTTCCGAATCATCACCCTCGTGATGGAGATAGTCATGGGCATGATGAACTTCGTGAATGACCGAACCACTCGCCATGAACAGCATCCCCTTAGCCATGGCGTGGTTGAACAGATGGAACAGCGCGCCGCCGAAGACCAGAGCCCCAGCTTCGTGATTTCCTGTGTTGAATAACCACAAGGCGGCGCCCAATCCAGTGAATATGTAAGCCAGTTGACTCATCGTCGAATAGGCGAGAACCTTCTTGATATCATTCTGAACGAAGGCGATCGCCGCTGCCATGAAAGCGGTGATGCCGCCAATCCAAGCGACAATCAATCCCAGATCTTCCATCCCGGCGACGCCGCCATTTGCGACGTCGACGAAAGGCACCATGCGCGCGACGAGATACAATCCCGCGTTGACCATCGTCGCCGCGTGGATGAGAGCCGAGACGGGCGTCGGCCCCTCCATCGCATCAGGCAGCCAGACGTGAAGTGGGAATTGGGCCGACTTGCCGATCGCGCCGATGAACAACATCAGCAACGCGGTCTGCAACTTAGCAGCCGAGACGACCGCGCCACCGACACCAGTCGATGGGTCGTCGAAGACAACTGAGAAGTCGAGCGAGCCGTAGATGTCGTACAGCATCAGCAAGCCGATCAGCAGGAAGACATCGCCTACGCGCGTCGTTAGGAAGGCCTTTTTCGCCGCGTAGGCAGCACTCTTCTTCCAGTAGTAGAATCCGATCAGAAGATATGAGCAAAGTCCCATGATCTCCCAGAAGATGAACAGCCAGAGGAAGTTGTCCGCCAAGACCATCCCGAACATTCCGATGCTGAAGAGAACGAATTCTGCGAAGAAGCGGTGGTTGGAATTGTCGTTGATCGAGTCCGTCGTCATGTAGCCGACAGCGAACCAGCAGATCAGGAAGCAGAGGAAAGTCGCGACGAAGAGCAGCATGATGCTGAGTGGATCGAGATACAATCCCAGACCAAAGAAATCGAAACCGGATGCCGCGACCGACCAACCCTCTCCATCGTAGGTGAGGACATCGAAAGAGAGCCAACTCCAAGGGTCGGGGGTGAATCGCAGGCTAGGTTGGGTTGTGAGATAATCATAGATCAACCAAAGGCCAGCCGACAGAGACAGACCCAGAGCCCCGAGAGCGATGATGCCACCCTCCTTGAAGCGGTTGACCCATGTATCGTGACCGTTCCAGATCTGGCCAGCGATAGCAATGATCGGGAAGATGATGAAGGGGACAGCGACGATGAGCCAAGCCCAATCAGTCGAGGACTCGCCTTGAATAATGAGGTAGGGAACGACTGCGAGAAAGGGGATTAGGTAGAGCAGTCGATCCCACTCTTGCTTGCTTTCTCCCATGTTTCTTCACCTCGATTTTTAGTTGACGATTTTTTTTCGAATTTTCAATGTTTCAGCAGGGTCGCCTCGTCGAGCGAGATCGTCTCCTGAGTACTGTAGAGTGAGAGTAGGATGGCGAGGCCGATGGCGACCTCTGCTGCTGCAATCGCGATTGCAATCGCTGCGAAGACCCAGCCGTCGACCGAGCCGTGGTGCAAGGCTCCGGCGACGAAGTTGAGGTTGGCTGCGTTGAGCATCACCTCGATGCACATCAGAACGACGATGGCATTCTTGCGGCTGAAAGCGCCGACCAGGCCGATGCCGAAGAGAATGACGCCGAGTCCGGCGATCCAACTCGCTGCAATCATCTCTCTTCACCCCCCATATCGTAGAGCAGATTGACGAGCCGCTCGTCGCGCACGAGGTATGATGCGCCGATCATCGCCATGGCGAGAAGGATACCCAGAACGATGGTGATGATCGCCCAATCGTTGAGAATCGAGACCGCGAAGTCGACTGTGGTCGGTGGGACCTGGGTCGAAGAGTCGGAGAACATCGGATGCTCCATGACTTCGCGCAGCAGAACGAGGACGAAGGCGAAGACGCCGAGCCGCGCGAAGAGGCTGACCGCCTTCATTCGACGTCACCTTCCTGAATCTGGCGGCGGGTCAGCATGACGCCGAATTGCACGACCAGCATGACCGAGCCGAGATAGACGAGAATCTGCACAGCGGCGAGCAATTCCGCGTGCGCGAGGACGAAGACGCCGGCGACTGCAAAGAAAGTCATCATCAGCGAGAGCAGTGAGTGGGCGACACGGCGTGCGTAGACGCAGCCCAGAGCGCCTAAAATTGCCATCAACGACATGATAACGAAGGCGATGGCCTCGAAATCGATATTCATTGGATTCACGCCTCTGATTTTGCGGCTTTGGCAGCCTTCGCCGCCTTGCGCGCACGCTTCGTCTTCTCTTTGCCCGCCCGCTTGGCTAGTTCCGCATCGACGCGCTCTTGGTGGACCGCGGGCAGAACGCGAGTCCGGTCGGCATCGAACCAGAGATCCTCACGCGAGTAACCGGTCATGCCATCGTATTCATTGGTCATGAAGAATGATTCGAATGGACAGGCTTCGGCACATAGGCCGCAGAACATGCAACGACCCATGTCGATGCGGCCACTGACGATGTCGGTCTCGGCCGGTGTCAACTCGTCCATCGAAATATCCTCGATGCCCGAGCCATCCATCCAGCGAACCGTCGCGGTCTCGCCGGAGATCTCGATGACCTCGGCGAAATCGTATTGCTGCGGAGGTGCTGCGTGTTCGTTGACGAGATCGAATTCCTCTATTTCCACAAAGTCATCTTTCGGCTTTGCAGCGTAACCACCGGCTTCGATCTCGGAGCCATAGCCGTGCCATTCGTCGCCTTCTTCAGCGAGGTCAAGGACGTTGACGCGCACTTCAGTAGTCATGTGGAGGCAGTCGTTAGGGCAGGCGCGAATACAGGCCTTGCAGGCGGTGCAGGTCTCCCAGACGATGCCGATTCGGCCGTTGTAATTTCCCGGAACGAAGAGCCACGGTTCCATGTCTTCGAGGCGCTCGTAAGGGTACATCACAGTCACAGGGCGCTCGAGGAATGGTAGTAGGTCGGTCGACTCGCGGTCGGCGGCGTAGACGTGACCCTCGGAGAGGTGTGAGTCGCCGATTCGAGATTTTGTGAAATCGTCTGTCATGTTCACTTGCTGACCGTGATAATCGTTCTTCAGCCAGCGAGCCCTGCCGATGTAGGGAACAGTTCGCAAGGCGGTTTTCATCGTCATCCACATCGGTTTGACGATGAGATTCCGGAAGTTCGGTGCCGCATGTGGGTGACCCGTATTGTATTCCATTCTGCCACCATTATCACTCATTCATTCACCTCCATTACTTCCTGTGCGTCCCCGGACTGGCCTTGTCCAGAGTCTGTGTTTGGTACATTCTGCGGTCGAGTTCGAGGGCTTCCTTATCCTCGTCGATTGCGAGGATGATGAAGAGTAGAACAAACGCTCCGAAGAGGGCTGGCGCGGTCCAGATTGGCCAGCCGCCTGCTGCTGTGCTGTTCCAGACCTCGAGGCGCAGCCAGATGGCGATAGCGAGGTTGACGAATGAGAGCGGTAGGAGATAGCGCCAGCCGAATTCGAGGATCTGGTCGGTGCGGACTCGGTGCAGAGAGGCCCGGACCCAGACGAAGAAGGCGAACATGATGTAGGCCTTGGCGAGGAGAATGAAGATGCCTGGAGTCGCGGTGAAGACTGTCTCGAGGCCGCCTCCGATGTATGGCAGTGCGACGAGGCTGTCCTCGAAAGGAACCTGCCAGCCGCCGAGGAAGAAGAGCGCGAAGAGGATGCAAGCCGCGTAAGCGCGCATCATCTCGACGGCGAACATCAGACCCCAGCGGATTCCGCCGTATTCGGTCCACCAGCCCTCGACCAGTTCTGCTTCAGCCTCGGGCATATCGAAGGGAATACGCTCGACTTCGGCGATCATGGTGATGAGGAACAATGTCGCGCCGAGGGGCAGAATGAAGAGGTTCCAGGTATTGCTCGTCTCAATCTGAAAATCGATGATCTCAAGGATGTTGAACGAGCCGCTGACGACCGCTATCGCGAGGACCGTGATGAGGAGTGGAATCTCGTAAGCGGTCAACTGAGCGGCAGACCTCATCCCGCCGATGAGTGTGTACTTGTTGTTGGAAGACCAGCCGGCGAAGAAGACGCCGAGTGGTGCTACGCCGAAAATAGCCATCATGAAGATGAGAGAGAGTTCAGGGTCGGCCGCCCAGATGTGGGGTCCGAAGGGGATGAAGGCGTAGACCATGATGGTGGTTGAGATGATGATGATAGGAGCGACTTCGAAGACCAGTCTGTCGGCTTTCGCTGGAACGATGTGCTCCTTGGTAGCGAACTTCAGGAAATCCGCGAGCGCTTGGAAGAAGCCGGGGAAGAGGAACCAGATGCCGTGGTAACCGCGGTTGTGAACACGGTCGACGGCGACGTGCTTCGATTCATTACCGAAGGTCGAATTGAGGATGCCGATGGTCCAACCGATTGGCGCTCCCATTCCGAACGGCAGTTGATTCCACCATTGGCCGGCGGTCACTCGGCCCTCTCCAATCCACAGGCTTCGAAGAGAAGTCGTGGCCCCGAGTCTATCCATCAGACGAGCTATGAATTTGCGCTCGATATACGGCACGACCATCAGAGTCAGCATCATGATTCCAAAGACCACGGTGCACATGATGGTGGTGAAGATGAGTGTCTCGAGAGGGCTTTGTACGGAGGCGAATTCAGCTTGGATGTTGAGAGTCCCTAGTGGTCCGAGACCGATGTCGGTGCTTGGAAGAATGTCGTGAACCGAATCCATCGACCATCCGACGATAGAATCCATCCAGCCTCGGATGTCAAGCCAGTCGCTGCTTGCCATTCTCTCACCTCACCTGTCTGTCTCTCCGATACATGGGTCGAATGAACCCATGATGGCTGGAATGTCGGCGACCTTGTAGCCGACCATGCACTTGGCCGCGAATGGAATGGTGATGAACATCGGAGAGCGGATCGAGACGCGGTAAGGCATCTTTCCACGTCCTTCACCGCCTCCGGCGATGTAGAACATCGACTCGCCGCGCGAGTCCTCGAAGTGATGGTAGCCAGTGGTTCCTTCGGCTGCGCGCGAAGGAGCCTTGGCGAGGATCTTCGGGTCACCCGGCTCGTGATACGTCTCGGCTCCGCCGGGCATCTTGTCGAGCGCCTGCAGAACCATGCTGGCGCTCTCCTTCATCTCCTCGATACGGATTCGGTAGCGGTCGTAGCAGTCCGCGCCCTTGATCGAAGAGCGCTCGACGGCAGGAGCCCAGTCGAGTTCGCTGTAGACCGAATACGGATGCGCCCAGCGAATATCGTAATCGACTCCCGCAGCACGGACATTCGGTCCACTGACACCGGCATTGATCATCTCCTCAGGCTTGGCATAGCCAACCCCCTGACTGCGCACGAGGAAGATCGTGCTTTCATCGAACAGGGCCTCGTACTCCTGAATGCGGTTTTGGAAGAGTGTCAGCTTGGCTCGCGCGCGGTGCGCGAAGCCGTGTGGCAGGTCGCGCTTGACTCCTCCGACCCGAGGGAAGTTGTAGTGCAATCTCGAACCGCCCAATTCCTGCAGCAGATCCATCATCATCTCGCGCTCGCGTAGGCACCAGACCATGATTGACAGATTGCCGATGTCAGGACCGTAAGCACCCAGCCACATCAGGTGGCTGGCGATGCGCTGGATTTCGACAGCGACCAGACGAATGTATTCGGCACGCTCGGGAACCTCGACATCGAGGAGGTCCTCAGTGGCGTAGATGTAGGCGTGTGACCAGGTGTTGGCGCTGGCGTAGCAGAGCCTGTCGCAGTAGGTTGTGATCTGAGTGAAGTTGCGGGCTTCGCAGATCTTCTCGACCCCCCGATGGATGTAACCCAAATCGGGTTCTGTATCGATGACCGTCTCTCCATCGACCTTGATCTTGAGAGTCCACAATCCGTGCGTCATAGGGTGCTGAGGACCCATCGAAATCCACATTTCCGCCATTCTTCGACCTCCTCACTTGACCTTGCCAGCATCGGCCGGTTTGCGGCGGAATCCCTGCACATCGTCATACATCTCCTCGAAACCGTGGTAGCGTAACTTGTGCTGTTTCTGTAATGGGTGGTATCCGACCGGAGTCTCGTGTGGGTTGAGGACCCGACGCATCTTCTCGTGGCCATCAAAATCGATTCCGACCAGATCCCAAGTCTCCTTCTCGTTCCAATCCGCTCCGACCCAGATGTCCTGGACCGACGCTACAGAAGGCGTTCTGGTGTCTGGTAGAGCGATGCTGATCTCGATCTCGAGCGGGACTTTGCCACCCTTGAGGCTGCCAGCCGCTGTGATGTTGGGCTGGACTATGCCGTTTTCGTGGCGGGGGTCGGTGACTCCGGTCCGCATCAGGTGGTAGATGACTTCCCAAGTTTTGTCGGCAGCATCTGGCCAATGGATGCCGGTAATCATCGAACAGTAATCGATGCCATGCTTCGACTCCAGAGTTTCAGCGAGTTCGCGCCACGAGGCTGGAGTGCAGCTGCCCTTGATCGTGTGGCGGTCCTGAGTGCCGCTCGAGCGGGTTGAGACCTCGGCACTGGCGCCGTCGATCATCGATATTGCAGCGGCGAGCGATTCGGCAGACTTCAACTGCGCAGCCGCTGAGATCTTCTTACCCATCCTACAGCCTCCTCACTCGTCCCCGAGAATCAGCGGTGCCTCACTCATGGGCCGAACTTCGCTGGGTACCGCTCCTATGCGGATGATCTTCTCTCGCAGCTTGCCGAAGCCGTCGATAAGCGCCTCGGGGCGAGGCGGACATCCAGGTATGTAGACATCGACTGGGATGATCGTGTCGACGCCTTCGAGAATATTGTAGGATTGGAAGTAAGGACCGCCCGAAATCGCGCACTCACCCATAGCGATGCACCACTTCGGCTCTGGCATCTGCTCCCAGAGTCGAGTGATTGGGTCGGCGAATTTCTTCGAGATCGGGCCATTGACCAGAAGGACGTCACATTGGCGCGGACTGGAGCGGAAGAAAACACCGAAGCGCTCGGCGTCGAAGCGACTCGCGCCGGCCGCAGCCATCTCCAGCGCACAGCACTTGATGCCGAGATGCAGCGGGAAGAGTGATTTGCGCTGACCCCAATTGAATAGGCGGCCGGCGAGGACGCCGATGACCTCCTTCATGCGGCTCGCCTTGAGAGCCTCGTCGGTCACATCGCCGACCGTGTCGACGAGAATGCGACTGTTGAAGACTGAGAAATTCTGACCATCATCGCTCATTGAATCACCTCAGATGTAAATCCTGCCGCGCTTGCGGAATACGTGCCAGACGCCCAAACTCATCAGCGTGATGAAGATCGTCAGAGTCGCCATCGCAGACCAGATGTCAATCTCGCCGTCAGCCTCCTGAATGGCGACGAGGCCACCGAATGCGAGGAACATGAAGGCGATGTCGAAAACGAGGAAGATGATGGCGTACCAATAGTACTGGAAATGGAAGTTGATGTGGGCATCCCCGACCGGGTCTGAACCACACTCGTAGGTGCTGTCTCGCCGTATGTACAAGCTCTGGTCACGCTCATAACCGGGCAGGAGAATCGAGCGCACCTTGGTGCGGTCGTGAGGGTGTTGAGTCGGTCTGAGGAAGTAAGAACCGATGAATGTCATGACAGGAAATCCAATGCCGACGAGGGTCATTATAGCCAATGCGAGATAGGCTTCGGGAACCGTCGACATTGGAGACACCTGACGGTCCCGTAGGGACCGGCAGAGGCTCCCACCTGAAATCCGGAGATAAGTGTAACCGTACGCTTGGTGCTGTCTGCAGGCACGGACATCGAGGCTGAGATAGCCAGTCCGGAGCGCCGCTGTTCGCGGTATTTATGCCTCAAACCTCGGCGTCGAATTCAAGCGCCTCGATGATACGCTTGTTCTCAGCCCTCGAGCGGAAAAACAGCACGACGACGAGGAGGGCACCGATTGTGGTCAGTCCGTAGACGAGAATCTGTTCGTACTCCTCGGACAGCAGATTCAGACCTGGGCTGACCTCGGCTGTGACTTGCAGATCGAGTGGCTGACCCGCCACCGGCATGCCCTTGGGTTGGACTGTCAGGGTGAATCGGTAAGTATCATCCTGAATCATGTCAGCCGGTGGTGTGACTCTCACCGTGACTTCTCGTGAGTCTCCCGGTTCGAGTTCGAACTCCTCGGGAATGACATTGACCGTCCAGCCACGCAGAGAATCGCTGGTGAGGATCTGCACGGTCTCGATGACATTGCCGTGATTGGTCACGTGGAGGACAAACTGGACACTCTTCTCGTCGTCGGTCGAGAGTTCGTCCTCGCCTTCGAGTGTGAAGCGCAGATCGTGAATCGTGCGAACCTCGAAGATGAGATTGACTGAGGTTGTCTGAGCAGCGTTCTTCTCAGAGGAAGCGCTGACCTTGATGATTCCAGTCGTACCACTCGGAACTCCTTCGAGGACCTCGAGTTGGACGGTGATGAGGACGCGGTCGCCAGAGCCGACAACGATGTTTTCATTGGCGATCACACCATCGATCAGAACCTTCCGAAGAACTGAGGATTCCAAGCCAGTTATCGATATCACTGCCTTGTCACCGCCGGGGAAATTTCCCGTGTTCTCGACCCAGAAATTGATTTCCAAGATTCCACCAGGCGGTAGGACGATGTCGAGTTGGCCGGCGATCTGACCGGGCATCTCGGGCGAGATCGCCATGCCATAATCGTAATTCGAGACGACGACGCTTACGGAGTGTTCGACCTTCTCGGTCGTCCCGAATATCGCTACGCGTGCGAGGATGTCAACCGAATCGGCGTCTTCCTCTCCCTCTACGGTCACGTCGAGGAAGACTCGCTTCGACTCACCGGGATTGAGGACCAGCTGCGTTATCGAATTGCCCGACATATCCGAGTAAGAGGCTGCCCACATCGGTGGATTGCAGCCGGTTTGATCGCCGGGATCACAGACCTGCAGCTTGAATGTGTCACGGATGTTGCCAGTGTTCACCACATCGATGGGAAATTGCACGACCTGACCTGACCTGCCGGTCTGCTGAGTCGATAGAATATCAGCAGTCAAAGCGTGTCTGGCGGCGACCGAGACTGTCAGACTCTTGCTGTCGAGCACGGTCGTCGAACCACTCACTGTGACCCCGAAGGTGACGGTGTTATCACCCGCCAACGCATCTGCGGGGACATTGATCGTGGCTGTGACCGAGCCTGTGTTATCCGAATCGTGACGACTGTTCAGAGTGATTGAAGATTGTGAGAATGATACCTGCCATCCTTCTGGAATCGCCGAAGTCGTCAGTGAGAATGTATCCAGTCCATTGCCCTTGTTCTCGATCGTCAAAGTGATCGAATCCGAACTTCCCGGTTCGACATTCGACAGCCGACTCGAACTCAGGGTCAGTTTCGCATCGTGGATCTGGCCGATTGTGACGATGACCGTCTGCTCGCAGCCGACTCCTTGGTTGGAGCGCCCTTGGATGCGAATCTCTACCTGCATTCCGGCTTCGACCGTGTCGTCGGGCGTGATCGAGAAGGTGAAGGTATGACTGTCCTCTGTGCCGCCCGGTTTCGAGAGAAGCTTGGATTGTGGACTGTCGAATTCTACCCATCCGGTGATGTCCATGCCGTTCGCTACCGCTTGCATCTGCACTGTCCAAGCAGTATTGCCGATGTTCTCGACCTCGAAACTGTTCTCGGCGGACTCGAAGGGGTCGAGATTGTGGGCAGATGTCGAGAGATCGCCGTCGCATTCCTTCAATTCAGGAACACTGAGGCTGAGTGTGAGATTGTCCGAGGCCGCGTCAGCCTGATTCGGATCGTTGGTGACCGTCGCGACGATGAGGAAACAATGCTCTCCGGCTTCGGTAGATTGACCGTCGGGAACCTCGATGGTCACCTCGACGGTCTCCTTGTCGCCAGAATCGAGATTGACCAGTGCAGGATCGACTGTCGCTGTGAGTTCGTCGGATTCGCAGTCGTTGTCCGAGGTCATCTCGAGTTGGACGTTGGCCTGCTGCTCACCGGTATTCTCGACCTCGATATCCCAAACGACCTCATCCTCTCCATCGTATTCCTTATTGATGTCGTCAGTGGTCAGTTTCACCGCATAGAGTCCGCCGCCGTCCCCGGCTGTCGTGGTGACTGTAATATCGTCATTCTTCGGCGTGCCCGGTGCGCCGCCTGAGACCGTGGCTGAAGCGAAGACCGTGGTCTCGCAATCACCATCGGCCTGCTCGTTGACCATCACAGTCAGTGTGACTGTCTCGGACTGACCTCCTTCTATGCTTCCCGATACCTGTTCAATCGAGGAAGAGAAGCCATTGCAATCCGAAGCATCCTGTTGTGTGCTGAGCGTGACCAACATGTCATCATCACCGTCATTGTGGACGGTGATGTCGTATTCTGCGGGATTATCCGCGTCGGCCTCTTGAGCCATCGGGCTCGCAGTGAGCCGCGGCTCAATATTCGCGGCGGCCAGTGGTGAAAGCACCGTCAGCACGAGAATAGCGACGAGCAATCGGGCAGATACACGTCGATTCATCGACTGACGCACAGAATCGTCCCTCTAAGGGCTTCGGGCCACGCGACCCTTAGGGTCGCGGTATTCATACCTCAACAAGTTCGTCCGACTCGGCGTTGCATTGCAGGCATTTACCGAGCCTCACGATGTCACAACCAGAGACTTGGCCACCTTGGTGATAGCGGGCTCCGCAACTGCCGCAAGCCCATGCTTCGCCCTCGAAAATGTCCTTGCTGCAGATCCAACATTCGATGCCTGAACCGCTCTCATCCTCGTTCAGATTGAGTGATTCGGTGAGTTTGACGACCGCCTCGGACCGGAGTATCGATTTTAGATTCCCACCTCTCTGCTTGAAGACGTAGAATCCTGTGCCGCCGATGATCGCTAAGATGAGCAGAATGAGTATCGGCATCAACATGTTTCCAAGACCGCCACCACCGCCATTCTTGCCGGGCATGACATCGACCTGGATGACGAAGCTGGAGTCGGCAACGTCGTCTGCGTTTCGCAACGTCAATTCGATTTCGCCATCCGAGCCCGAATCAGGCCGGAATTCGATCTTGATCGAGCGAGATTCGCCCGGGCTGAGGATGACGAGAACGCCGTCGTGGATGATCAGGTTCCAGCCCGACGGCGAGATGATATCGAGACGATGATTGATCTGCGAATTTCCAACATTCACGATGTCGATGGTCATCTCAAACGAATAACCTTCGTGAGCGATCGCTTGGCTGCGTAGACTCCACTCGACAGCTGCCACCGCATCGACGAGCAGGGTGATTGTGTGTTGAGCCTCGACACCCTCGCCCTCCATGACGAGGGTCACGGCGGGCTCGCTACCGGCCTCGGCGGAGAGTGGAATCGTCATCGTGCACCAGACGATGGTGCTGGCGCCCGCGGCGAGTGTCGAGGGCGCTGAGCAAGTCGCCGACCAACCCTCATCGGGAAGTTCGATCGTCGTGGTCGGGCGCCAGGTGGAGGTGCCTTCGTTCACGACCAGCCAGGCGAGGTCGAAGCCCGTGTTGACGGGATGCGCACCGACGCCCAGTGGATGATCGGAGGAGGTGCCGTCGGCGAGCACCACTTGGTGGAACTGCATCGTCGGAATCGCACCTGAGAGAACATCCAGAGTGCGATTCCAATCGACCGAGAAGCCGTCCTCGGTGGTGAATCGTAATTTCAGATCGCCGCTGACGGCGCGGCCGTTGCCCTCGACTGTGACCGACCAACTTGCGGAAGAACCAGCTGGAACGACGAGGGCATCGAGGCCGCCGACGACATTCCAACCGCCAGGGATTGAGCGCAGCATTGGCGTCAGCCCGAGGTCGCGATTGCCGCTGTTGAGGAAATCGATGTTCAGAACGACATTCGCGTCGGGGGCGAGATCGTGCTCAATCCCGTCACTGATTGGTGTGATCGACAATTGATCGATCGGAATGACTTCCAGAGCCATGTCGACTGACCACGAATCGGAACTGACGCGCGAGTGGATGATTATCGCGGATTCGATGATAGTACCAGCCGGAATCATCGCGCCGGGTGGATTGATGGTGATGGCGATGGCCCGGCGCTCGTCTACCGCAAGCGTTCCAGTCGAGCCGTGTGAGGAGCCAGCGAAGGCGCCTAGGACGTCGAGACCGAGGTGCCAGCCAGCCGGCGATATCAACTCGACATCGTAGGTCTGTGGGCCATTGCCCTCGTTGGTGACATGAAACTGCATCTGAGTCGCCACCAGAGGGCTGACGAGGATCCGTTCAGCGGGCAGGTCAATGTCGGCAGAAGCGAGGACTGGAACCTCGAAGTAGAGTTTGATCTCAGATTCGATATCGTTCTCGATATCGGTGCCGGTAACAGTGATTTCGTAGCTTCCTGGCTCAGGCGGCGCCGGATGAACAAGCGTGAAACCGACGCTGACAGATTCCGCCGCCTGCAGATTGAAAGTGTTCAGAGTGAATGAGTAGAACCAGTCGAAAACGAGGCCGTCAGCCATCCGTTGAGGAGTCGTAGCCGCGATGGTTGCGTTGGTCTCGAAGAGAGCGGTGTTGGTCAGAGTCAACTGCCAACTGGTAGCGCTGTCAGTCGCATCTCCGAGGGTCATACGTACCTCGTCAGACGTTACACGCACGCCGGGTGCGCTGATTACGATCGTATGGGTCAGCACGTTATTCGTCTCAGATACTTCATCGATCATGTCATTGGGGTCGATGTGGAATGACAGGTCGACAAGCCCCTCAGCGGTCGGAGTCCAGTTCCATGAGAGATCGAAGCTCTCGCCTGGCGACATCGAGACGGTCTTGGTCGATATCAGAGTGCCATCGGCGCGGGCCATGACATTGAGGTCTGGCACCGAGCCAGCGCCGAGATTCTGGATCGTCACCGTGAGTTGGACCTCTTCGCCGATCTGTGGAATCGGGGTCGATACCACCACTCCGGGGAGGAAGGCGGGGTCGGGCGAGAGGTCGTTGACGTTGACGCCGCGAACGGCGAGAGCGAAGGGCTGCCAGGTGCGGCCGCCCGAATGGTAGTCGTCCTTGACGCGAATGGTCCAGATTCCGGACGCGGCGCTGTCGATGAGGACGACTTCGACATTGTTCTTGGAATCCCAGTTTCCACCAGTTATCGAGCGCCCGCTGTTGAACACATTCCCCTTGTAGGTCAATTGGCCGTTCGGGTGAACGACCTCGAGGTTGAGGTCGTTGCGAAGCTGCTGGCTCGAGGAGGAGGAGCCGGGATAGTCAGACCAGGTGAGGACGACCTTGAGAGGCTCGCCTGAGCGCGTGATGTCGAATGAGTACTCGCGCGTCTGACCGCTCTTCAGTCGATTCCTGTCGTCGACGAAGATTCCCTCGTCGTTGTCGGGGACCAGCGAATTGACCAGATCGACGCGTCCCCAGCCTTCGTCGTTGTTGGGGATGTTGCGAGTACCCATATCCTTGGCGCCGAGAATCAGGAGCGCCTTGACCAACGCACCTTGTGGCGCGGGTCTGTTTGCGACCTCCATCAGATACTCGCGCACGAGAGTGGCGGCGCCGGCGACGGCTGGTGTCGACATCGATGTGCCGCTGTATTCGATGTACCAATTATTGCTCCAGCCGGACTGCGCGTTCTCGGCCTCTTGCGAGAGACAGGAACGAACTCCATCTCCCGGTCCGAGAACGTCCGGTTTGATGCGACCGTCGTCGGTCGGACCGCGGCTGCTCCAGTGGTACATCGTGTCAGGAGCGCCGCTGTAGCGATTCTTGTGGCCGCCGACTGTAATGATATTCTTGGCAGTTCCAGGTGGCGAAATACCCTCATCTCGCTCATTTCCGGCTGCGAACAGGACAGTCATTCCTTCGTAACTCCAGTATTGATCCCAGGTCGAGGTTCTGTCATCAGCGTCCTCGGATTGGGTCGAATATGAGCCGTGTCCACTGCCCGCGCCCCAACTATTCGTGTGCAGGCGGGCGCCAGCATTGTAGGCGGAATTGAGCATGCTGTTGATGCCATAACTGTAGAGAGTACCTGAATCATCGTCCTCCATCGCTTGCATGTAGAGGCTCGCAGCAGGCGCCACTCCGACGTAAGTGCCGCCGCTGCGCATGCCCGAGCCGAGGATGGTGCAGGCTACGTGAGTTCCGTGGCCGTCATTGATGTCGGCTGTCGACGAGTCACCAGGAGTGACCGATGTCAATGCCGAGATTCGGCCGGCGAAGTCACCATGGTCATCGTCGAGGCCAGAATCTCCGACCGCAATCTTCTGGCCTGAACCATCGAGGTCGCTGACAAAGAATGTCTCGACCGTATCGATGCCCATGTGGACTCGGGCCTGATCGTTCTTCAGTTCCAAGACCGGCAAAGGTGCCACCCAAGCCACCGAAGGATGTTGGATGATGGTGCCGATATCACCAAGCTCGATCTCGCCCCAATAGCGGCCTTCCTCGGGACTCCAAGCATCGGTCATCCAGAGTTCTGCAACCCGTGAAAGAGAATCCGTGAAGCCGAAGCCCGCCTCTTCGTGGCGTTGCAGGTCGTCGTCCTTCCAGCCGAGTATCTCGACCATGATTGTACCCTCATCGACGACCTGTAGCAATGGATGAACCAGAAGTCCAGCAGGAACTGCCGCCACCGATAGAACAACCGAGTTGCTCTCGAGCATCTCGAGTTGCTTCGCATCGCCTTGAACGAGGAATCCCGATGGCGGAATCGCTGAGCGAATCTCAACGCCATCGATTTCCTCCACGGCCAGTCTCGCATCCCACATTCCGACCGAGCCACTGACGATGACCATCGCGAGGTCACTGCGAGGAGTCGCAAGTTCCTCTGAAAGCACGACCGAGGGAATCAATCCCAATTCCGTATAAACGCCGATTGTCGAATCCGCAGTATTGTCACGAGTTCGCTCAAAGCCTTGGATGACAACAGATTCGCCGAGGTCTTGAATCGAATCCGAATCAGGAGCGACCTCGACCCTCTTCACCGAGTAGCCCAGATCGTCATCCGCTGCAATTCCCACCTCACCGCTAGGTCCCGCCAAAGGAGCAGAGGAGAGCAGGAGAATCCCCAGCATGACCACGACGCTGCGCCTTCTCATGTCCTCGCGCCCCCCTGATTCCGATTTCAGCGTTCGGGTCAGGTGGATGCACGTTGAATCACGACCATAGGTCGTGTCAGAAGAGTCGAATCGGTGCCGAATCGGTGAATGTCTCCATCGTCCACTCACCCACAGCGTGGGTCCAACGTTCGTGCATCGCTTCGCCCCCGTAAGTGTAGTCGAGGAGGATCTCGATCGTGTAATTCTCCCAGACCGATGCGCCGTTGATGAGCAGTTCCAATTGGTCGCCAGCAATCGATGTATGGGCTGGAATCTCATCGGCCTCGAAGGTGGCACGGCCTATCTCGAGACCGGCAGAATCAAGGAATCTGATGTCGAGGTTGACGTCGAGAATCGACCGTGAACCCTTGTTGTCGATCTCGACGAGGACGACGTGTCCAGAACCGCCTTGCAGGTAGACGATGTCGACCGATGTTCTGTCGTATGGAACCAGCCAAGTGGTGATGATGAGCATCGCGCTAAGGATGAGAAGCACTGCGATCGAAGCGAAGATGACCCGAGCTGGTCTGACCGTCTCGACGCGCTCACCGATTATCTGCAGTACTTCGTGAGCGCGCTCTGTGACTTCGTCACTCGCATCTTCGGCGGATTCCTTGGCGGCTGCCTCGGCCCGACGCATCTTCTCGAGCAGACCCACGTCAGTCGCCTCCAAGGAAAGTCGCAGCCATCGTCAGAACGGCGGAGGAGAATGGTTCGGGAACTATGAGGTGGTGTGTCGAGCCCTCGAAGCCGGGAATCAGGTTGAGCAATGAGAGGTCGGAGGCGAGCCCGTTGACTCCTATCGAGGTGCCAGTCGGCACGCCTCCGGTGGTCTGAGCGTCGAGCAGAACTCCGCGCAGGTCGAAGGTCATACCGAGTTGGTCAACTTCGGCCGATGCACGGGCGGAGGCGATTATTCGACCGCCTTGAACATCTTCGAGTTCGATGACGCTGTATGGCCCGACGACCTGCCTGACATGGATCGTCGCGCTGCGAAGATTCTCGCCGAGCGCTTCCATCTCCTCGAGAACGATCGGCGGTGTCATCGGCATGTTCGAGATCCTCAGATAGATTCGCTCAACGCCATCTCCGCCAGAGCGGATCGCCAGCCCGTAGGATTCAGTCGGTTTGATGACCATTCTATCTGTCATGCCCTGGGCGAGCAGGATGATGTCGCCGCGCTGGTTGACGGCGCGGCCATTGGCCTCGATGTAGAGTGACATTCCACCTGACGAGGCTGAGAAGTCGAGTACAGGCGTTCCTTGGAAGGCGAGGCTCTGAGTGATGTCAAAATTCAGGTCAGGCTCAGTCGTCAGATTGATTGAATCGGGAACATCGGTCAAGAAGACCGTCGCCGGCCACCATTGACCGTCCATCCATTGCATCTGCTGCATCATGATCGAGCCGACCGCAGGGCCGGCTCGACGATAGGCATCTGGAACCGTCATGTCGATCGAGATCGCCGTGCCGAGACTGGCGCGCAGGTCGATGGATTCGGGAATGTCATTGATGAGAATCTCCGTGCGTGCGCCAGCTTCTCGATTGATCAGCAGAGCATGAACCCAATCGAGTCTGTTAGAGAGATAGTAATGGGTCGAGGTCGAGACCTCGGTGATTCCTCCTGTTGTCTCTCGGATCTCGAAGATCGTGTCGATCGCTAACGAGGTCGAGGTTCCCGGCTCAAGGCCTTGCAGAGTCAAGATGAGATCCTGACCATTTATTCCACGTGCGGCGATGATGAATTCGCTGTGGGCGGGAGACCATCCTTCCATACCCAACTGTATAGCCCAATCCTGGCCATTCTCAGTCATTTCACGAGTGATTGACAGATCTATCACAGGCGGTAGTCCGGGCAACCAGCCTCGGACATGGAATCCATCGCTTATTCCGCTGCGCGCCGCCTCCAGAGAGATGCCGTGCACCCACGGCGGCGCCTCGACGGTGCCATTGCCATGGCTCGCTTCGAAGATCATGTCGAAGCCGGAATCAGCATCGAGTTGAAGTCCGTATGAGAACGAGCCGTTCCCCCCTTCGGAGCCAGTCGCTATTTCGCTCGTCAGACCCGCGAGAACCCTGTTCACCGAGCGACCCAGTTCAGCGAAGCCGCCGAGGAAGAAAGCGATTCCAGCGACGCCTTGCGTGGTGTTGAACTCAGGGATGACGAGGCTGGAAGCCGAATCAGAACCCGTCGGAACATCGACCGACAGAGTCGAGGGCAGAGGATCGATGAGGACCAGAGCTGACAAGCCGCCGCTGCTGACCGTCGGCGCGTGGTCGACCTGTATGCTCATCGAACGATCGCCGGCTGAAGTCATGAAAGCGGCCCCACGGCCGGCCGGCCCATCCGCACCGGCTTCCACCGGCGCCCTCCAACCGACCTCCTGCAGACCTGAGATGCGAGCCGAGATGGTCGATGTGCCATCCACCGGGTCATGCTGGAAGAGGAAGTGGTCACCACCCATTGTTGCTGGTGTGCTGGAATTGGTCATCTGGGTATGTATCGTCGAAATCGGAGTAGACGCGGTGAAAGTGGTCACATCACCGAATTCAATCTCGATTTCAGCCGGAAAATCGATGATGTGAGCCGCTTGTCTCTGGTCTTCATCCACCCCAGTATAACTGATTCTGTGAATCGACGAACTCGCCGAGTACGTCGCCTTTTCAGAAGTCAATTCTGCCGTCAGATTGTCAGGAATGTCCGAAAGCCAGACGCCTTGATGAGCTGCGGAATCGAGGCTTTCGCGCTGATGATCTATGTAGAGGAAGGAGAATGGTGTCGTCGACTCGGTCCGCAATGAAATCCTCTGAACGTCCTCATCTCGATCATCGACGAGGGTGAAGGCAGCAAGGCCACTGAATCTCAGACTTGCGGCGACCACCACAAGTGGTTCTACAGGACCAAGCCTGCCCTGGACCATCTCCAAATCTCGATCCTTGGCCAGAATGAGATGGTCTCCGGGCATGATGGGATGTGGGCTCGAGCCAATCTGCATGCCTATGCTGGTAATCGGCAGATCGACCCTATCCACCCTCCAATGATCCGTCATCAAGAGGTGAATCGTCCGACCGGTCAGTCCACCCGCACCACCGACGCCGCCGCTGATCAATTCGACGGTCGCGGTCGGAATATCATTCAACACGCCGCCGATGTCGAGGAATAGATCGACGATGTTGATCAATACGACATCGAGTATCCTTGACATGAAATCGAGGTTTTGATCGGAATCGAGGCTGGTGTCGGCCTCCGATGCGCCACCCAGCTCGAAAGAACCGAAGAGAACCACGGCGGTCGGCACATCGAGAGCGGTGATCTCGATGCGTCTGTGGTCGGAATCAACACCACCTCGTTTCATCCATGAATGGTATTCGACCTGATTGACCGATTGCACGGCTCGGAACAGAACGAGAGTCGTGGGTGGATAAGCTGGATTGACCGGTAGAGTCGGGTCGTCGACATTCTGACTGTTGTCACGAGTGAAGTTCTTGACAGCGAGAATCAGTCCGAGTTTCTCTGGTTGACCACCTGGCAGTTCGGGTTCTGATTTCGAGCCGAGCATGGTGAAGATGCGATCTATCTCCTCACTCGATAACGAGCCTGCTGGCATGCCCCGAAGCCACCCCACTGAATCGGTGACATTGCCATATTCCCCATCGGCGTTCTCGGGCGGAACCTCCGAGCGATTCTCATGGAAATGGATGAAGAGATCCGCTCTGCGGTCGGCCCAGTATTCGATCGTCGTCAGTCCGCCTTCACCGGCACCACCGGTGCCGTCGGCCAGCGTGCTGTCGGTACGGATGACGACGTCGACATTCTCTGGAAGCATTTGACTGAGTCCATTCGGATGGATCGCCGCCTCGATGTATGCGACCTCCCAGACATCGCGATCGCCCGACGCATCAGGCGGTGAATAGTGAACATACCCGAAGCCGACAGTTACGCCGCAGTTGATCTCGCCTGAAGGCAGCGTCCTCAGTTCGATCGGCGAGTATCTCTCTGGACAATTCGTCTGTCCTTCGTTCTCTATCGAAATCTCATACGGTGCAGCGATCGAGGCGATGCGAATGCCCGATTCGTCGGCGTTCGGATCGAGGAGATCGAAGGACAGGAATGAGATGAGCGAGGTCAGGAAATCCACTCCAGCATCGGCGATGTCGAAGTAGAACTTCTCCAAGCCGATTCCAAGAGTGAAATCGTAGGGTGTGTGGGTGAATTTAGCATCGATGACCCAGACATAACTCTCACCTTCGGAGAGGATGCCTTCAGAATATGCGAAGGCTTTCAGCAAGGCTACTTCGAGGGTGCGTAAATCGTCCCAATCAGGATCGGTCAGACTGTCGGGTAGAACACTGATCTTGTAGTCGAGTTGTGGCTCCACGGAGAGGGTGTCGCCATCCAACTCGATGTTCTCGAATGAGATGGTGAGACCGACTTGGAGATCATCGTCACCATCGTCATCGACATCCACCTGATGCAGTAAAGGGTCAGTATCTGAATCGAATATCGAGAAGAGCGATGAAGTGAATGTTATCGACTCGAACTTCTCGACGATATTCCCGTCGGCGTCGATGTATCTTGTCATGATGACATAATCTGTCAGATTGAGCAACGTCGACCATATGGTTCGAACCTCACCGGGCGGACGGCTGTTCTCATCGGTGAGAATCCGATAAGGTTCAGGATGTGTGGGCGGAGGTGGCGTGGTATCGACCAGAGTGACGTCTTCAAGAGCGCTGTCGATGTCGTGCAGGGGATCGGCGATCGAGGTATTCGTGATACTGAGCCGCACCTGATCGAGAAGCGGACCTGCGATTCGTCCGACCGAATCAGTCCCAAGTACATCCTCGCGTTGCTTTAGAACGTCGGCCAGATCATCGAGAATCGCAAAATCCTGAGACTCGATTCTCGCCTCGGCGCTGACCGCGACAAGTGGGGCGATTATGGGCAGAAGGAAGAGAAGACTGATGATGAGTGTCGGGGTGATTCTGGCGGACGGTGTCCTGCGGATGAGCCGCACTGAAGCATCCTCCATGTCCGCACCTCTCTGAGGTGCGATTTAGGGTCTTGGGCTGCGAGAGCATCTGAAGCATCGACTTGAGACGCTTATTGTGGGGGGCAATCAAGTCAGACTGATGGTTTCAATCGAACCGCAACTGGGGCAGGCAGTTCGGGCCACATCATGGCCCTCCGGCAAGGTGACCTCGAAGCGCTGAGAGCACTGGCTGCAATCCTGTTGCACGGTGCGGTCGACTGGCGCTGACGGGGGTTGTTCAGTGGCTGGCTCAGCGGCTGGCTCAGGCGCAGTCGGAACCTCCTCCTCGCCGGCTGGAACGGGAGGTGATGGAAGCGTCGATTCGGCATCTGCTTCAGCCTCTGCTGGTGTCTCGTCTGCCAGTGATGATTCCGTTTCCGCCGGCGATGGAGGAGGCGGGGACGGTAGAGCGATCTCGGCAGTGTCAGGAGCAGGTGGTGGAGGGGTTGGCAAAGATTCTTCGGGCGCCGAATCTGATGCAGCTTCATGACTCCATACTTGACCGGCGATCGGCGCTTCCTCGTCGTGAGAGAAATCCACCTCATCACGAGCGACGGCGGCTTCATCAGCCGCGAATTCGGCGAGCAGATCTGCGGCTGGGCTTGAAGGAGAGTTGGCTTGGATCGGCACGGAAGAACCGACGAGAGCCTCCAGATCAGGATCATCGATTGCGGCGGCAGGGCTGATTTCTGCAGCATGGGGATCGGCGGCCGCGGACATCCCTGTCGCGTATTGACCGAAGGGGGAGTTCGCGGTTTCGGTTGAGGGCTCAGTCACCGAAGTGCCACCGCCATACATCGCCTTCTGCTCTTCGAGGCTCAATTCTCGAGGCTTCTCCGCCTCGGCTACCGCCTGCTCGGCGAGCAGCGTTTCGAGGCGGGCATTGGACATTCTGCGCCATCCGACCATGCCTACGAGAGCCACGATTATCAGGGTCAGGAGCACGGCGCCGGCGGCCAGTACGAGCGGGTCGAGTCCGAGTGGGTTGTCATCGCTTGTACTGACGACGCTGACGAAATATTCGATCTGAGTGGAGACGCCAGCGTCGTTGGTGATCGTGCAGATCACTCGAAAAGTCCCTTTGCTCAGGAATTCGTGAATGACTTGGTCCCCGCTCGCATCGACATCATTGGTTGGGTCACCATCGCCATCACCATCAGTCTCGATGTCGAAGTCCCAGGAATAATCCAGCGAGACCGATTCGGGATCGATGACCTCGGGCTCGAATCGGTAGGAAGTACCGAGGACGACTGTGATCTCCTCGGTCGGGCTGGCCACGATAGGTGGAGTTGAATCGTAGAGTTCGATGGTCGCTGTATCCTCACTGACTTGACCCTGCTCGTCTGTGACACGCAGGGTCACGATGTGCTCTCCAGCTGAGTAAGTAGGATCGAATCGGAAGGTGAAGGAGCGACCATCGTCGAAATTGCTGGAATCATAAGAATCGATGACCATGCCATCGACCAGCCATTCGACGCTCGCGATTCCCCAATTGTCGGAGAATGCGGCACTCAGCACCAGGTCATCGTCGAAGTCGCGGCGAATCGTCTCCGAGGCTCCGATGTCAGCCTCGGGCGGAGAGATATCGCTGACTTCGATCTCAAGATAGACACTGTCTGAGCGACCATCCTCTGCAATCACTCGTAGTCGGATGGTCACGTTCGTCGGTTGGGTCCAACTGACATTGACCGTCAGTCCGACAGTGTCATCGATGCCGTCGCCATTGGTGTCCCAGTGGAAGCCTGTCGAAGGAATCTGATCAGAGCGGTTCGGCGTCTCGGAAGCATCGAGCATCACCGAGGCACCGACATCGACTGTCGCAAGATTCTCAGCGTCGCTGATGACCGGTTCGAGAACCGGAGTCAGATCCATCACGACGGTGGTCGCCACGATACTGGTTCCAGCGCCACCGCCGGAGGGGCCAGCACGGTTGTCGACGACGAGATAGAGATCGGTCCCTTCGTATTCCTCTGTCACCGACCAGACGAGATTCCGCTCCGTCGAGATCAGCAGCATGTCTGTCTCGCCGATTCGTGCAGCTGCCGTTCCGCCCGCCTCATAGAGATCGAGTTGAGCCTGAGTCATCAGAAAGACATCGGGATGTCCTTCCATCGTGGTTGCGAAAAGATCGACCTGAGTGCCAGCATCCAGAGTGAGGGGGCCGGCGAGAACCGCGTGCTCACCGACATCGAGTCGCACGATGGTGTCGACGATTCCGAAGGTCGGTGAAGTGATGGTCTGCGAATCCAAGGTCACCGAAGCCAGCGAACCCCCTTGTGCACCGTTACCCTGATCCTGGGGGTGTGCCATATTGTCGATGACCAGATACCAACGCGTGTCGCCCCGATCCGATGGCGCGGTCCAGTGCCATTGGCCCGCTCCTGTGAAGGACTCAAAGACCGATTC
>DAHR01000017.1:75734-114584 GCA_002498525.1 Euryarchaeota archaeon UBA58
GCGAATAACAGGATGTCAACCGCTGCGTCTGATTCGACATCGAAAGACAGTGTGTCACCGGGTGAAAGGATGCCTAGATCGACTCGAACACAGGCTCCATCATCGATATTCCAGTTCGCCGGCATCATATCGATATCGGCCGGAGTGCAGGAGATCACACCCCTCGCTCCGGCCTCGACTGCCGGTGCTGAGACTGCGATGAGAAGGAGCAGGAGAACCATGGCGGCTGAACTACGCATCGAGCATGGGTTCGCTCTCACCTTTTGAATCGTATCGCAGTCGCGTTCGGCCAAGTATCACGAACCAGAGGCTCGATTTCACTCCTCCATTCAGGTGTCACGCGGAATAGGAGTGGGTGGGAACCAGCGCAGAACGACGACGTCGGCAACCGAGCGGACCCAATTCCACGGGATGGCGACATGAACTCGCCCTTCGACGATGTCTGCCGGTGGGTCAGCGACGAAGATGTGAGTACACTTCCAGGCTTCTGTGTCGACGACCGTATCGTGAACCGTTCCGAGCAACCTGCCATCGGGCAGAATCACCGGAAGGTCGCGTATCTGACTGACATCGCTCTCTGCCATTGCCCGAGAGGCGACGCTTCAGCGCAATGAATCTTCGGCCTCTCGACAAGGAATTCAATCAAATTAGGAAGCCTGTGAAAATGAGCGAGCGGGCTGAGACATTCATCAGAACGACCTCAGATTGAATCGGCGGCGGAGCCGATTTTCGATGAGCGCTGTCGGGCGCTTGGGTGCCCGATGCTTCGCTTCTGAGGATGATTACTTTCCGCGGTTCTTGTTGGCCTTGAGTGACGGTCGGAGTTTCTCTGCTCCCTTACCCTTCTTGTGCAGGCCGCGTCCACGCTTGCCAGCGCTGGTCAATCCGCGCTCGGCGCGGCCGTGATGACTGGCGCCGGAGGCGATCCAACTCAGCTGCTTGTCGGACTTGATCGCCGGGTGGTGAGGATCGATCATGATGACTTCGTAGAACTTGTTCTTGCCGTCTTCGCCGACCCAGTAGGAGTTGAGAACCTCGAGGTTCGGGTAGCGCTTGCTTGTGCGCTCCTCGGCAATGCGCTGAATCGACTTGCCCATGGTGATCTTCTTGATACCGGACTTGCTCGGCTTGCGCTTCATGTGGATCTTGCCTTTGCGAAGACCACCACGTCGCACGCGCGTGCGCACTACGGTGATGCCCTGCTTGGATTTGTAACCGAGGCGGCGAGCGGCGTCGAGGCGCGTAGGACGCTCGACGCGCTGGAACACCGGCTCGCGGCGCCAGCTGGTCATGCGTTCGCGGCGGTGAGCGGCCGGAATGTTCGCCTTCGGCCGCTTCCAAACCTCTCCAAGATGCTTCATGACACCCATATCTCACCCTCCAAGCGAGCCGCCGACCGAACTCCCCTTTATGAGCCTACTCTCCGACCTCGGGACCCTACGGGTTCCGCTTCTCGATTTTTCTCAACCCGAGCGCGTACCAACTGCAATCGCTGGTATCTGTTGGTCCGCGCTCCCGGACTTGAACCGGGGACCCCCTGATGGCTGCCTACAACCAAGTGTTTCCAGTCTACAGTCAGGTGCTCTAGCCAACTGAGCTAAGCGCGGCTGGCTGCTCGTGCGAACTCCTCTTTATGTCGCTTTCCGGTTACTCCGTTCGAACACTCGCCGACGCAGATGATGACTGTAAATGTCCGTCGCGAGATTCTGGGACGAAACTCAGCGAGAAACTGAATGTGAAAAGGCAGATGAACTGAAACTGAACATCCATGATTTTGACGGCCTCCGGCCGAACTTATCCACTCCGATAATCGGCTTCACGCCCCTTCCCCTCCCCTCAACGGTTAAGAAGGCCGAGAAGACCATTTCGCGGACGTAAGGCGCATTGCCAAGGTATGCATGGAGGACAAGGGATGGGGGATGTTTCGACTTCTGATGTGAGCGGAGACTCGGCGGGCACAGCCGCGACGCGGATTCCGACCGCTTTGACCGACCGTGAATTGGAGGCTTTCGGGCCGCCCGACCCGCGGATTCTGGTCTGCGGTTGCGGTGGCTCCGGCAACAATACGATGAACCGAATCACCCACATCGGTGTCGAGGGTGCGATCACCGTAGCCATCAACACCGACAAGCAGCACCTCGATCATACGCGGGCGCAGCAGAAGTTGCTTGTTGGTCGCCACATCACGCGCGGTCTGGGAGCAGGTGGCGATCCTGTCACCGGCCGCCGCTGCGCGGAGGCCGGCAGGGACGTCATCAGTCGAATCGTCTCAGGCTCTGACCTCGTCTTCGTGACGGCTGGTCTGGGCGGTGGCACAGGGACTGGCATAGCTCCCATCATCGCCGAAGAGGCGAAGCGCTCCGGCGCTCTGGTCGTAGCCATCGTCACCACTCCATTCTCCGTCGAGCGCCGAATGCGTATGCAGCGGGCTTTGGAGGGTCTCGAATTACTGCGCAAGGCGGCAGATGCGGTGCTCGTTCTGGACAATAACCGACTGCTTCACTACGTCCCGAACCTGCCGCTCGACGAGGCCTTCTCAATCATGGATCAATTAATCGCTGAAATCGTCAAGGGCATCGTCGAGACGATAACTCTGCCCAGCCTGATCAATCTCGACTTCGCCGACGTGCGCGCGATCATGAAGGGCGGCGGCGTCACCATGATGCTCTATGGTGAAAGCGACCAAGGTCCAGAAGAAGTAGTCCACGAGTCGCTGAACCATCCTCTTCTCGATATAGAGATCGACGGTGCGACTGGTGCTCTCATACACGTCACCGGCGGTCCGTACATGACTCTCGAACAGGCGAATCAGGTATGTGATCTGATGACTTCGCGCCTCTCTCCTGATGCGAATGTCATCTTCGGCGCGCGCCAAGACCCTGCCTTCGGTGATACCATCAAAGTGATGTCGATCATCACTGGAGTAGCCAATGAGCGACTCGATCGTGAGATGATGAGCGGTGATATGCTCGGCGAGGCTCTGAACATCGCCCGCCGTGGTCGATTCAAGGAAGGCGGTAGCCTGCAGCGATTCGATTGAGTCCTCCCGAAGGGTGCAAAGGCTCAAACGGTGCTCACTTTGAGGATGATTCATGCAGACCATAGTGCGGTTGCAGGCAATTTGTCTGGTACTGATATTGACTCTCGGTTCAGTCGCTGCGCCCGCGAGCGCGCAGGATGCGGTCCAAGATCCCAAACAGCCCTCTGTCGACAACCCCCACATGCATTTCTGGGGAGACAGTAGCCTGAACAACTGCTGGACACACTTCGACGAGAACGACTCCGCCGGTTCCGCTCCCGAGGGCTATGGGGAGGAGACCTATTCCCAAGGTCAGCAAGTCGAGATCGACTATACCTGCAGAGTGCAGGAGAATTTCAAGCAGGACATGTACTTGGATGGAAATGGAACGATTCTCATCGAACTGGTCTTCCAGATCTACTCAGCCGATTGTACCGATCAATCCGAGTGCAAGGACCTGACCCTGACGCTCTACAGAGGCACGGTGGAAGTCGCTCGTTCGGTGACTCCTGTGAGTAGTGTCAACAACGGCGACGATGAGACCATCCGCTGGGAGATTCAAACCAACGAGACGATGGAACGCTGGAACAAGAGCAGCGAGGAACCGTCGATAAGAGTCGAGTATTCAGCACCTGGCGAGAGTGGATTTTTATGTGTGGTTTTTGACTGCGACGGCCAGTTCAGGATGTATTATTCAAACAATGAAGACAATGCCAGTGTCATCGCCAACTTCCCAGTCATCAACGCCTCGGCGACAGGACCTGGCGGTGGCGGTGGAGGCAGCATCGCCGACAAAGTCGACGACGCATTGCCCGGCTTCGGTCTGGTAGCAGGTATCGGTGCTCTAGCACTCGCTGCAGTCCGTGCCAGCAGATTCACTCGCGAAGAGTGATCGTATGTTCGACTGGGTCTCT
Organism: Euryarchaeota archaeon UBA58; assembly: GCA_002498525.1. Taxonomy (GTDB): domain Archaea; phylum Thermoplasmatota; class Poseidoniia; order Poseidoniales; family Thalassarchaeaceae; genus MGIIb-O1. The sequence continues at coordinate 79,668 of DAHR01000017.1, forward strand.
GCAATCATCGCTTCGATGTTCGGAGCCGGTGAAGCTATCGAAGAAATCCTCGAAGAAGAGTAATCACAAATCGCCAACGGCAACATCTGACTCTTCGCCACTTTCGAGGTCCTTGATTCTAACATTTCCAGCGGCCCACTCCTCTGGCATCAGCATAACGAGCCTCTGTGCCCCTGTTCGTTCGGCATGACGGAAAGCCCACTTCATGCGCTTGTCTTCGAGTACGAGATCGACCGAGCGCCCACTTGCTCTGAGTTTGGATGCTACCAACATAGCAGCCGAGCGCAGATCCTCGCTGATTGCGATGACGATGTCCTCGTTGCCCGAAGGCAGGTCGGGTACGAGTCCCTTGTCCATGAGTAGCTCCATGATGACCATGTCGCCGAAACCGAAGCCGGTGGCCGGCATGTCGTTGCCGCCAAGACTCGACAGGAGTCTGTCATAGCGCCCTCCCCCGCAGATGGCGCGAAGTTGTCCTGCTCGGTCGTGTGCCTCAAAGACCGGGCCAGTGTAGTACGCGAGACCACGGACCACCGAAGCGTCGAAGGCAACCCAGTCGGCGATGCCATAGGCATCAATGAGGTCGAACAGCCCTGCAAGCTCCGAGACGGCCGCGCTGTCGCCACCGAGTGCGGCTGCAAGAGAATCCAGATCGTCAACCCCGAGTGTGGACTGGATGGTGGCCACTGCATCAGCGCCGAGCCCCTGCTCGGCCAGTTGTGCGGCGACGACGTCTTCTGGAAGTTTGTCCATTTTGTCGACGACGATGCAAGTGGCGGCAAAGGCGTCACCAGAGATTCCCAACGAGCCGAGAACCTCCTCCAGCACCTTGCGGCTGCTGATTTTTATGACCAAGTCGTCAGCTGTCAGTCCAACACCCTCGAAGAAGTTCACTAGAACTGAGAGCAGTTCCACATCAGCCCCGAGGGCGTCGCTGCCCCAGATGTCGACATTCCACTGGTAATGCTCGCGCCCGCGCCCACGCTGGGTCCGCTCGTAGCGCCAACATTGTGGAATCGAATACCACTTGATTGGAAGCGCCAGAGCGCCGGCTCTGGCCATCACCATGCGAGCCAGAGACGGTGTCATCTCAGGTCTCAGAGCGACGGCCCGCCCGCCTTTGTCCTCGAAGTTGTAGAGTTGGCCGACGATATCCTCGCCCTGCTTGCGCGTGTACAACTCCTCACTCTCGAGCACCGGCGCGTCGTACTCCTCGAAGCCGTGCGCACGCGCAGCAGCATGGAAGTGGCTGAACAACCAGTTGCGCACGCGCATCTCATCCGGATAGAAGTCGCGCGTGCCACGTACTCCTTGTGTCACGAGGAGGGCCACGAACGACCGCACTTCAAGCCCTTCGGCTCTTACGGTATTCTTCAAGCCGTTCCGCGCGCGTGATGCGGCCGTCCGAGAGCGGAAATGCGAAGACCCTCAAAGCCACGAAAGTCAGGAATCCGAAAGCCGCGGTATTGCCCGCCCAGACGTAGTAATGGTTGTACTCGAGTGTATCAGCGAAGTAGGCTTGCGAAGTCGTCGAGATGACGAGGAATAAGGTGTAGATTCCTAGCATCACGAGAAGGCTTCGACGATAATCCGACTGCGATTCGAAGGTCAACCAACGATGCATGAAATGAGATTGCCAAGTGCTGATGAAGTAAGCCACAGCCCAAGCGCTTCCGGCTGGATAAGTCTCTGACAGGCGCACACCGTAGAGAAACCAGTAGATTAGGAAGAAGACCGAGACATTGATGCAACCAACGGCGCAGAACATGGCATATTCACGCCACATTTTCGGCCAAGGATAATCTTCAGAGACGAGCATCTAACCACCGATCCATTCGCCCAACACTCTAGAGATTCTTCGTGCAACATCGGCTGCCTGCAGACCCGGACCCTCTTCCTCAGCGGTCTGGAGCCCAGCTTGCCGTAAGAGCGCGCAAGCCAGTCGCGCGGCGGGCCAGGCTTGCATGCCGATGGCCAGCAGTCCACCGATCAAGCCCGCCAGAAGATCTCCGGTCCCGCCAACCGCCATGCGCGGATGACCTCCGGTGGCGCGGCAATGTCGGCCTTCTGGGGATGTCAGAGAATCGACTGCGCCGGTGATGACGATGGCCGCTGATTCGCCGGCTTCAGCGAGCAAGGCATCTGCAGGAGTCATTCCACCCAGCCATCGCTTCGCCTCGCCGGCGTGAGGTGTGGCGACGCCGATCAGGCCCTCTGGCCATCTGCCCGTCGGCAGAGCTCGTAGGCCATCGGCGTCGACGACGGCGGGTATTCCACGCTCGATCGCCAGATCGATGATCCGACCGACGGCAGTGATGGTCTCCTCAGCGGTCCCGAGGCCCGGCCCGATGACCATCGCATCGATACGACGGGCCGTCAGAACCTCTGAGATACGTTCCAGAGACTCGAGGGAGAGGAATTCCTCGTCGAGCAGAGGTTCTGGAATCAGATTCGTAGGCCATTCGGCTCGCGCCAGCGCAGCCCTCGGCATCGCCACATGGACCAGATCACAACCGGCGCGAGCCGCTGCCATTCCCGCCAGCAGCGGCGCACCATGATAGGGACCGCCACCGATAATCAGCACACGACCTCGCTCGCCTTTGTGAGCGCTGGCTTTCAGTGCAGGATATCGATGCGCATCGCCGCGGCCACAATCCTCGACTTCAGCCGGCCAAGGCAGACTCTCGACCACGACCTCGCCAGCGCCCTCCGCATCAAGACCTCTCTTATCGCTGTGAAAGGTCACGCATCGCTTCGCTGCCAATTCATCAGGACCAGATAATCCGCTCGGGATGTCACAGGCCAGAATCGGCACATCGAAGTCCTTCACCCAATCAGCGATTTCCGCGATTGCTCCTCGTAGGCTGACCCCTGGACCAGCCGCGCCCGCACCGAGAAGACAATCGACGACAAGAGAGGGAGAATAGCTCGGCCGCTGCGGCCACATACAGATTTTCACAGCCGCATCGGCAGCTGCTTTGCGAGCCTGCGCCGCAATCTCACCCTGCGACTCGGCGTGGCTCGCGATCACCGTCACATCCCAGCCTTCTCGAAGCAGGATTCGAGCGGCGACGAAACCGTCGCCGCCATTGTTACCAGGCCCGCATAGAATCAGAATCGGCTCATCTCTCGAACCTGCCCCCATATCAGCCGCATGAGAGGCCAGAACCGCTCCAGCGGCCGTCATCAGATCACTCTGTTCGACTCCGAGCGCTGCAGCATTAGCATCGAGCACAGCCACCTCGGACCAGTGCATCTGCCAGCAAGCCGGCTGACGAGCCGACGAATCGAGGTTCATCCGAGTATTCACTCAGGCGAGGTCCGCTTCAACTATTGCCAACGTATGCGTGTGAGTATCTCCGTACTCATCCTCGAAGGTGGTCGGCAGCGACTCGCCGGCCTGCACGACGAAGGGATCGTTGCCACCGGGCAGCATCGAGATGTCGACTTCGGCGCCCGCCGGAACATTCCGGTAGAGCGGGCGCGGTTCCAATTCAAAATTGCCCGAAAGCACCGCTAGAGGCCAGAAGTCGTCGGTCGTCGGAACGATACGGTTCACGAGAACGTATCTGTTCAGACTCAGGAATAGGCCAGCGGTGACACCCCAGAAGAGCAGGATGATGGAGATTCCGTCTGCGTTTGTCGGATCCCACGGATTGTGGACATTGACCAGCAGGTCGACGAAATATGACAGCATCAGAACCGAGAACATGAGTGGGAATCCGATGTACATGATGTAATCCCACCACTTCCCAATCCACCAATCATTGTCTCCGGTATTGATGAAATCGTCGCGGAATGAAGACACTCCATGGTCGAGATAATCGCGGAAACTGAAGCCCTCGACGTCGTTATCGTCCTGCCAGACCTTGTAGCGGTTCCAGCCGTATTTCCAGATCGAGTAAGCGATGAACAAGCCGCTGAACATCAGGCCATAGCCCCAGATGTGGTCCTGAACCTCCAAGAACTGGGGAAACGCCACCCCGGTAGAGGGGTCGACAAGAATCCACAGACCTGCGCTGGGCAGACCGAAAAGGAAGATTGCGATGCTGGTGAAGCCGACCGCATGTGAGCGCTCGATACCGTGGTCGACGAAGTTTCGAACGCAGAGTTCGACCGTCGAGATCATCGAGGTGAGGGCTGCGAATGATAGTGCGAGGAAGAACATCGCCACCATCAGAAGTTGCACGACTGGCCCGCCCGGGGCCTGTGCGAAGACTTCGGGGAGGACGAGGAAGGTGATGGCGCTGCTGCCACCACTGACCGCGCTCAAGGGGTCGTCGACGACGGCGAAGACTGCCATCATGACCGTCAGGCCGGCGATTATCGAGATGCTGTTGTTGGCGAGGCACATCGTCGCCGCGTTGAGGGTCGTGTCCTCGTCCTTGCGCATATAGACTGAGTAAGTGATCGCCATTCCCATTCCGGCCGAACACGACCACGCTGATTGAGAGAGGCCGTTTATCCAAGTCTCCGGTTGCATCAGATACTCCGGCTGAATGCTGAACATGTAGATGAAGCCGTCCAGCGTACCGTCCTCAAGGTCCATCACGAAGGCGAGGAAGAGAGCTGCGAAGAGCAGGACGAAGAGCGATACCATCAGAATGACATTGACCTTCTCGATGGCCTTGGCGCCCTTCCAGATGGCGGCCATCGTGATGATGACTGCAATCGCTTGGAAGAAAACGACTTCGAGCGGATTCTGCAGGAATGAATTCCACACCTCGACAGTATCGACGTCAGAGGTCAGACCGCCACGCATGGCGGCTTGGAAGTAATTGATGCACCATCCTGTGACGACCGCGTAATAGAAGCCGATCGCGGTCGAAATCCACGCCGTCCACAGCCCCATCCAAGCGAAACGGCGGCCGGCGAAGATGCGGAATGTGCCGACGGTTCCGGTGCGGCTTCGCTTGCCTAGTGCGAATTCCGCGATAATCAGCGGAATCGACCAGAGAAAGAGGAAAATCAACCAAGGTACGAGGAAAGAGCCGCCGCCGTTGGCGCCGACCATCCTCGGAAAGCGCCAGATGTTGCCAGTCCCGATCGCCGCTCCGATAGTGGCGAAGATCAGGCCCATGCGGCCACTGAACTCGTCCGAACCGCCAGAATCCATTCAGACACCCTCCCTATCCTTCATATCAGGCGGGAGGGCGAGAACGTCTCGCTCGTCATCGAACATTGCCTTCAGAGTGAATCCAAGCCCACCCCAGACCATTGTAGCGATGAAGGCGAACATCAGAACGGCGAGGATCGCCGAGCCGAAGCCGGCTCGATAAGGCACGCTGAACTCGTAGTAATTTCCACCCATCTCGAGGCTCGGATAAGTGAATGGGAAGGCGCCGCTGGTCGTTCCCAGCGTGGCCCTGTACTGTATCTTCCCGACCAAAGTGTTGGGGAAGGGAACGTCCGCTGAGAGCAGCGTTCCATTTGAGCCGTCGAGCAGGACACAAATATCCTCTGTCTCCTCGAAAGGCGCCATCTTCCACGGTACTTCGACCCATTCGGTCGGCCCGAAATCATCCTGTTGACGAGTCGGCTCGACGAACCTCCAACTGAGATGCGTGCGAGTGAGGTTCGTCGTATAGGGGAAAGTCGTGTCGAGACAGAAACCAATCGGGATGTCACCCTTCGTCGGCACATCGATCTCATCGGGAGGAACCAGCCACTGCGAGTGGGTCGTGTTCTCGATTCCGAGGATTGCACGATACTTCGGGTCGTCAGCCATCTCGACCATGTAGAAGGGGAGTCCGACGTTGCGCACAGCAGTGTGTGCAATGTCTTCGGGATATTCGTGGAAGGCGTTGCCGATCTCGACTGTGTAACAATATGAGTTGTGGACGCCGTAATGCCAATCGCAGAAATCACCCGTCGTCGGGTAGAGGTCCGACGACTGCATCGGTGCATAATTCGTCATCGCCGCCATGACTTGGCCGTGGTAGATGAGATACTCATCGTCGGGGGTCGTGCAATCCGTGCAATGACCCCATGGCCAGAGCACGAGTTCTGAGAACGAGTGCCAGGTCAGTGTCGCTTTGAATTCCGACGAACCATCACCGTCGTCGTCGTTCATCTCGGTCAGATCCTGGATGAATTTCGTCTCGGGCTCGCTATTGCCACCCATCCAGTCCTCGTCTACCAGACCATCCGCATCGTCGTCCTTGCCGTCGACGTGATCCTCGTTGATTTTGCCGTCCTCATCGTTGTCGACGGTGTCAACCGGCCCGTTGTAGACGTCATTGTTCACGCCGCCAGCGTAACACATTCCGGGGAACAGCGGGCCTGTAGCGCCCAGAGGTGCGCCCCATTCGAACTGGAAATTGCGGTTCAGGTCGACGCCGTCGCAGCCCTCGTCAACCTCCTCATCGATATCTGGAATCGGTGTGACTCCAGTGACGGTGTTGTCGCGCAGATTCTTGCGCCAGCCGCTTCGGTAGCAAGTCTCCCAAGCGGGATAGTCGCAGTATTCCTCGCGATCGTAGATATTACCATCGACATTCAACATCGGAATGAGATAGATCTCACGCGTGTTGACCATGTCAGTGATGAATTGTTCACTGAAATCCTCGTCGACACCTAGGTCGCCAGGGCCGCAGGCGACTCCATCATTGTTGGAATCCTGAGCCGAAGCATTGAGGCGATGGCAGTCACCATCGTTATCGATTCCGTCCCATGGATCCTCATCGACGAGTCCATCGCCGTCATTGTCGATGCCGGCTTGACCGTAGTAATAGACGAGGGTCTCGAGGAAGAACATCGGAACCTCGTATGACATCCATTCGCGAGCGTGGTGAACGCCGACCAGCATGATATCGGGGCGGTCGGCGTAATTCCCGCAATCGCCGACGAAAGCGTGGCAGTCGCCACCGGTGACGTCGGCGGTGATTTTCACCCATGGACTCGGGTTGTTGTAATACCAGCCCTTGTAATCGTCGGCTGTCATCTCATCACCGCGAGCGTTGACGCCTCCAATCAAGCCTTCTTGGAAAGAGACAATGTCGGGATTCCGGTCAGCCAGATACTCCATTCTCAGCTTCATTGAATCGTAATCGTGGTAGGCACGGAACTGCAGTTGGTCGTTGTTCGAGATCGCCCACGGGAAGATCTGGTTAGCGTAGTCGTAGGACCAGATGTCTTCTGGATTCAGCCCAGGCTCAGGTTCCTGGGCAGCTGCTGGAGCCACCAGAATCGCCGGTGCGAGGACCGAGAGCAGAAGCGGTAGGAGCAGGGCGAGGGCCGGAACTCTGCACCTGTTGGCGGTGCGCGCCCCAACTGTGTTCTCATTGCTACTCGCCATGTCCAACAGGCGCTCGACCCGCGAGCCGGTCTTCAATCCCTCGCTGACACGGTCCTAAGGACCGGGCAAGGTCATCGAGCGTGGGTTTATTGCGGGGTCGTCGTCGGCCGGAGTATGCAAAATGCTACTGCCGGAGCCGAAACCGATTCCGGTTCCCCGATGGATATCCTGAATGAATTGATGAGCGGTGATGCGATTGCGTTAGGTTTTTCGCCCGGGACGCTGGGTATTGTTCTAGCCTTGATGGGTCTTTCGATTGGTGTTGGAATCGCGGCTCGCCGGTTCATCTTCCCGAAATTGATGGACATCCTCTCGAAAACCGAGAGAATCGACGGAAAGTCGCTGATGGCGCCAAAGTCTCTTGGATGGATGATTGGATTCCTCGCTTTCAGCAAGTCACTCGCGTGGATTGACCAGAATACAGAACCAGTCTGGGATGCTGCTCTGGTGAGCAACCTGATCGATTGGTCATTCACACTCTTCGTGATGGGACTGCTTCTCGCAGCCTACCGTCTGGTCGATTACCTCGACGCCTTCATCGTCGTCGAGGGCGAGGCGAACATGGCGTCTCGGCGCTCCCTCGCGAGCGTTGCAGAATCAGTCGGTCATTTGGCCGTCGTAGGTATTGCAGCTTTCGTCATGGCAGGCCTTGTCGGCGCCGACCTCAATGGCCTGATCGCCGGACTCGGAATCACTGGACTGGCTCTTGCTCTGGCTGCGCGCGACACCGTCGCCAACATCTTCGGAGCGATCTCGATCATCATCGACCAGCCGTTCAATGTCGGCGATTGGATTCTGGTCGAGGACATCGAAGGCGAGGTCGTCGAGATCGGCCTACGAACCACACTCATCCGCTCCTCGGCTGACACGCTGATCACCGTACCGAACTCGAGTCTGGTCAACTCGCCGGTCGAGAACTTCAGTCAGCGCCGCTTCCGCCGCATCCAACCGACCTTCGAGTTCGAAGCTAATTCAGAACCGAATGCACTGAAGTCATTCTGCGAGAAACTCCTCGCCATCGTCAAGGAGGATGTTCGCGCGGTCAAGGAGGATTCTTCGTGGGTACGAGTCAAAACATTCGCTCCATCGATGGTCATCGTCGCTACAAACTTCTACTCGGTCCAGTCCTCCGCTTCGCAGCGCGAGATGAATGAGGATATCCTGCTGGTTGCTCAATCCATCGCAGCCGATTGTGGTCTCAATTTCCATGAACCCCGCATGCGCCGCCAGCACTGAGGTGCAGAACCGATGACGAGGATGGTCTTGATTCGTCACGGCCAATCCGTCTGGAATGCGGCCAACCGTTTCACCGGTTGGACCGATGTCGAATTATCGCTAATCGGCAAGGCCGAAGCGGCAGCGGCCGGCGAGCAGCTGGCCGATGTCCACTTCGATGTCATCCATACCAGCGCGCTCATCAGAGCCCAAGCGACAGCCGAGATCGTGATGTCGCACAACAAGGCATCCGACAACCCTCCAACGCGCTATGATGAGCGCCTCAACGAGCGCCATTACGGCGACTTACAAGGCCTCAACAAAGCCGAAACGGCAGAGATTCACGGCGCCGAACAAGTCCACATCTGGCGGCGCTCGTACGACATCGCACCACCAAACGGAGAGAGTCTGGCGATGACCGCAGAACGCACAATCCCTTATTTTCTCGAGGAGATCATTCCCGACCTCGAGTCGGGCAAGAATCTCCTCGTCGCCGCCCACGGAAACTCGCTGCGCTCTATCGTCATGCACATCGAGAATATCTCAGCCGACGAGATCACCAGCCTCGAGATTCCCACGGGCGTCCCACTTCACTACGAGTTCGACAACGGCGATATCATCAGGGTCGCGTAAAGGGAAACAGCGTGTTTTTCGAGCTATCCACGCCTCAATGAATCGGCATTTCGGGCGCCGGCGCAGCAGCTAAGTAGCGTCTTCGGAGTAGGAAAGCCACGGAGAAAAGAACGATGGGAATAGTCGGAATGATCATCGTCCCTTCAAGCATAAGCATAATCTGAATCCAATTATAAACTCCGATTCCACCAAAAATTGCACAGATCATCCATCCTGCTGAGAGGATTCTGGCGTTGAAAAGTCCCTGTTGCAGGACTGGAACTGCTGTGATGATGCTGACCGCTGGCTCGGGACTGCCTGACTGATTAGAAACGGCTTCGACAACGTCGAGAAGAGCTTGTTCATACTCCCATATCACCACCCCTCCGGTGTGGGCACTGAAAGATCTCTTGGAGGACCACTGGTCTGGAGCGGTCGAGGCCCAGCCTGCCATCAAGGCCGCTCTGAGATTCAAGAGTTCGATGTCGGTCGAACTTCGGTGGTGAACTCTCGACAAATCGTGTAACAGGCTTGCAAGGTCGCGGATTGCCGGCATGTTAGCGTCGGGGGGGATGAGGCCATCGGCGAGGCGAGGGGGGCCGAGGCGGATTCCCATTCGGCCGGTTTGGTCTTGGGCGAACATCGAGAAGCGGAGGTCGCCGATGCTGAGGGTTGCGGGTGCGCCTCGGGTGAATGGTGCGCGCCATAACGAGCGGGCTTTGAGGCGGCCCTCGATCTCGTGGAAGCGTTCGTTCCAGCGCTTCTGGTCTGGTGGATTGGTCCATTCCTCGGCTGCTGCCTCGTGGAATCGGCCCAAGGCTGCTCCGCAACGCTCGAGTAAGGCTCTGGCTGCTGATTCGTCGGAGCGTGAGAGGTGGTCGACGAGGACTGAATGGGCATCGGTTGCTGACTCGTTGATTCGGCGGACGAGAATCAAATCTGTGCCTTCGTCTGTGTAACCGCCGTTCGGGGTGCAGAATTCCGGCGGTGCGATACGGCTGCGTGGACTCATTCTGGCGCTGCCCCACGGGAGGATTTCGGCTGTCCATCTGCCCGATGAGGTTTCAAGGGTCAGAACCGGTCCACGCTCGGTCGTGATGCAGGTCAACGCCTCAATCTCGGAAGGTGTCTCGCCCCATGGCTCGAGGCTCGAGATGAGACTCGACCAATCCTCTGCAGAGGTTGGTTCACTCTCTGGTTCGATGAGGGACAACTTGAGTTGCATCCCCCGAAATTGCCGAGATACGAAGCCAGAAGGAGCCTTTGATTGGCTATCGATCTCGACCATGGCAGCTGGGTGCCATGGTACAGATGACTCCTCTTCATAGGTCGACACGGCTCGGCGACGAGTGAATCATGCTTGATGCAATCGGTTCGGCTTCGTCGATGTCCTCCCGAAGCCTTGAACCGAGGTCGGTGGGACGAGAAGACATGATTGAGGCCCCCGTCGAGATGCCTCTGGCCGTCGATCTGGATGGTACACTCATCCTCACCGACATGAGTGCGCTCAGCGCTAAACGGATCTTCGTGCGACGACCATGGATGATTCTTGGAGTGCTGCTCGATGAATTGGCAGGCCGCCGCGCCAAGTGGAAACAGGACTTGGCGCGTCGCCTCGTCTTCGACCCTGCTGAACTGGCCTACCACGAAGCCTTCCTCGATTGGTTGACCGGTGAGAAGGCACGCGGTCGGACGCTGATTCTCGCAACCGCCTCAGACCGCGCTGTGGCCGAAGTGATCGGCGCGCACGTCGGCCTCTTCGACGATGTCATGGGCTCGGATGGTAAGATCAATCTGCGCGACCGTAAGAAGGCAGAAGCTCTGATCGGCCGATATGGCGAGAAGGGCTTCGGCTACGCTGGCAACAGCCGGCACGACATTGCAGTCTGGGAACATGCCGGCCAAGTCATCGTAGTCAATCCACAACGTGGCTTGCTCGATGAGTTGGGCGACTCGGCAGACCTCGTCTTTGAATGACTGGCAGAGCGGGTCAACCTTTGCCGCCGACGACCTTTAGCGCGGCTGGCATCTGGTCATCTCATGAGTCGCGCGCGTCATGCCGCAGGTCGTCGAATCGACAACCTCGCGAAATGGCTCCTTAAGTTCCGAATCATTGCCGCACCATCACGCTGGATAGCTAATTCCTCCCTGACTTGGAGCGTCGTCTCGAGGATGGACCGCATCCGCACGCTTCGACTTCGCGACCGCATCAAGTCGGCGGATGAAGACTTGATGCCAAGACACATCTCGATGATCATGGACGGCAATCGCCGCTTCGCCTGGAATCAGAACATCGAGCGCGATGCAGGTCATGCAGCAGGAAAGGAACGCCTCAAGGAAGTCATGCGCTGGGTTCTCGACCTGCGCATCCGCTATCTCACCGTCTATGCGCTGTCGACAGAGAATATCGAGGAGCGCGCAGGAGACGAACTCGACACCCTCTACGACCTCTATGTCACTGGCCTTGACGAAATCTGCGCCGACCCACTGATCCACAATAATCGTGTCAAAGTCCAGGTCGTCGGCAGACGCCACCTGCTGCCCGAGCGTGTTCGCGAAGCCATCACTCGCGCGGAAGCAGCAACGTCGCAGTACGACGATTTTCTGTTCACGATCTGTCTCGCATACGGCGGCCGCGAGGAAATCGTCGATGCAGTCAGAAACATCGCGGCCGATCACGCGAGTGGCAAACTTTCCCTCGACTCGATCGACCCAGAAGCCATCTCGAGTCGTCTCTACACCGCAGATCTGCCCGACCCAGACCTCGTCATCCGAACCAGCGGCGAAGAGAGAGTCTCGAACTTCCTGCTCTGGCAGATCGCCTACTCCGAACTCTACTTCTCGGACGTTCACTGGCCTTCCTTCACCCGCAAAGACCTCTACGAGGCCATAGATGACTACCAGAAACGAAGGCGAAGATATGGCAGTTGAGAGTAACGAAAATTTGGTTGACCAGCGTTGTCCAGAATGCGGCAGAGATGGTTATCGCAGCCCTTCTGTCACCGTTGATGCAGTCGCTGCGCGTGAGACTGACGAAGGGCTCGAACTGCTGATGATTCAGAGAGGTCCCGAACCCGCCGTCTGGGCTGGGCTCTGGGCGTTCCCCGGCGGCTTCGTCGATTACGGCGAGGACCCCGAGGACGCGGTCTTGCGAGAGATGCTCGAGGAGACTGGTGTTTCAGGCGAGAATCCACGAATTCTAGACGTGCTAGGAACTCCGGGCAGAGACCCTCGGAAACACTGCGTCGGACTCTTCTATCTGGTCGATGCTGACCTCGATGTGACGCCGGTCGGTGCTGATGATGCTGAGTCAGCGGCTTGGGTGACAATCGATGCATTGAGCGCTGAAAATGTCGCTAGTGACCATCTGATCATCGTCGATATGCTGCGTCAATAGCCATAACCTCAGGCACCCTCGGACAGCCATGGCACGCAAACTCAAGATCGACACCGGTGGCACCACCTACGCCCCCTACAGCCCGGGAATCACGGTCAAGGATCACATCTGGCTGTCGGGTCAAGTCGCGGTCGAAGCGGGGGCAGATATCGAATCTCAGACCCACGCTGCTCTGGCCAAGGTCGATGCTCTTCTGGCGGCGGCGAACAGCTCGCGAGCCGACCTTGTCAAAGTCACGATTCTGCTGAGTTCAATGGACGATTATGGCGAAGTCAACGAAATCTACGGTGCATGGTTAGGAGATACGATGCCACCCTCGCGCGCGGCTTACGAAGTGTCGCGTCTGCCGCTCGATGCACTGATTGAGATCGTCTGTGAGGCATTCCGCGGCTCGGGCGCCGCCGACTCGATGGACTGATGAAGTCTGAGCGGCCCGAGAAGCCTGTGAGCGTCTTCAAGGCATACGACATTCGAGGTTTGGCGGGCAGCCAACTCGATGCGGAATTTGCTCATCAATTAGGTCAAGCACTGGCCACTCATCTGGATGCGAATACGGTTGCTGTGGCTCGTGATATCCGCGATTCAGGGCCTGAATTGCACGCTGCCTTGGTTGCCGGCCTGAATGCGGCGGGAGCGGATGTAATGGACCTCGGAGTGACTACGACTGGGGTTCTTTATCGGGCTACTGTGGACTTGCCAGTCGATGCGGCGGTGGCGATTACCGCCAGTCATAATCCGCCTGAATACAATGGATTCAAGATCTGTGATGGCACATTGCCGATGGCTGGAGAGGAATTGCAGGAACTCAAGGCGACATTCGATGCTGGCGTGTTCCGCAGTGGATCAGGAAGCAGTAACGAAGTCCCTGACTTCGAAGAATCATACCTCAAAATCATCGTGGAAAACGCTGGCAAACCGCAGCGCCCGATACGCATCGCCATCGATTGCGGAAATGCCGTGCCTGGCCCACTGGCGCTGCGTTTGATGGAGCAGCTCGGAGTCGAGGTGATACCAGTTCATTGCGAATGGGACAACACCTTCCCGAACCACCCTCCTGACCCAACGCGGCCGAAGAACATGCTCGACTTGGCGGCCGCTGTTGTCGAAAACGACTGCGAGTTCGGCATCGGGATGGATGGCGACGGCGACAGAATCGGCGTCGTTGACGAAGCCGGCCGCTTCATCCATCCCGACCGATTGATGGCGATATTCGCGGCGGACATACTCGTCGACCGCCGCGATGGGACCGAAGCGGAGCGTACGATATTCTACGATGTGAAATGTAGTATGGCGCTTGAAGAAATGATCCGAGAGGCAGGTGGAATCCCACGCATGGTGAGGACCGGCCACTCGTTCATGAAGAGCGAATTGCGAGCCAATCCTGACGCTCCTCTGGCCGGTGAGATGTCGGGGCATTTCTTCCTCAATGACCGCTGGCCCGGATTCGATGACTCACTCTACAACACGGCCCGACTGCTAGAGATGATCGGCCGTGACCCAAGCCCAAATTCTGGAGGACCAAAGTTTTCGGAGCGGTTCTCCGCCTTATCCGATTATCCTTCGACCGACGAGACGAAGGTGCCTCTGACCGGTGAGCGCGAAGCGACGATGAGCGCGGTGGAGAAGGCGTTTTCAGACCTACCAAAATTGACGATTGACGGAATCCGAGTCACCTATCCGAACGGCTGGTACCTCTGCCGACCGAGCAATACGGAGCCGATTCTGGTGATGCGTGCAGAGGGGCGAGACGAAGACTCACTCGATGCGATTCTCTCAGATGTTCAGAACCGCATCGGCCACATGCTGGATCTCAGCGATCTGCGCTGATCATTCCATTCCGCCATTTGCCATAAGCAGCGGGATAGCGACAATCAGTCCACAGATTGCATAGCAGAAAATTCCAACAAATCCTGCTGCTCCGGCCATCAGTGACATCCCTTCTTGGCCTAATCCCATCACATCTGGACTCAGATAAACTTCGGCGATTCCGCCCACCCAATTCACAGCAAAGGAGCCGAAAATCAACCAGATTCCTTTCTTTTCGTAATTCGTCATCTTGTATCCGCCGACTGCTGCCAAACCACCAGACACGAGCGCCGTCAGAGTTGTGACAACCTTGTACGACATCGAATAGGTGACTGGATTTCCATCAAAATCCATCGCCCCAAAATCGATGAAACCCAGCGGTGCAGACAAGATACCTAAGCAACCCAATACTATCGCAAACCAACCAATGACTTTGGCTGCTACACTTTTCTGAACTGGAATTACCGGGCCATCCTGAACGAATACCGTTTGATGAACCGGAGGCGTGTCTGCTGGCGTGCCGCCCAAATAGGGCTGATTGCTGTCTTCTTCCATCGACTCGCCCTGAACTCGGTAGGCCAAGAGGCTTCTGCAGACACCGATTCGCTTATGCAGAAATCTCAGGTGGGCGCGTCGTCGCCACTGTAGCTTAGCTCGGTATAGCGTCTGATTCGTAATCAGAAGATCGGGAGTTCAAATCTCCCCAGTGGCTCCAACTCCTCATCATTCAGGAGTCGCGGCCTCGCGGTCGCGAAGCCGGTTCCCACGCTTATTACTCAGATTTTGAGAAGACGCTCGCGCTTCTCATGAGCGCTTCGATTACCGGCATTCGGGCGCCGGAAAGCATGGTCAGACAGGCGCCGCCGCCGGTGCTGTTGTGTGAGATTTTGTCGCTCACACCGCGCGAACTGACCAGAGCGCTGGTGTGCCCCCCGCCAACGATCGTCAGCGCTGCCGATTCGGTGCAGATGTTGAGAATCTCAATGGTCCCGAAGGCGAATTGCGGCTTTTCGAAGTAGGAGGCCGGGCCGTTCCATAGGATGCAATTCGCATCGAGAAGAAGCGGTCGAAGTTGCATCAAAGTCTCCAATCCGATATCGTAAATCGGGTCTTCGGTCGGCAATTCCTCCACCTTCATCGGAATTCTCTCCCCATCCCTTTCCACCGCCACATCGGATGGTAGGAAGAGGAGTTTCTCGTGGTCGGTCAGCAGGTGCCGTGCTGCCGACCATGTCTCTTCGAATGAGTCTCCCAGCGTGTTGCGAATGAAGTCTTGATTGCCTTCACCAATATCAATTCCACTAGCCCACAGCATCATGTTGCCGACAACTCCGACGAAAGCCACGGTGTCGACGACATCCCGCTCGATGAGATTGATTGCAACCCGGAGGGAGTCGTCGGCTTTGGCCCCTCCGAGAATCACGACATAGGGCCGAGGCGGGGCCGTGACAGCCAATCCGAGGGCGCTGATCTCGCGCTCCATCAACCTTCCAGCGAAGCACGGAAGTTCTTCGGCGAAGCCCGAGAGCGAAGGTGAGTTTCGGTGTGCTGCGGCGAAGGCGTCGGTGACGTAGGCGTCGAATTCGGGGGCGAGTGTGGCAACGATCTGTGACTTTGCGAGCTCTTCGGGGGTGGCGCGCGAGAGTGCCATCTCCTCAGGGTGCATCCGGACATTATCGAGGAAGATTATCTCGCCGTTGATCATCGAGCGAATTGCCTCCAAAGCGACTTCTCCACAAACATCTGGAATGAATCGGACCGGTCGACCAAGGATTCTCACCATTCTCTCGGCGTGGCCAGACATGTTGGTGAAGTCGGATTTCCCCGGTCTCGACTGGTGACTGATGATGACGACTTTGGCGTCGGAAAGTGCTCTCAAAGTCGGGACGATCCCACGCAATCTACTATCGTCGAGGAAAGCGCCGGTCTCGGGGTGAAGTGGCGAATTGACATCGACTCGAAACAAGACTCGTTTGCCGCTCAGGCGGACGTCGTCCAGCGACAAAACGCCGTTCACGTTTTTTGGCAACCGCGGGCGTGTTATGATGGTGATGGATAACGGCTGGCCTGATTGCCGTTCCCCCAATGCCTTTGTGGTTCGCGCATGGTGGAGTGTTCATGACTTGGGATGCCGCTCGCTTGACTGGGCCGGATGGCGCGGACTGGAGGGTTCCCGTCGCTGAATTGGAGGCGAGGCGGCAACGGCTCGGCTCGGCCCTTTCTGAAGCTGGTCTGGAATCTGCTTTGATCGACGATCCCGTGGAATTGTATTGGCTGACGGGGGGTCGACAGAACGGTCTGCTTCTGGTTGGTGCAGATGGTTCTGATGTCTCGAATGTTCACTGGGTTCGCAAGTCGATAGAACGGGCTGAATTCGAGGCTGGTGGAGATGATGCTCCTGATTCGATTGTTGCTCAGCCGCGCATGAGTGCTCTGGCGAATGCGATTCGGGCGGCTGGTGGGACGAGGGCTCCTGCCCTTCTGGCAGGTAAGATGCCTCACGACCGCTTCGTCTTCTTCGCAGGTAAACTCGCCTCATTGGGTGAGGTTGCGGATTGTACTCGTATTCTCTATCGCCTGCGCGAGACAAAGTCCGAATGGGAGTTGGCTATGCACCGTGCGAGCGGTGCTATCAATCGCCAGATGTTCGCCGCAGTCCGCGACTGCGGCGGTGTTGGGCGCACTGAATTGCAATTGGCTGCTGCGGCCGATGAGGTCAGCCGTGCGGCTGGATTCGGTGGTAGGATTCGCATGCGGCGCTGGCCGATGGATTGTGATCGTGTGGTTGTTGCCGCCGGTCGATCGGGGGCGATTCCGTCCTACTTCGACTCGGCTCTGGGGGGTTTGGGTGCCAGTCCCATTTCCTCCTTGGGCGCTGGTCACGCGAAGGTGGTGGCCAATGAGCCAGTCATCGTCGACATCGTTCACCTCCACCGCGGCTACGTCTCCGATTGCACGCGGATGTTCAGCGCCGGACCTCTTTCGGAGGAGTGGCATGAGCGGCTCGGCCACATGGCTGAGATTCGAGATTCTGTGGTAGAGAGCCTCGGGAGAGGCGAGGATTGTTCAGCGGCCTGGCTAATCGGCCATGGGCTCGCCGTCGAAATGGGATATGCTGAGCATCTGATGGGCATGCCGCCGAATCAAGCGATTTTCTTGGGCCATTCGGTCGGTCTGGAATTGGACGAGACTCCGGTGGTGGCGGACCGCTTCGACCGACCGCTCGAAGTAGGTGGAACCATGGCTATCGAGCCGAAAGTCCTCTTCGACGAAGGCGCAATCGGCACTGAAGACACATTCGCTCGAACCTCGGACGGCATGGAATGCCTGACTTCGGGCTCGTCTTGGGATTTGTTGACGGAGTGGGAAGCATGAGCCACAGGCCGACAGTGGCCGTCTTCGGCTCGAATGATCTGAGCGATTCTCCAGATGTCCAGCAACTCTGCGAAGACCTTGGGCGCACCATCGTCGACCTTGGTTGCCGAGTCGCCTGTGGCGGTCTTGGTGGAGTCATGTCAGCGGTCTGCAAGGGCGCGCGCTCGAGCGCGCGCTACACAGAAGGGGACACCATCGGAATCCTGCCGATGGGGGACTTTGAATCTGCAAACGAATTCATCGACGTCATCATCCCGACAGGTCTCGGCCTGTTTCGCAACATGCTCGTAGCCCGAGCAGGTGATGCTTGCATCGGCGTCAAGGGCGGCGCGGGAACACTCTCCGAAATCGCCTTCGCTTGGCAGATCAAGAAGCCCGTCGCAGTGATGTCGAGCAGCGGCGGATGGTCGGCTGACCTTGCCGGAACCCGTCTCGATCACCGCCGAATAGGCACCGATGTCACCGACCTTCCCAATGTTGCAGCAGCCGAGCAGTGGCTCAAAGTCACGCTCGACATTTGAAGCTCCAAAAGCATCAGCACTAAGCCCGCGCACCTCTGCCCACAAGCGTGTCTCGCACTAGGGCAACGGCTCAGCGCCGCCTCGCACGGCTGCTGCGCGGACGCAAGGAACCACACGGAAAGAATCTCACCGACGATAGCATTCTACGCGGTGTGGAAGTCAACGATGCGGGCATCGTTGAATTGTGGATACAGCCAACCAGAGCGCACTGCCCGTGCTGCCTCGCAGACCTCATCACATTGCGCTCGGACATCAAATCCCAGCGCGGAGTCCTCGCCTGTCACATCGAAGTCGTGGGCGTACCACAAGCCGACCGCTGGACCGCTGCTGTCAACGAATGATTCGAACTTTCGGCCAGTATGAACGGATGAATTATCCGTCGAAATCCATGAGTGGCCGTTATCTATTCCATCCTCTCGCCAAAGCGAGAATTACGATGTCCAAACTCCGCTTCCGCTGCGGCTGACTGAAGTGATTTCGGCGCTGGAGATGGGGTGTATGACCTCAGAACTGTGCTCGTTGTCATGGCCGGCTCTGAGCGTGGTTTGTGATACACCAAATCAGGGCGTAATGCATCATTCTTCTTCGTGCGAGGGAGGTTCTTCCTCTGACTTCGGCGGTAATTTGTCGACTTTCCAGCGCTTGGACTGACGCGCCTCGACTTCGGCCAATTTTGCGCGCAATCTGCTGGCTAGAAACCAGATGGCGATGGTCACACCGATGATGTCGATGATGATGATGCCCAGAAGTTGAGTATCTCCTCCAAATGCCATTTCTCAACCTCCTTCACAATGGTGGGATGACATCGATGTCGCAGGCTCCGATCGGTTCCATGCAACATGCGAGGACACCGCCGTCCTCGACCAGAAACTCATCCAATCCAGGCGGCAGTGGGTCAGGATAATCGACTCGCCCCTCGACCAATCGAACGAGACAAGTTCCGCAATTTCCCGAGGTGCAATTGGTCGGAATCTCAACGCCGGCCTTCTCAGCCACATCGACCAATGGCTCGTCCACCTCAGCCTCAGCCGTCCCGAGGAGCAGCCGACCTCGATAGAACCGAATAATCACCATGCGACGGCGAGACATCGCCCCGCCTTCAATCATCGGTCAGACCAGCGGGTCCACTGACCCGTCTGCTTGTTGAAGCGCAGTCCAGCCTTCTTCATCCACTTGTTGAATTTCGTCGCACCCGCGCCCGTCGCGAGAATGAAGTCCTCGCGATGCTCTTGCGCCTGGATGTAGCCCTTCGCTGCGAGCGTCTGATCGATCCACTCATCGATGCTCATCAGTCCCACAGTGAGTTCGCTGGCTTCGACCGCCGCTGCCATCTCTTCTGCAGAAGCGCCGGTCTCCTCCAGATCCTTCATCATCATGTCTTTGATGGTGTCAGCGGTTTGCTTCTTGGGCGGTTTGACGACCTTGTGACGGGGTTTGATATCGGGGTCGATTTTGATTAGGTTTCCGTTGTTCAGTCGGTCGTCGACGAATTTTGCCATCGGTGCGTGGAATTCCTCTTCGCAATCCCAGCATATGAACGAGAAATCATTCGGATTCTCAACGATATTGCTCCCTCGTGGGTCCATTTCCTCCCCACAAGATGGGCAGGCGTACATGCACAGTACCGGCGCGAGCTTCCTGCGGAAATCGACGATGTCTTGTGGTGTACCGACCAACTCCAGCATCTCATGGTCGCGCGCGGCTTCGAGGCCGCGCGTCTCGAGTTGGTCGCGCAATTTACTGCGCTGCTCGCGCTTGCCTTCGTCATCGAACGAGGTTTCGAGTTTGACGATGAGTTCGATGGTTTTGCCGAGTCGATTCATCACCAGTTTCTTGCTTCGGAACGACTCGACCTTGGCGATTCGCAGCTCTTCCTTCTTCTCGAACAGTTCTGAAATCAGATCCTTCTGTTCGCGCTTGAAGCGCTGCTCCTCTATCTTGTCGACCTTCTTCTTCTTGCCTTTGGAGAGGACGTCGGCGAGGTAACGTTGGGCTGAGGCAGCACGTGGGCCGGACCTGACGGATGAGAGAACGGACTTGGCGATATCTGACGTCAGACCGTAGTTATTGCGAAGTTTTTCCTCGTCGAGTTTCTTCAGGTCGCCGACCTTGAGGCCGGAATCCGCGAGTGTCTGAGCGGTCATCTGATCGATACCGCGACGCAGCAAGGCCAGATAGGTGTCCTTCTTTGCCATTCAATCCCTCCGCGACGTCTGAGGCGAGCTCCGCTCTCCTCCGCCCCGACCCTCGGAACCAGCGGCCCTCTATCAAGGCACGGGCACGATAGGCTCGGATGACCTCATTCCAAACTGATTTTGCCAATCAGGCTGGCCCAATCCTCGGATGTCAGATTCTCTGGTCTGAGGTCCAGAAGTGCAGGTTCGAGTCTCTCGATTCCCCTTGTCCAGCGCTCTTTGTGCCAACCGTTGATTCGGTTGAGGCGTCTTGGTGGGCGCTTGAGGGTGGTGCGCAACTTGCGTCGGCGGTTGGCGAAACAACTGCTGATGACGAGGCGGAAGAGGCGTTCGTCAATCTGGTCGGTGTTCTCGCGAGTGGCGGGTTTGAGGGCGACGAGTCGAGAGGTGACTCTGGGTGCAGGGCTGAAGGCGCTCGGAGAAACTCTGAGGTCGAGTTCGATGTCGAATTGCAGCCACAGCGAATGGCCGAGAGGGCCACGGCTGGCGTTGCCTCCCTTCATCACCATTCGCTCTGCGAACTCGTCTTGCACGAGCAGAACGATTCCGGAGAGTGGGTTGCGCGCGTGATGCTTCTGGATGCGATCGAGGACCGGGCTCGAAATCTGGAATGGCAAGTTGGAGACGATATGGCTGATGTCTGTGGGCCAATCGACCTGCAGCGCATCGATTTGTTGGACTGACAGACGGCCATCAGCGGTACCGAATACGCGGCCGAGGTGGGCGATCGCCTCCGCATCGACCTCGAGCGCCGTGACCCTCGCGCCCGTGCGTAGGAGTTCGAGTGTCAGTGAGCCAGGACCCGGACCTATCTCCAGACAATGGCTGGCGGCTGTGATTGGAGAGTCCACGCCTGCTAATTCCACCGCTCGCGCGATGACCGCTTCGTCGAGTAGGAAGTGCTGCCCGAGCGCGCGGTCAGGGCGGATCCGGTCCCTTAGAAGATCGACCAGCAATCGAACATCGAGGTCATCCATCGGACCACCCGAGTCTAATTTTCCGAGCGAACCAGAAGTTCGAGGAGGCTCGGGACTTCGGCTGGATTCTCCAATTCCTTGACGTATCTCTCAGCCAGCAGAGTGATCGCATCGACGCCCAATCCCTTCGACACCTCGTCCAAGTCGACCCAGCCGTTGGCACCACGAATCTGCACCCAACTCTGAGCCGTCGACTTGCCAACGCCGGGCAGCAGTTGGAAAGCGTGCATCTTCAGCGAGAGATTCTGCGCCCGATTGAAGAAACTGAGATGCTCGTCGGGATTTTCGGTAATCGATTCCTTGACAGCATCGAGCAGGGAATTGTTCGCCTGATTCGTGAGATCGCGGAATCGAACGATCGAAATCGGCCCTATTCCGTCACTGAAAACCTCGAGATGATCACCGATTTCGTGGGTGGAAGAAGAATGAACCCGCGCCCTGACTATGTGCAGACCGGGCTCGGTCAGGGCGTGCATCTCGTGACCGACAGGACGTCGTTCACGGATGTCGAGAACCCTCAGATGGGTTTGGTCTGCGAGTGGCCCCTCGGCTACTTCGTCACCATTGTTCTCACCATTCGGCTGCATCATCTTCACCCCTTGGAGGGCGGTTACCATTCTTCAAGGGATTCATCGGCGGAAACGCCTGAAAAGTTGCTCGAAGTGGCGATTCAGAGGATGATTTTGCGAACTATGTCGATGATTTCCTCAATCTCCGGCGTGTCCATAGCGATGCGCTTCGAAGCGATGATGACCCGGACGTCCTCGACCCTCATCGGCATGAGTTCGGCGATCTTGGCGCAGACTTCTGGGTGTTTAGAGAGTTTCTCGTTCTCAGCCAAGGAGTTGACGAGTTGCTTGAAAATGGCGGAATCGGTCTTGATTCCACCGCGGTTCTCGCTTGCAGCCCACTCCGCGTGGAAGAGAGCGACTTTCTGTTCATAGGAAAGCTCGCCACGGCGCTCACGAGCATCCAGCAGCAGGTCGCGCACGGTGGCAAAATCGACGAATTCCTTATCCGACATGATAATCACTCCAGAGGGCGAAGGTGTTCAGCGCGGGCGACGACTGTCTTGGCCATGTTCTTGTCGTGTAGGTCAATCACCCAAGCACGTCCCTGTTGCGCTTGAATGATGCCGGTAGCACCTTGGAAGCGGCGGTGAGGCATACCCTTCTGTTGGGCGCCATCGAGGACGACTGCGACGCGGTCGCCAATCTCGTACTGGTGCATCACGCGAGCGATGTTGATGCGACCTCGTTGTGTCTTCGAGCGGCGCAGAATACTGCGTGTTCCTTGACGAGTTCCGTGACTTCGGCGCATAATTTCACCCCTCGACCATAGGTCGTGCGAGCGGGCGACCTGCCTCGTATTCTTAAGGGCATCTGAATCGGTTCGAACTCAGTCGGCGTGGATATCCTCAACATCGAGCCACAGAACCTGACAATCCTGCTCGAGAACGCTGGCTATTGACGGAACCGTGCGGCCCTCGTCGGAGTGGACCAGTTCCTTGACGTAAGTGCCGGCTTCGCAGCGAACTGAGAATTGAATTTCTTTATCGAAGAGTTCGATTCTGTCTATCGAGACGACCTTCCGGCGACGCTTCTTATCGGCTCGACGGTGTGAGACTCGTTTCGGTGTCTGTTGTTCAAGAGTGACTCCAGAGAGGCTGTTGATTGCGGCGATGATCTGCTTTTCGTCGGGTGGATTCTCGAGTGTGAAGCGGATGGTGTAGGACTTCTCGGCTCGCGTCTCCTTGATCCTGCTGACCTCGCTTCGGTTGGTCCATCGCAGGTCGCTGATTTCGATTTTGTCGGCAGCGCTGGTGTTGACGGCATGCATAATCTTCTCGAGGTCCACGCGGCGGATGCGCGGGCGCTTGATTTCGAGGACGAATGGGCGGCCCCTGCCAAGGCAGCGGACGTCGATGTCCTCGCGACCCATGCCATGGAACGATGTGTCGTCGGCGGATAGTGCATCGCGGAATGTCTCGCCGATGAGGTCTTGCACAGAATCTGGGTACTGCAAGCCTGTTTCCTCGCAGGCCTCGCAGCCGGTGGCGCGGCCGCGGCAGGCGCGGCAGGGCCAGCGAGTCTGGGGAATGCCACGACCGAGTTTGCGGTAGCGACCGTAGATGAAGACAGGGCGGATGTCGACGTTGACGCGTAGTGTGAGACAGTCGATGAGGATCATCAGGTCGGGGCGTTCCTTGACGAATGAGACGCCATCCATTCGTTCCGCGACACCGGCTTTGATGGCGGAAGTGAAGGCGGCCTTGAACGGGCGCGAGCCGCCCGCGCCATGGCGAGTGCGGATGCGATCTTCTTCAGCCAGCAGATCCTTGGGCACGTGAATGCCGATCTGCAGGCTGCCATGGTCGAGCTCACCAGTCTGCTCGACGATGCGCTCGACGATGTTGTCAACATCAGAAAACAGGTCCTCACAGAGTGGACAGAGGTCGGGGGGGGTGAAGGATTCGAGTTCCTTGTCGCGAGCGAAGGCGGAGGCGCGAAGCAGAGCGCCGCCAGCCGCGCCGACCTCATCGGTGCGGCGACCACCGACACGATGCAAGCATGTGTCGCAAGCACCGATGCGAATCATGTGAGCGATGCCCAGCGGAGCAGGGCAGGGAGGAGAATCCCAGTCGATGGTAGCACCTTCAACTTCGAAATCGTCGCCGTCGAACCACTCTTCAGCCTCTTCCGGCTTCTCATTCACGGCGACGAGGTCGTCCCACGGATTCTCGGCAGCAGCATATCCAGCGGTGGCGTAGAGTTGCCACTCATCCTCCGCGTCTGGCGCGGCTGCCTGTCCATCCGTGTCGTTCTGGGTCATTGGATCACCCACCGCTGCGGGGGAGGGAATCCCACGCTGCGATGCTTGGGCCAGCGGTGGGTCACCTTTGAGCGCTTCGGGTCCCGAAAGAGGTGTCTTAATGGGCCTAGACCGGTGATTATTCTGCGTGATTGAAAGCGGAAAACAAAGGCTGGTGAGGGGAGGGGGCAACGATTGTTCAGAGTTCTTGAAGAATTATCAATGAGGCTATGCACTGAAAGTGAACGTAAACGTGAAAATCCGCTCACTCACCCAACACTGACCCATCGATCTCGCAGACCTGGCGCAGCAACGGGAAGGAATACAGTCCGCTTGAACATCCGGTTGACCATTCGAATCTGAGGCCATAACGGCCGACCAATTCGGCCTTCGGCTTGGCCATCCTCAAGCGCATGACCTCCTCGCGGAATTCAATCATTCTCTGCTCGTTCTCCTGCCTCGGCCTACACTTCGCGCAGGGACAGACGAGGCGCAGCTCGACGTAACCGAGAGTGAATGCTGCGCCGTCAGCGAAGCGCAGAACGCAGTCCTCGTCGGCGCGCTCGAGATCGGTCAACTCGTCCGATTCGCTCATGCTAACCGCTAGGCTTACTGGGCTTCAACCTGCTGAGTCTGCGTCTTGCGGCGTCGCGCCAGCGAGCCCAGCATTGCTGGTGTCGTGACCAAACTCGCGAAGAGCGACAATCCGATCATCACAGCGCAGAACAGGCCGAAACTCGCGAAGAATCCCATCGGCGACTGCGCGATGATGAGGAATCCTGTGACATCCGAGACCGCCGAGCCGAACAACGCCAAACCGGCCGCCCCACCGATGGCGCGAATGCTCGCATCGACATTCGCACCTTCCGAGCGCTCCTCACGGTAGCGCTCAACAACATGAATCACGTAATCGATCCCAACACCCAGAGCCATCGCCGCGATAGCAACGGTGACCATGTTCAATCCGTATCCAGCCAACGCGATTATCGCGTACAACCAGATGATGACGACGACGATCGGAATCGTCGTGAACATCGCCGTCGACAGCGACCGAACTCCCCAGAGCCCGGCGCCCACAACCAGCCAAACACCGAGCAGTGCGGCGAATCCGCTACCAACAGTGAAGTAGACGTAGGCGGTGAGTGCGATGATGACAGGCGAGGATAGGAGGAGGTCTTTCGTCGAATAATCGGCGAATCCGGAATCAATTCTGCGGAAGCCCCACCACAGCGTGATCAAGCAGAAAAGCACCCCAAGAAACAGCGAGGATTGCAACTGATTCTGCATGCTCGAAGCGGCTACATATCGAATCACGGGATCTCCTGTCGGAATAGCCCAAGTCACAGGAAATTCTTCACTCGCAACACCGATTCCGGCCCGAACCGAGATGTCCTGAGCGGCCAGATCCTGGAAAGGCTGCATGTCCATCTTCAACTCGGCCAAAGCCAATTCGACAAGACTGAATTGCTCCGCATTGGAAATTCCCCAAGCCATCGTCATGCGCAGATATTCTGGCTCGGTCCCGTCGTCACAAAGGTGGACTGCAAGCGGATCCAACTCACATTCAGGTAGAATGTAAAGTCCTGCAATCGACGCTGGAATCGTCGGAATGATGCCCCCAGCAGGAATCCCATAGGTGAAGACGAAGCCGAACATGAAGCGCAGACAATCACGGTCTGTTTCCTCGGGAAGTCCATTCGAATCGGTATCGCAATCAAGGTCGCTCGCCCCCCAACCCGCAGCCTCGAATGGTGTCGAATCGACCACCATACTGGCTTCGGCGAACCATACCAATTCGTCGATGGCGTGCATTTCTGGCGTACCGAGCGGAGTCGTGGTATATTTTCCAGGATCATTGGCCGAAGCATTGGCCATATTGTCGCGAGTCGCTTGGATCGCAGCGAAAACGCGCGGATCGAGCATATCGCCCTCAATGACGACTGAAGCAGGTTCGCCTTCATCGCTGAATCTGGTGTTTATCAGGAGGACTCCCTGAGCGAAATCAGATTCGCCATCGATGAAATCCTCGACTTTGAAATCGCCCTCGAGGCTCATCATCACCGGCACCGCGAGGGCGGTCGTGGCAACTATCACTGTGAGCAGCAGCGCTGCGTGTTTCGAGGAATTATCGGCGATGCCAGTGAGCCATTCCTCGCGAATCATGTGGACTTTACCAGTCGTTTCTTCGGGTAATTTACCGCGCTTCTCCATTAATAAATCCCAGTCCATCCTGATGATCGGCGCCCATAATCCAGTGAGGATGAACGCTGCACCGACACCGAGTGCCGCTTCGATGCCGAAGGAGCGCAGTGCAGCGATATCTGAAGTCAGATTGGCAGCGAAAGCCGACATCGTGGTGAAGGAAGTCAGCATTATTGCGCGACCCACGCGGGACATCGATGAATGAGCGGCGTCGTGGGGCGCTTTGCCACTACGCCGCTCCTCTTTGTAGCGGTGGAGAGCGTGCAGACTATCGTCGATGCCAAGCGCCAGAACGAGAATCGGCAGAAGGTTCGAGAATTGGCTTCGACTGATTATCTTGAATCCAAATTCGTTTCCAAGAATTATCCCCCAGCCGATCGAGCCCTGCATCCACAGGAGGCTGAAACCAAGGGTCGCGGCGACGATCGCAACATCCGAGAATCGCCGCAGACTGACCCAGAGCAAGACGATGATCGCAACAGCCATTCCGGCCATCAGAATCGCAGATTCCTGCAATTCGCGGTTCATCTCGACATTGATGCCCTCCCCAATGACCATCGTCAGGGTGAGTTCGTCGGTCGTGCGCAGGTTCGTTTCAAGGGCGATGATCGCCCATTCGGCGCTGCACGGCTTCTCTCCAGCATCTACCGAAGCCCGACATTCCTCAGCCGTGTTGATGGGAGCAGTCGTCCGCAATTTCGAGCCGAAGTAAGTATATCCATCCGGCTCGGCAGCCGCTTCTGCCCAAGAGTGTGTGAATCCACTCTCCTCCATCGCATCGCGACTCAATTGGAAGAGAATCCAAGTCGTCGAAGCCGACCAGCGACCAGGACCCCACTCGATATCGTCGGCGAAAGTCCCATCCTCAGTCATTTTCCCCCCGATCGGACCGATCACGGGGCTCGACTCATCGTAGGTGAAGCCACGGTCGGTCGAGAGCCAGCGCAACATCGCCCCATCCGAATGCAGCATCATCCGATGTGCAGCAAGGTCGATGTGCGCCTGAGTGATGTTCGCATCGTCGAATTCGAGGCATTCTAGAACACCACAATCATCCCAATTCGTTCGCGCGGGAACGGGCTGTCCGAAAAGATTCACCGTCCCGCGCGTGAGCATCGATTCGCCAGCCATGAAACTGCGGAAATTGTCGGGCAGAGCCAGTGCACCAGCAACATTCTGACCCGACAATTCGCTGACCAGCGGCCGCATGAATTCCGCCAGAGGGTCTGCGGCCACACGAGCAATCTTCATTTCGATTTCACGAAGTACGGTGAGGTTCAGAATCCCGCCCAGAGGAATCCCCTCACCGACCAATCCAGCAGATTCACCAGGGTATCCGACCCGTTCCTTAGCAGTAGGAAGCTCGCCGTGGAGCACATCACCATTTTCGTCGATGTGGGGCGCAATAGGGCCATTTTGAACGTGCATCGGGTCACGTATCGAAATCATGACGCCATAGGCTTCCTCGGACGCTGCGAAGTCTTCGTTGAGCACTTTGAAAGCGGTCAATTCCGGCGATTCCATATCGTAGGATTCGATGTCGATCGGAGTCAGACTGGCGATTAATCCGGGGACCATCACGAGGCTCATAACGAGAATCACCGCGTGCACCTGATTCTTCCTCGGCAGCAGAAAATCCGCCACCCGAGCGAAGTCGCGAACCTCGTACATGTTGTCGGGCTCCGGCGCTTTCCATTTTACACTAACCCGTTGAATCAGAGTCCTGCATCACGCATTTTCTTGAGGGTTTCAATCTGCTTCTTGCTGACTTTCCCGGGCTCTGCCAGAACGAATTCTATGTCCAGAGGTCCGCCGTCGTGGCCGTGGCCTGCGAGTCGTCGGACGTCACCGATGCGAGTGCCGTCTGCGACCTCGATCTGCACGCGTTTGCCGGCTGGTGTGCGGATTCGGATCGAACCTCCCAGCATCAGGGTGGTGTAGGGTACGGCGACCTCCTGGATGAGACGGCCGTCCTCCCAGCGACGGCCTTCCTCGGCGTCGAGTCGCAGGGTGATGAGGAGGTCGCCGGCCTCGCCTTGTGGGTGTTCGTGGCCCATTTTCTTCAGGCGCAATTGTTGGCCGTGCTGGGCTCCGGCTGGGACGGTAACGGTGATTGTTGAAGAGCGAGTTTCGACGCCTCTGCTATTGCAGACTGCGCAGGTTTGATGGGAATTGAAGGATGCACCTTTGCATTTAGAGCAGAGGCGAAGGCGTCGATGTCCGAACTCGAGTTTTGTTCCGCGCAGGGCTTGAGTGAGGTTGATGTCGAGCCCTGCTTCGATATCGGGCCCGCGTGCGGGAGCTTGTTGTTGCGGACGTGGTCGAGATTGTTGGCGACCTGCACGTGCGCCCGAACCGGTCTCGAAGCGGATGTCTGAGCCGCGGGCACCACCCATGAATTGGTTCAGGATATCTGAGAAGTCGAAACCACCCGAGCTGCGGAAGCCGCCACCACTGCCGCCACCACCACCGAAACCGCCGTAGCCAGCCCCGAATGGGTTGCCGCCACGCGAGAACATATCCTCCATGCGGCGCTGCTGGTCATACTCCTTGCGCGCCGCAGCCGTGCCGATTGAAGCGTGGGCGGCCTGTATCGCCTTGAAGCGCTCCTCGGCCGCCGCATCGTTGGGATTCCGGTCGGGGTGATGCTGACGCGCCAACTTGCGGTAGGCGCGCTTGATTTCGGCCTCCGTCGCGTCCTGTCCAACGCCCAAGACAAGGTAGGGGTCGTCGGCCATCGTTAGCCGTCGAGCGGCGCATCCCCTTCAATCCTCGGAGTAGAGCGAGTGTAGGTGAAGCCGGTTCTATCAGGGTGGTGGGAATATGGAGAAGTCGATCCATCCAAGGTGGTAGAAGTTTGGCGAAGCCGATGTAAATATAGCGGAAGCAGGTGAGGGCGAGCCATGGGCTTGGGTTGGTGCTGCTTTCGAAATTACCTCGGGCATGCGAAGGAGATTGGTGGAGACATCTCAGAATACCCACGATTCTTCCTCAAACCCGCGAGCGCGCATGTGGAGGCCGCAGCGGACGGAACCAACATCATCGAGATGCTGCGCCCGGATGAGCACATCGACCACGAGGTCGAACTCGTCGTCAGACTCGGCGCCGACCTCAAACCAGAAGCGATGTGCGTCGGCTGTGACACGACGAATCGAACTCGACAAACACTCGCCAAGGGTAAGGGTTGGCCGTGGACCGAAGGTAAGGCTTTCAAGGGCAGTGGAGTGCTTGGAACTTGGGCGCAATGGGATGATTCTCCAATGAGGTTGAGTCTCTCAGTCAACAGTGAGATTCGCCAGGACGACTCGACTGAATTGATGATTCACAGCGTCAGCCAACTCCTCGAACATCTGCACAAGTGGTACGACCTAACACCTGGAGACCTGATCTGGACGGGCACCCCCAAGGGCGTTGGCCCAATGAAAGCCGGTGATCTTGTAGAAGCCCGAATGACGAATTCAGACGGCGAAAAAATCAGCAGATTTTCTGCCGTCTGCCAGTGAATTTCACGGATTTTCACGGCATCGGTTTGAAAAAGGGAACCCATCACCACGAGTCGATGAAGACCGAGTTCGAATTCCAACCCGCATTCACACTGATGACCGCCCACCTCGATCCGAACGAGCAGATGAAGGTGGAGCCTGGCGCCATGGTGGCACAGTCACCGGGCGTCGACATGAAGTCCGGAATGTCCGGAGGCTTCTTCAAGGGCCTCAAGAAGATGGCACTCGGTGGGGAGTCCTTCATTCTCAACACTTACACAGCCGGACCAAACGGCGGCTGGGTCTCAATCGCACCGGGCTCACCGGGCGACATAGGCTCATTCGACCTCGCACCGGGCGAGAACCTCTTCATGCAGGGTGGAGCATTCATCGCATCCACAGCGAACGTCGAGACCGACACCAAGTTCCAGGGCGCCAAGGGCTTGTTCTCGGGCGAGAGCGCGTTCTTCCTCAAGGCGAGCACGACCGGGGGCGCAGGCACAGTCTTCTACTCAGCATACGGTGCAATCAAGGAGATTGAGATCACCCCAGCAACACCAGCCATCGTCGACACCGGTCACGTCGTTGCGTTCAGCGACGGTGTCGGATACAATCTCACCAAAGTCGGCGGACTCGGCTCGGCTCTGCTAGGTGGAGAAGGGCTCGTCATGAACTTCAGCGGCAACGGCAAGGTCTGGATTCAAACCCGAAACATCTCGGCTCTAGCAGCAAGGCTCCTGCCGTTCATGGCCAACCGCAGCAACTGATTGAGTAAACCACAATCTGCTCGGAAGGTTCATCCTATCCGTGGCTGAGCGCACATCCGTGAGAACTACCTCAATTCTGCTCGTCTTGCTGCTCACCGCACCGATTCTCGCAGGTTGCCTCGGCGGCTCAACAAACGACATCGACGAAGCCTGCGACGAGCAGGAATACTGGTTCGAAATCTCAGAAGATTCGCCATACCCCGGCCTCGACTGCGAAACCGGACTTTCCAAAACCCTGGCGATGACAATTTTCGTGCATCGAGACAACGAGGGTATCGATTGGCTGATCAACGAAACATCGATCGACACCGGAATCGAACTGATCAACTCGATCTACAACCCATATGGAATACACTTCGTCCTCGACGAGATAATCTGGATCGACGAAGCCTTTCCGGACGTCCAAGACGAGGAGGATGAGGGTGAGGGTGAGAAGCCTGGCACGATCAACAATTCAAACGAAGATGGCGGTGATTTCGGTGACCAGATCTCGGTCTCACAACTCGGCGATGTTTTCGCTGAAGGCTACAACCCAGCCAATGTCAACATCGTCATGCAGAGTATCGGATGGGGTTCTTACAGCATGTATCCGTGGTATTCGCGTGAATACTACATCAGCACGGTGCGGGCATCGACATTCGCGACAAGCCCGGTTCCCAGCCACGAACTCGGCCACTTCCTCGGACTCTACCACACTCACCAGTTCTACGACGACCCAAACTCGGATTCGGACCTCGCAAGAGCATTCATCTGGACACAGGACTGGCTCACGCCAACCGAGCAGTGCTACAGTACGGGTGACTTCATCTGCTCGACCCCATACGATTGTTACATCTGGTGCGAGGAGATTCTCGGTTGCACCGCCAATGCCTATGAGAGCGACCGGCCGGATCAGGAACCGAGCGAGTTCGCGAATTGCACAATCGAGCAGCATAACCCCTCGCGGACGAATCTGATGAGCCGTTACAGCGACCGCAGCGAAATCACTCCAGACCAAGGCGCCCGGGCGCGCTACTTCATCGAATTCATGGTCGTGAACGAGCGAAACGGAAACCAACTCGTTCTTGTCGAGTGAGCAACTCGGACGGCCATGGCGAGTGCGAGTGAGATGGGCGCGCGCCGCATCACCAACGCCTGGCTGATCGACCACGACGGAGCAACCCAACGCGGCGATTTCATCCTCAACGCCGACGGTTCTTGGGCAGAGAGCAGCGGCGACGAGGATGTCCTCGAAACCATCGACGGCATCGACCGACTGATCACCCGCTCTTTCCAGAACTGGCACACTCACCTCGCGATGATTCTCAACCGAGGCATGGGTGAAGGATTGCCCCTGATGGAATGGCTGGAATCAGCAATTTTTCCAGTCGAGAGTCGACTGACCCCTGAACTCATCGAGATTGGCACACGCGCAGCAGCAGCAGAGATGATAGCGACAGGAACGACATTCGCCTGCGACATGTATTTCCACACCGGAACGATAGCGAGAACTCTGGCAGAAACGGGCCTTCGAGCAATCCTCTGCGGCCCGATAACAGACGGACTCACACCAAATTTCGCACCCGGCTCAGGAGATGCACTGCGCCACATGGAGAGCCTAATCCGCGGCCCATCACCCCGGCCCGAGCGCATAGAGTACGGAGTGGGAACGCATTCGGTTTACGTGTGCGACGAGGAGATTCTGCTCAAGGGTTCAGAATTGGCAAAAAAAACCGGGGCGATGCTCCATATCCACACTTCCGAGACGCGCAAGGAGGTTGCGGATTGCCACGCCGAGCACGGTATGTACCCCATCGAGTATCTCGACTCCATAGGCTACTTCCAAAGCGCAGATGATGGGGGCACGGTGTGT
Source organism: Euryarchaeota archaeon UBA58 (assembly GCA_002498525.1). Lineage (GTDB taxonomy): Archaea > Thermoplasmatota > Poseidoniia > Poseidoniales > Thalassarchaeaceae > MGIIb-O1. Next base: position 112,177 of record DAHR01000017.1, read on the forward strand.
GCACACTGCGGCTGGGTCACCAAGAAGGAGATGAGAATACTCGCTGGCCACGACGTTCACGCCGTTCACTGCCCGACCTCAAACCAGAAACTCGCCTGCGGGGGGACAATGTCCTATCCAGCGATGAAGGATGCTGGAGTCGATGTGCGGCTGGGGACGGATGGTTCAGCGAGCAATAACTCTCTGGATATGCGAGCCGAAGCAAAGAATGCAAGCTTGATTCAGAAACACGATCACTGGGATGCACGAGTATTGAATCCAATTGCGACTTGGCAATTGGCTACCCAGGGCTCACAGGATTGGGTGACTTGGGATCTGGACGATATTCGGATGAAGCCTGTTGGGAGAGATGGGCGACGCTTGTTGGCGAATGTCCTCTACTCCGGCGGGCGCGTTATGGATGTCTTCGTCGAGGGCGAGGCGCTGCGACGCGATGGTACGACCTTGACCGTCGATGAGCGAGCAGCAGGGCTTGCCCTCGATGAGGCTGTCATCGACTACTATGCGGGCCTCTGAATCAGAGGATGCCCTCTGATTCGGTTTGGACTCTCGTAAGTTTAGAAGCTCAGAGGTTCAAATCCACGAGGACGCTGTAGAATCACTCGCAGAATACTCGAACGGAATCACCATTCTGACTCAAGATGTCCACTTCCAGCTCTTCTAACGCTTCCATAGCCTCATCCTCTGACAGAGACTCAAACAGAATGTTGAGGTCGATACCTTGGTCATCCAACTCACTGCGAACCTCTTTCGGGATCATGTTTCCCAGTCGAAGCCCAGCTCTGGCTAGCGCGAGTGGCACTCGGACGTTGACGTTGTCTCCGTCATGACTGGTTATCTCGACCTTTAGAAAACGGGGCTTCCCCCCCTTTCTCCTCGAGGGGGATACTGACTCGATATTGGACATCCCCCTTAGGCCCGACTCCAGTTTCTCCAAGTCTGAGCGCAGCCTTTCCTCGTCGAGGCCGATTGGGGGAAGAGGGGGGCTGTCGTCCATAGCATTCAGTAGCCTTTCAGCCTCCTCCAGACTAATCGTCCCAGCGGATAGCATTTCCAGTATCTTCTTCCTTTCCTTCTCGTTCATTGTATCACCATCTCCTCACCAAGCCCGGATTACGATAGTCGGGCCAATCGTTGGCTCGACCTGCACTTGTAGTCCGGACATGTGAAGAGGAATTGCGAGGGTGGCAGCAAGAGCCGCGAAGGCTTCGATTCGTAGAGCACCGAGGGGAATTAAGAGAGCCGCTAAGAGGAGCCATAGCGGCCAGAGAAGAATCACGGGTAGTGGTAAAATCGCCCAGGGGGGCCCGATTCTGACGGTGAACAACCATGGCAGCACCCCTATTCCCCCAATCCTCATCTCTGATACAATCTGCTCTTGTGAAATCTGAACTCTGCCCAGAGGTGATGGTGGATCATTTCGACCTCTCCAACATCTCGAGGGCCTCCGCGACAGTGATCTCGCCTTTCTCAATCTGATCCAGCACTTTCATTTTGGACGATGGCAGGATGAATTGGTCGTCGATTCTCTTAACCACCGACTTCAGCATTCTCTTTACAGTCGGGTAGCTGATCGAGAGCTCCTTCTGCATCGCTCGATTAGAGCCTTTACATCGCAGGAACGAAATTACGAAGTCCTGATCCTCTAGGGACAGGTGAGCTAACGGACCGAGGTCGAAGATACCTTCGAGAACAGTGTCACAAGAACCGCACTTCGCGCGATCATAAACCATGGTGCGATTGCATTTCGGACAGTTGAGCATTGATTGACCCATGTTTCGCGACCTCCTATTATTCGATAACTTAACCGAAATAGCAGACATATATCAATATTATTAATTTATTTTTGAAAAATTATTCACTTTTTTATAATATTTCTGAATTTCCTTGCGGGCTTGGACTCACGATGACTGGAGGGGCGACTCATTCCCTACCGCTACATCAGTCCCAATGACTAAGTGTAGATTATCAATGCACGAATCATGCCTTTAGACACTGGCGATACTAGCTTCATGCTCGTAGCCACCGCACTTGTAATGATAATGACACCCGGATTGGCCTTCTTCTATGGCGGCCTTGTGAGCAGGAAGAATGTCCTCGCAATCATGATGCAGTCCTATGTATCCATGGGTGTCTCGACGATACTCTGGGTCGCAGTGGGGTATTCATTATGTTTCAGCGGCGATGTAGGGGGAATAATCGGAAATCTGGATATGGCTTTCCTGAGAGGCATCGAACCGACTGATCTTTTCGGTGGTGCCGACGGCACCATTCCGCTATTGTTATTCGTCGCCTACCAGATGATGTTCGCCATCATCACGCCGGCCCTGATCACTGGGGCCTTTGCCAACCGAATCACCTTCAAGGCCTACCTGATCTTCCTAGTGGCTTGGCAGATTCTCGTCTAC